>DATEUK010000046.1:0-36207 GCA_035283165.1 Thermoplasmata archaeon
GCCCTCGAGGCGCTCGACGACGTCCGTCCGGGACCGCACCGGGATTCCCTCGCGCGCCTTGCCGACTTCGTCGTGCACCGGAAAGCGTGATCCCGTGATGCCGCGCGGCCCGGGCGCCGCCGCATGGCGGGACATCCAGGAAGCGACGGAGCGCATCCTCCCGTTCTACGACCGGGTGAACTTCGCGAACACGTTCGGTCGAATCCCGTTCTGGCGGGACCGTCTCGCCCGGACCGCGACGGCGGCGGACGTCGTCCTGGAACTCGGCTCCGGACCGGGGAGCTTCGCCCGTCTCCTCGGCGCGCGCGCCGTGTACTGCCTCGAGCCGTCGATCATGATGGCGAGGGTCGCGCGGAAACGGCTTCCCGGGGACCGCTTCGGCCTCTCCCGCGGCGTCGCGGAAGCTCTGCCGTTCCGGACGGCATCCGTGGATCGCGTATACTGCTCCTTCTCGTTCCGACAGTTCTTCGACAAGTTGGCGGCGATCCACGAGATGGCGCGCGTCCTCAGGCCCGGCGGGGAGGCACACATCCTCGAGGCCTTGCGGCCGCGAGAGGGCCTGCGCCGCGCGTTCATGGACTCGTGGCTTACGATCGGGGTTCCGGCGGTCGTGTCGATCCTCGTCCCGCGCCGGGTCCGCCGCGAGTGGCGGGAGCCGCCGTTCGTCGCCTTCGTTCGGTCGTACGCGGCGATGGATTCCGCGGAGGCGTACGCGGACGCAATGCGCGCGTCCGGCTTCACGGACGTCCGTCTCGACTACCTCTCCATGCGGTCCGTCTTCCACTTGCGCGGGGTGAGGGCACGCTCGACCTGATCGTCGTCGGGGCGGGGCCGGCGGGGAGCACCGCGGCCCGGTACGCCGCACGCCGAGGGCTGAACACGCTCCTCCTCGACCGCCGGAAGGTCGTCGGCGTCCCCGTCCAGTGCGGGGAGTACGTCGCGACGAACGAGGAGGTCCGCGCGATCTTCCCGACCGTCGATGGCCTCGAGGACCTCATGGTGGCGCCGTACCGCGTGAGGCAGGCGGACACGCCCGTCCTTCGCCTCTGGTCCCCGGCCGGGCGGCACTGGGAGATCCCCTTCCGCGGCTTCACGGTCGAGCGGGACCGGATGGACCAGGGGATCGCGGACCAGGCGGTCGCCGAGGGGGCGGAGCTCCGGACGGAGACGACGTGCCGGGAGGTGCGCGGGCACGACGTCGTCACGGACCGCGGCACATTCTCCGCGAAGGTGATCGTCGGCGCCGACGGACCGTCGTCCCGCGTCGCGAGGTCCGTGGGCCTCCCGAACCCGGTCACGGGCCCCGCGATGAGCTGCACGGTCGAGGGCGACTTCTCCGACGTCACGGACCTGTACTTTGGGAGCCTCGCCCCGGGCGGTTATGCCTGGGTCATCCCCAAGGACGGTTGCGCGAACGTCGGACTCGGGGCGTGGCAGCACTTCGATGGGAATCTCGGGGCGCTGTTCCGGAAGTTCCTCGCGAAGCACGGATGGCCGGAGGCGAGGGGCACGGGCGGGCACGTCCCCGTCGTCGGCCCGGTGGACCGGACGGTCAAGCCGCCAGTCCTCCTGGTGGGGGATGCGGCGGGTCACGTGATGGCGACGAATGGCGGTGGGATCAACGTCTCGATGATCGCGGGGCGGATCGCGGGGAACACCGCCGCCGACCACGTTCTCGACGGGACGCCCCTCGATGCGTACGAACGGCGATGGCGGGACTCCGTGGGGGGGCCCCTCGCGCAGGGCGCGCGGATCAAGAAGATCGCGGACCGGTTCTTCGGGTCCGATCCACTCCTCGAGGCGGCGATGCTCCTCATGGGCCGGAAGCGCATGCGCCGCGCAATCCAGTGCCAGCCGTTGTTCCTCTCCCCTCCAAGAGGGATGGTCCGGTCGCCTGGTCAGTGATTTCGGGGCCGTCGGGTCCGCGATGGTGTCCGCAACGTTCGGGTGACGGTTCCCTCCTCAAACGCCTCATGCCGGAGCCCGTCCGGGAGGCCGCTCCCCCCTCCATCACACGGTCCCCGCTATGCGCCCGGCGGTTGCGGCGGACTCTGGGTCTCCGAGGGACGGGCTTCGACCTCGCGTTTCTTCCTCCTCTTCCAAGCGAGAAGGAACAGGACGAGGACGACCGCCAGGAAGAGCAGGAGAAGGGGCCACCCGCACTGGCTGAGGAAGTCTTGAGGCGGTCGCGGCCCCTCGATCGTGAACGGTCCGCTTTCGTCCCAGCCCTTTCGGCCTCCCGTGTCGATGACGGTGATGTTCACCACCACGTCCGTCGCCTCGATGTTGGGAAGGGTCCATTGGTAGGACTCTCGTCCCTCCAGAGTGGCCACGACTGTGGTCGCGACTCCTCCCGTCGTGTAGTTCACGTAGACGGTGAGATCCGCGTCCGCGTCCTCGTCGTCTTGCATCGACCAGGTGACCGCGTGGGTCGAGCCCCCGAGCCACCGTTCGCCACCGAGGGGCGACGTGAGGGTCACGTCCGGAGGCGCGCTGGGAGGCGCCCGAATCGTGAACGGTCCGCTCTGGTCCCACCCCTCCAGGCCGTCCGTGTCGATGACGCTGATGTTGACGACGACATCCGTGGCGACGATGTTCGGCACGACCCAATCGCACGGACCGGGAGAGCCGGGAACGGGTCCGCAGATCGGGCCGCTCCCCGCGCTCGAGGTGTAGTTGAGGAACACGACCAGGGAGGCTGGTAGGTCGAAGTCGTCCGAGGCGGTCCACATGACCGCGTGGACGCTGCCTGGATCCCAGACCTCGCCGCCGAGGGGGGAGAGGAGGGTGAGGGCAGGGGGGGTGTTCACACTCAGTTTCGCCACGAAAGCATCACCGAAGCCGTTGATCATGGTGTCGAAGGCGCCCGGGGTCGTGGGGAAGTCCGTCGAATTCGTCCACCCGGCCACGTAGGGCCTGCCCGAGGCGTCCAGCGCGACGGAGTATCCCTCGTCATAGCCGCCGCCGCCGAGGTAGGTGGCGTTAAGGAGGCCGCCCCCCGTCGCGCTCAGCTTCGCGACGAAGGCGTCTCGTTCACCATTGTACGAGGCGTCGAGGGCGCCGAGGGTCGTGGGGAAGTCCGTCGAGATCGTGTAGCCTAGTACATGGGCGCTGCCTGAGGCGTCGACCGCGATGGAGTAGCCAAGGTCACCATTGCCCCCACCGAGATAGGTGGCATAGAGGAGGTCGCCCCCCGTCGCGTTCAGCTTCGCCACGAAAGCATCATCGAAGCCGTTGATCGTGGTGTCGAACGCGCCCGGGGTGGTGGGGAAGCCCGTCGAAAACGTATCGCCGGTCACGTACGCGCTGCCCTGGGCGTCCACCGCGACGGACAATCCCCGATCATCATTGCTGCCGCCGAGATAGGTAGAGTAGAGGAGACCGCCTCCCGTGGCGGTCAGCTTCGCCACGAACGCGTCGCCGCCGTTGTTGAACGTCGGATCGAACGCGTCCGGGGTGGTCGGGAAGTCCGCGGAACCCGCGCCGCCGGCCACGTAGACGCTGCCCGAGTCGTCCACCGTGATGGAGTGTCCCCAGTCACCAGCACCGCCGCCGAGATAGGTAGAGTAGAGGAGACCGCTTCCCGTGGCGTTCAGCTTCGTGACGAAGGCGTCTTCGACGCCGATCGAGCGGTCGAAAGCGCCTAGGGTCGTAGGGAAGTCCGCGGAACCTGTCTGGCCGGTTACGTAGGCGCTGCCCGAGGCGTCCACCGCCACGGCGTATACCCGGTCATAACTGCCGCCGCCAAGATATGTGGCGTAAAGGAGACCGCTTCCCGTGGCGTTCAGCTTCGCCACGAAGGCGTCGACGCCATCTGGCAAGGTGTCGAACGCGTCCGGGGTCGTGGGGAAGTCCGTCGAAACCGTGATGCCGGCCACATACGCATTGCCCGAGGCGTCTGCGGCGACGGAGGATTCCCCGTCATCACCGCCGCCGCCGAGATAGGTCGCGTATAGGAGGCCGCCCCCCGAGGCGTTCAGTTTCGCGAGAAAAACGTCTGTGCCGCCCGCGAGCGAGGGCTCGAAGGCGCCCGGTGTCGCGGGGAAGTTCGTCGAAGACGTGTCGCCGGCCACATAGGCGCTCCCCGAGGCGTCCACCGCGACGGAGCGCCCCCTTTCATCACCGCCGCCGCCGAGATAGGTCGAGTAAACGAGAGGGTCGATGACGAGGGCGCGGGCGGGATCCCACCCGCGGCACGCGAACCCGTGCGCGCGCGGCGTGCGGAGGTCGAAGGTGCACGACACCTCCGCGTCGCCCTGGTACGATCGCGGGATCGCGTCGGACAAATCCCCAAGGGCGGTGTCGACGACGAGGGTCCGGCCGCCGTTCCCCGCCTCCAGACCCTCCACACCCTCGTAGGCCATGACGATTCGTCCGGGGTCCGCTCCCGGCCGGACCGTGATGTCGTACTTCAGCCCCTCCGCCCCGATCCGGTATGCGACGTCGACGCCGTCGTACAGCTCCCGGTACACGACCTGCCCGTAGTGGGTGACGTCCGTCCTCCACCCGGCCGGGTCGCTCCCGAGGAAGTAGTTGCTGCGGTAGGGGAGCGGGTCCACGCCCTCGGGTCGCACTGGGTTCGAGCCTTCGAAAACGATCCGGACGAGCACGCCTCGGGACGACGGGGGTTCGGGCAGGGAGGGATCGGGTGACCGCGGGTCCATCGCTGATCGACCCCGTGTTGACTCGCGCTCCACGATCTTGACGAGGACGGCGCTCTCCGCGAACCCTACTTGGACGTCCCCCGAGGTCGTGTAGAAGAGGACGTCATCGTTGCCAAGTTGCCCCGCGTTCTGGGTGAAGTCATCCGCCACGAGGGCCGCGGCGATCGCCTTCGCCGCATGGTCGTCCGGAGGGACGGAACCGATCCGTTCGCTCAACGGGGGTCGTGCTTGCGTCGGAAGCGAAGCAAGCAGCAGGACACAGCAGAGGGCCGCGAATGAGCTTGCCTGTCTCCGTCGACCCGACCGTCCCATGGCCTCCCCGCAAGGAAATATACGAGGGGAACATAAAAGACCCTGGGTCAGAATGGCAGGAGGGGTAGGATTGGGGAGATCCCTGTTACGATCACCGGACTCGTGACCCAACCTGTGTCGTCACGCGCTGGGCTGCCGCTCCGCAGCCGCCGGAAGTTCCTCCCCTCCACGGTGTCCCGAGCGTCCTGAAGGTTACCGGGACCGGAGGGCGATGCGACCGCGGCGCGGGCGACTCGTACGCTGGCCGTTCCTTCGGTCGATGACCCCGCAATATCCTTATATCAACGGCGGTACCGGAAGTCCCCGTGGACATCGAGTTCCTCGGCGGGGCGAGCGAGGTCGGCCGCCTGGGCATGCTCCTTCGGCACGGGGGCTCGCAGCTGCTCTTCGACTACGGCATGCTCCCCGCGAAACCGCCCGTCTACCCGATGCCGTCCCCGCCCGTGGACGCCGCGTTCATCTCGCACGCGCACCTCGACCACTCCGGCATGATCCCGTGGCTGACGGGCCACCACGAGACGGACATCTTTGCGACGCCGCCCACCCTCGACGTCGCGGACCTCCTCCTCGCGGACAGCCTGAAGATCGCGGACGCCGAGGGCTTCCAGGCCCCGTTCTCCCGCCAGGATCTCGAGAATGCGCCGCGGTTCTTCCAGGCGATCAACTTCGGGGAGAGCGTGGAGGCCGGGAGCCTCGAGGTCACCCTGCACAGCGCGGGCCACATCCCGGGCGCGACGATGTTCGAGGTGAACGGGCATGAGACCCTCGTGTTCACGGGGGACCTGCAGACGTGGAGCACGGACCTCGTCCTCGGCGCGAAGCCCGTGAAGTGCGACGTCCTCGTGATCGAGTCCACGTACGCCGGGCGGCAGCACCCGGACCGACTCAAGGCGGAGTACGAGTTCCTGAAGTTCGTCGAGGAGGTGGTCCGGACCGGCGGGGTCGCACTCGTGCCGTCGTTCGCGGTCGGGCGCACGCAGGAGATCCTGATGGCGCTTGCCCGCAAGAAGTTCGACGTGTTCCTCGACGGGATGGGGAAGGAGGTGAACTCGATCTACGTGGAGCACCACGGGTACGTGCGCTCCACGAAGCGGCTCCGACAGGCGATGAACCGCACGCGGGTCGTTCACTCCGCACGCGCCGCGGAGAAGGCGCTGGCCGGGGAGGTCATCGTGTGCACGAGCGGCATGCTCGACGGCGGACCCGTGCTCCGATACCTGCGGACGATCCGGGACGACCCGAACAGCGCTCTCTGCCTGACGGGGTTCCAGGTCCCGGGCACGAACGGGCGCCGCCTGCTCGACGAGGGTCACATCGCGATCGACGGCGAGCTCGTGAAGCCCCGGCTCCAGCTCCGCAAGTTCGACTTTTCCGCGCACGCGGGGCACCCGGAGCTCGTGGCGTTCGTCGAGGCCTGCGACCCTCGGAAGGTCGTGCTCATGCACGGGGACAACCGCCAAGCGCTCGCGGACGCGCTCCCGGGACGCGAGGTCCTCCTCCCGATGGAGGGGACCGGGTACCCGCTCTGAGCGACCGCACGTCAGCTACCGAGTCGAGGGAGCATCACGCGGAGCGCCTTCCCCGTGTACTTCAGGAGGCGCGGCTCCTCCCGCAGCAGCCGCCACCCGACCTTCGACGGGAAGTCGATGTCCCCGTGCTCCTCGATGATCCGCACCATCTCCGGCTGGGAGAAGATGTCGAACAGTTCCTCCATCTCGCGGTCCTTGAGCCTCGCGAACGACTCGAAGATCGCGAGGTCCTTGCGCAGCTCCTTGCCCATCGTCCCGCTCCACGCCTTGTGGTACCGCCGCATCTGGCGGGCGGAGAAGTCCCCCGCCTCCAGCGCCTCGACGGCGGTGTCCGCGCAGTGGACGGCCGCCCGCAGTCCCGCGTAGATGCCGCCGCCGCTCGTCCCCTTCACCTGGCATGCGGCGTCGCCCACGATCATCACCCGGTCCGCGTACGTGCGACGGGGGAACCCGAGGGGGATGCCGCCCGCGATGTACATGAGGGGCTGCGCCCTCTTCACGAACTGCTTCACGGGTCCCCATGCGATCATCCTCTCCAGATACGCGAACGCGTTGCCCTCCCGCACGCACAGCCCGACGCGGCCGGAATCCTCGCCCGATGGGATGATCCACCCGAAGAAGCCGGGCGCGATCTCGTTCCCCACGAACAGCTTCACGAGCCCCGGGTCCCCGGTGACGCCGGTCATCTCGACCTCGAAGCCGGGGAGGATGTGCTTGGGCCGCAGGATCTTGAACCACTTCGCCACGCCGGACTGCACGCCGTCCGCGCCCACGAGGATCTGCGCGGTGAGCCGCCGCGACGCGCCGTCCTGGTCCACGAGGACGTCCACGCCGCCGTCCGAATACCCTCCCGCCAGCGCCTTCGCACCCAGGAAGCTCTTCACGCCGCGGCGGAGCGCGTGGGACACGATCGCCTGGTCGAACTTCGCGCGGTCCACGACGACCGCCTCCGTTCGGCCCGCGTCGATCTCCATGCGCCGGCCGGAGGGGACGAAGATCTCCGCCCCGTGGACCTCGTTCACGATCGTTTCCCTCCCGGGCACGAGGTCGAACACGCGCGGCGTCACGAGACCGCCGCACTGCACCGGCTCGCCGATCTCCCGGTGCTCCTCCACGAGCGCGACCCGGTATCCCCGCGCCGCGACGGCGCCCGCGACGGTTCCGCCGACGGGGCCTCCGCCGATCACGAGGACGTCGAAGTCCACGATCGCGTCGAAGCCGCGCGCCGTATAATACGGTTCCCTACGGCTTCGTCGGCGGCTGGTCCATCAGGATCTGGAGGAAGCTCTCGAGGTACTTCGCCAGGTTCGCGTTGTCCGTGTAGCCCGACGCAGCCAGGTCCGGCGACGCGAGGAGCGCGCGCTCCGAGTCCGCGATGATCGTCGTCGCAAGGAGCCCCTTCCGCCAGTGCACCGCCGCGCCCTCCGGCACGCGCTGGAGCGGCTCCGTGATGATCGTCAACCGGATGTTCCGGCCCACCGCGTTGTCCATCTTCTTCGCGAGCGTCTCGCGGATCTCGTGCATCGTCGGCGTCGCGATGAGGAACGCCTCCTGACACGAGTCCAGCAGCTCGCCGATCTTCTCGAGGACGCGGCCACGGCCGGCGATCGTGTACACGAGCTGCGGCTCGCCCTTGTCCAGCAGGATCTCGTGGAGCATCTCGAGGCGGTCGAACGTCTCCGCGATGTGCTCCGTCACCTTCAGCTTGATCTTGGCGGGGCTCTCCGGCTTGAAGATCGTCGGCCGGCCCTTCGTGGAGATCGCGAAGCCCTTCACGCACAAGGACTGGAGGACCTTGTACGCGCTCGTCCTCGGGATTCGGGCGGTCTCCGCGATCGCCTCCGCGCTCCCGTACCCGTGGGCGACGAGGGCGACGTATCCGCGGGCCTCGTAGCTCGACAGGCCGATGGACTCCAAGGTTCGGGACACCGTGTCGTATTCCTTCCCGAGGTCCACACCCGTCGAGAGCATCTTGGAGAGCTGCTCCGGGAGCATCGGATGCGGGATTCCGTCGCGCGTGGATAAAGGTTTGCGGATGGACAGATTCTCCTATGCGTCATCCTTCGGGACAAGTCTTTAAGGCCGACCCGAATTACGCTGCATCTCCATGCCGTCTCCCGCGCGGCTGTTCGTCCTCCTCGTCGTTGTCTTCTCGCTGTTCTCCGTCATGAACGCGGGCGCGCAGCCCCCCGCAAACGGCGTGACGGTGGACACGGACCTCGAGCTGCTCAGCCTGTCGAACCTCGATGGCGGCGGCCGCATCATCTGGCGGTACACCGGGGCGAACGCCACGCTCCTCCGCACGAAGATGCTCCAGATGTACGACCAGGAGCAGTACATACCGTACGGGTTCCTCCTCGCGGGCCGCGGCACCGGAACCGTCCCGCCCCCGTCGCCAAGTCCGACGTTCAACAACGGGGTCCTGGACGAAGGCGAGGCGGAGGAGTACCTCGTGCAGCTCGAGCTGGAGCTCGAGGACAACATCCCCTCCGGGGAACGCCTCGGTGCGAGGCAGTTCCGTTCCGTCGTGCTGCGCGGCACGGACCTCGCGCAGCGGGACCTGCCGCCGCAGGAGAGCTCGGAGGGCCTCGTGGGCTCGACCGCCGGCAGCGCGCAGAACCTCGAGATCCGGTTCATCTTCGACATCCGCGAGGGCGCCTCTGCGCGGGACTTCGCCCAGGCGGACACGATGCTCGCGAGCGCTCCCCACCGGGTGTTCCGGTTCCGGATCGCCGACAACCTGGTCCAGACGTCGCTGTGCCCGCCTTCCTGCACTCCTTTCCCCACCCGAGGTGGATGGCGCGTGATCGCCCCCAGCGCCGCGCTCTCCGCGGGAGGGCCCTTCCTGTGGCATGGGAACCCGGGAGCGACGCCCTGGGACGAGAACGCGACGAACGTATACGACCCGGCGGCGGCGAACGCGACGAATTACACGACGGACGTCACCGGCGGCGCGCCCGTGACCGTGGACCTGCGGTTCGCGACGACCGCGACGTTTTCCTTCGACCACACCGGCGGCACCGGCGCAGAGGCGGGACAGGACGTCCTTCGCGTGCAGCTGAGCGAGGACGGCGTTTCGTGGCAGAACCTCACCGCCACGAACGACGGGGACGGGAACGCCCCGATCGACGACTGGCCCGTCGCCAACCTTCCGCTCGCGACCTCCGAGTTCGATCTCGGCCCGTGGGTCGGCCAGCGCGTCTGGCTGCGACTCAACTTCGAGGCCGACGGGGACGCGGCGGTGGACGGCCCGGGCTTCTACGTGCGGAACCTGCGGATCGACGGTCCCTCGTACCTGAACAGCACGATCGAGTTCCGCCACGTCGACTACCTCGTCGGATTCGGCAGCCTCGTGCCGCTCGCCTCGCCGGGCGCGAAACCCACGATCGTCCGGACACCCGTCGGCGAGGTCATGTGGTACTCCGCCACCTACCGGCCGACCGGGGACGGCCTCGACAACGACCTCGATACGCGGATTGACGAGGAGGCGTGGGATGGCAGAGACAACGACGGGGACCTCCGCATCGACGAGGACCGGAACGGGCCGCCCACGGACCAGGCTCGATATTCCGCGTTCGACGTGATCGAGAACCCGCAGATCCTGTTCGTCCTCCTCGTCGTCGTCGCGTGGGTGATGGGGCTCCTCCACGACAAGACGTGGGAACGGTACCGCATGAAGCACCCGCAGGCCCTCCGGCCCACCGCCGTCCGGATCAAGTGGCTCCAGTGGGTCGCCCGGATCGTCCTCCTGCTCCTCGTCGTCTTCTACTTCTTCCCCACGCTGCTCGGGGCGGACCTCATGGTCGGCGGGGTCGCGTTCTGGGCCCTCTCCATCACGTCCCTCGTCGCCGTGAGCGGGTTCACGTGGTTCTGGTACGACCGTCAGGCGAAGATCGCCCTCGCGATGCCCCCTGCCCTCCCCGAGGCGGAGGTCGAGGAGGAACCGCCGCCCCCGCCGCCGAGCCCCGAGGAACTCCCCAGGGCGATCTGCGCGCACTGCGCGCTGGACATCGAGGACCCCGCGACCCTGTTCCGCTGCGTGTGCGGGCAGACGTACCATGCGGAGCACGCGGTCGAGGTCGGAACGTGCGTGAACTGCGGGCGGCCGCTGCGCGCGGCGCCGCCGGAGAAACAGCTGCTGACCGTGAAGTGCCCCTCATGCGGCGAGATCAACCTCCTCGCCGAAGGGGCGGACGCGCGGGTCGCGAAGTGCACCGCGTGCAGCTCGATCCTGCAGGAGATCTCGAAGGGATACAACTACCTCGTGATCGCGGACGAGCCCCACGTCGCGTACGAGTGGTTCAAGGGCGTCGTGAAGGGGGGCGTCCCCGGGCTGTGCATGTCCACGACGTTCCCCGAGAAGCTGCGACGCGAGTACGGGCTCCCGGACGTGGAGCTGTACTGGATGTCTGACACGAACCCGGGCCCGCGGACGTTGGACCCGAAGCGCCTAGACTTCGAGATCATGCGGGCGATGAGCAACTTCCTGAAGGCGAACAAGGGCGGGGCGCTCGTCCTCGATGGGCTCGAATACCTCGTCGTGGAGAACAGCTTCGACCGCGTCCTCCGGTTCATCAAGAAGGTGAACGACCTCGCGAGCGTGCACGACGCGACGATGTTCGTCCCGATCACGCCCACCGGGCTGGGCCCGGAGGAGGCGACGCTCCTGCGGAAGGAGTTCGACAAGGTCGAGACGATCGGGGCCGCGAAGTAGGTCACGCGCTCGCGTACGCGCGGACCGCGTCCCGCAGCGCCTGCAGGGAGACGGCCCCGTTCTCGAGGACCGCGTCGTGGAACCTGCGGAGGTCGAACCTCGCGCCGAGCCTCTTCTCCGCGAAACGGCGGAGGCGCAGGATCTCGAGCTGCCCGGTCTTGTACGCGAGCGCCTGGGCGGGCCACGCGATGTACCGGTCCACCTCGTTTCCGATGTTGTTCTCCGCGAGCGCCGTGTTCTCCCGCATGAAGTCGATCGCGCGCTGGCGGCTCCACCGCATCGCGTGCATCCCCGTGTCCACGACGAGGCGGCACGCCCGCCAGGCGTCGTACGACACCATCCCGACCCGGTCGAGGTCCGAGGAGTACAACCCCATCTCGTCCGCGAGGCGCTCGGAGTACAGTCCCCACCCCTCGACGAACGCGGTCACGCCCCCGTGCCGGCGGAATTCCGGGATGCCCGTGAGCTCCTGGGAGATCGCGATCTGCAGGTGGTGCCCGGGGATCGCCTCGTGGTACGCGAGCGCCTCCGCCTCGTACCGCGGTCGCGTGTCGGGCGCGGACGTGTTCACGTAGAACGAACCGGGCCGCGACCCGTCCGCCGCCGGCGTCCGGTAGTACGCGATCGTGGAATGCTTCTCCTCGTGGGCGCCCATCCGGACGACATCGCAGTCCGCCTTCGGGAGGCGACCGAAAACCCTCGGGATCGCGACCTTCGCCCGTAGGAGCGCGCGTTCCGCGGTTTCCGCGACCTCGTCGCGGGTGGCGAAGTACAGGGAGGGGTCCGTGCGCAGTCTCCGCAGGATCTTTCCCCGGTTCCGGATCCCGAACACCTTGCGCCCGAGGGTTTCCATCTCCTGGTTGATCCGCGCGACCTCCCGCAGCCCGGTCCCGTGCAGCTCCTCCGGGGACAGGTCGAGCGCCGTGTACACGCGGATGAGCCTTAGGTACGCCTCGCGTCCGCCGGGCACGTGCAGGATCCCCGCCTTCTCCTGCGGCCGGGCGCGGGGCCGGACTTGGGACTCGAGGACCTTCTGGTAGCGGACGAACGCGGGGTAGACGTAGTCGCGCACGGCGGCGGAGAGCGCCTCGCGGAACTCGCGACGCTGCCGTTGGGACCAGTCCGTCGGGAGCGCCGCGAGGGGCCGGAGGAGCGGCCAGTCCCCCGGTCGCTTCCGCATGAGGTCCTTGAGCTCGTCGATCACCTTGTCCACGCCGGCGCGCACGGCGACCTTCCCCTCCCCCAGGCCCCGCTTCAGGTTCGCGGCGTGGTCGTCGACGAACGCCGCCATCGCCCGCCACCGACGGATCATCGCGCGGCCCTCCTCCGGCGTGCGGACGGGCTGGTAGGACTCGATGTTCAGGAGGGACACCTGCGGCCCCGCGAGCGGGTCCACGGTCCAGTCCTCCAGGTCGCACGCGAGGTCGTCGATCTCGGATTCGACCTCCGTGATCAAGGCGGAGCGCGTGATGCGGTCCTGGCCCTCGAGGTCCTTGGCGGGGATCGCGCGCGCCGCCGCCCGCGTGCGTGTCCGGCGCGTGAGGATGTCCGAGCGGCCCTCCGGCGTGATGTCCGAGAGCCGGTCGTCGTGCTCGCGATGACCGAGGGCGGTCGCGAACGTCGGGTAGTCGCGGAGGCGCTCCTCCCAGTACGACGCGGCCAGGGCGGCGAGCCTCTCCGACGCCGTCGCCTCCACCGCGACCACGGCCTCACGCCCCCCATCGCGCGAAGAGCGCGTGCTCGATCCCGAGCTGGTCGAGCACCTTGCCGACGACGAAGTTCACGAGGTCGTCCGTGGTCTCCGGGCGATGGTAGAAGCCGGGCATCGCCGGGAGGACGACCGCGCCTTGGTTCGCGAGCCTCAGCAGGTTCTCGAGGTGCGTCGCCGCCAATGGCGTCTCTCGCGGAACGAGGATCAGCTTCCTTTTTTCCTTCAGGGTCACCGCCGCCGCGCGAGTGATCAGGTTATCACTGATGCCCCACGCGATCTTCCCGAGTGTGCCCATCGAGCACGGGACTACGACCATCGCGTCGAACCGGTACGAGCCGGACGAGGGCGGCGCGGCGGTATCGTCGTTCGCGTACGCGTGCGTCGCGAGCTTCGCGAGGTCCGTGGCGGTGACGTCCGTCTCGTGCGCGATCACCTTCTTCGCGTCCTCGCTGATGACGAGGTCCACGTCGTGGCCCCTCAGGTTCCGGAGGAGGGCGTGCGCGTACTGGACGCCGGACGCGCCCGTGATGCCGACGACGATCCGCATGGTGCTACCCCCGCCGGACGGCGAGCGCGAGAAGCGCGACGAGGAACCCGACCGCGGCCAAGATGCCCCCGATCCCCACGAGGAGGAACGCGATGGGGCTTCCGAATCCGAAGGAGAACGTGACCAGGATCCACCCTAGGCCCTGCAAGAGGAAGCCGACGAACACGAGGACGGCGCCCGCGACGATCCGACCGTCCAAGCGGGAAGGGGGCGCGTATGCGGGCATCGGCGGCTGCCACGGCTGCACGGCCCGCCGTACGTCCGGGGGGCTTAGAAACGTACCGCCCGACGAGACCCCCACGCAGGGGCCCTTGGATCGCGACGTGGGAGCCGTGAGGACCGCAGTCACTTGAGAGACGACGGCCCCGTTTGGCATGTGCCGGTCGCTTCCCGCAAAGGGAGCCTTTTTAAGCATCGGAGTTTCTCGGAAGGCCATCCCATGACGACCGCGTTCGACGTGCCCGCGGACCTGCTCATCGAGCGCCTCGCCGGCGAGCTCAAGGCTTCGGGGAAGGCCCCGCCCCCGGCGTGGGCCCCCTTCGCGCGCACGGGCCTCCACACGGAGAAGGCGCCCCGGCAGCCGGACTGGTGGCATCGCCGCCTCGCGGCGGTCCTCCGCAAGATCTACGTGATGGGCCCTGTCGGCTCCTCGCGCCTCTCGGCGGAGTTCGGCGGCAAGCGGGACGGCGGGTCCGCGCCGTCCCACCCCCGGAAGGGCAGCGGCTCCGTGACCCGCGAGGCCCTCCAGCAGCTCGAGGCCCTGGGCTACGTGTCGAAGGCGGAGACGGAGGGACGACGGATCACACCCGCCGGGCAGAAGCTCCTCGACGACCACGCGCATACGATCCTGATCGAGTTGGCGGCGAAGAACCCGGAGCTCACGAAGTACGCGAGGGCGAAATGATGGCCGCGGACGACGAGGAACTCGAGGCGATCCGTCGCCGGCGGATGGCGGAGATCCATCAGGCCGCGGCGGACCGCGCGGTCCAGGAGCAGCAGACGGCGGCGGTCCGGGCGCAGCGGCAAGCCGTCCTGCGGCAGATCCTGACCCCGGAGGCCCGGGAACGCCTCGGGAGGATCGAGCTCGCGTACCCGGAGGTCGCGGAGTCCGTGGAGAGCCAGCTGATCGGCCTCGCGCAGTCCGGGCGGCTCCAGACGGCGATCGACGACCGCACGCTGCAGGAGATCCTGCGGCGCGTCGTCCCGAAGAAACGCGAGATCAAGATCGAGAGGCGCTGAGATGGCGAGGAACCGGCCGGCGGCGAAGAAGATCCGACTCCTGAAGAAGGTGAAGCAGAACCGGCGCGTGCCCGCGTGGGTCATGCAGCGCACGCAGCGGCGGTTCACGCGCCACCCGAAGCGGCGCTCGTGGCGGCGGAACAAGCTCAAGATGTGATGAATGGCGGACCAGGAGGAGCGGACGATGATCGTGCCCCTGCGGGCGGTGATGACCGTGTCCCGCCGCCACCGGGCCCCGCGCGCGATCAAGGCGATCCGGGAGCACGTCGTGCGCCACATGAAGGCGAAGACGGAGGACGTGTGGATCGACCCGCAGATCAACGAGCAGTTGTGGCGGCGCGGCATCGAGCGGCCCCCGCGTACGATCCGCGTGAAGGTGATCAAGTTCGAGGACGAGCTCGTGGAGGTCTCGCTCCCGGAGGAGTGAGTGGCTGCTCCGCAAGCTCGACATCGCCGGGAACCCGTACGTGGGCGTGTTCGGCGCCGCGAGCGATGAGCTCGCGGTCCTCGCGCATGACGCGTCCTCGAAGGTCGCGCGGCTCGTCGAGGAGGCGCTGTCCGTGCCCGTCGCGCGCACGACGATCGGCGGCGCCAACGTCGTCGGATCCCTCCTCGCGATGAACGCCCACGGGGCCGTCGTCACGGGGTTCGCGGGGCAGAAGGAGCTCGCGGCACTCGGGAACCTGCCGGTCTTCGTCCTCCCGCACCGCCTGAACGCGGCGGGGAACAACATCCTGTGCAACGACCGCGGCGCCGTCGTGAACCCGGGATACGACGACCGCACCGTGCGGCAAATCGCGGAAGCGCTCGGGGTCGACGCCGTGCGGGGCACGATCGCGGGGATGCGGACGATCGGGAGCGCGGGAGTCGCCACGAACAAGGGCGTCCTCGCGCACCCCCATGCGACGGAGGAGGAACTGCGCGTGCTGCAGGACGCGCTCAAGGTGTCCGCGATGATCACGACCGCGAACTACGGCACGGGTCAGGTCGGCGCGTGCCTCGTGGCGAACGCGAAGGGCGCGATCGTGGGGATCCGGACGACGCCGATCGAAATGGGCCGGATCGAGGAAGGTCTCGGGTACTACTGACCCGAATCGGAGTTGGGGAACGCGCGCAGTCCCCGCACCCGGCGCTCGAGGCGCGCGAGGTCCGCGCGGACGAGCTTCCGGACGTGGTACAGCGCGACCTGGCGGCTCACGCCCAACGCCGCCGCCAACTCGTTGACGGCGATCCCGGGGTCCTCGCGAAGGGCCGTGAGGATCCGAGTCTGCAGAGCGTGCAGGCCACCGCCATTTTCCGGGATCTGCACGTCCCTGGGGTAGAAAAGCTTTCGAGATCCCCGGAGGACAGAACGGATGAGTTCCTCTCGCTCCAGCACCGCCAGGTGGTAGGTGAGCGGACCGGTGGAGAGACCCAGGTTCCGCTTGATGTCCGCATACGTGTCGCCTGGGTTGAGCCGGACGTACGCGTAGATTTCCCCGCGCGTGAAGTTGTCGAGCACGTCGTCCCTTCGGAGCTTTGAGTACAGCCAGGCGAAGAGGTACGGGAACCATACGACGCGCAGCCGCCAGAGGACCGCGATGATCGCGCCGATGATCACCACGACGATCGGAATGACCGGATCCACGTTGCCCGTCACCGGCGAAGAGACCGTGACGGACACGTTCGCGCGCCCGATGTTGCCGGCTGCATCGAAGGCCCGCGCGTGGATCGTGCTCGCTCCGAGGGGCAGGGTCAGCGCCACGGACCACGAGGTCGTGCCCTGCGCGGGGATCCACGTGACGCCATCGAGGCTCACCTCGACCGCGACGACGTCCCGGTCGTCCCAGGCGGTTCCCGTGGCGGTGACAAGACGCTCCGTCCGCGTCGCTCCGTCCAAGGGGAACACGAAGGCGATCGTGGGGGGCGAGTCGTCGACCGGGGGCGGTGTGATCAACACTTGCACCGTGGCGGGCGCGCTCGTGTTCCCGTCGTCGTCCGTCACGATCAGGGAGACGGTGTACAAGCCGGGCGTGGAGAAGGCGGACATCTGGGCGGGGCTCGGCCCGCTCACCGGCAGCGTCCCGTCGCCGAAGTCGAACGCGTAATCCACAATCGTTCCATCGAGGTCACGCGAGCCGCTCCCTTCGAACGTGATCGAGGCGTCGACTCCCGCGCTGGTCGGGCTCGCGGCGATGACTGCCGTTGGGGCGAGGCCCCAGACGGTCACCGCGACCTCGTCCGACCCGGCGGCGCCCTCGGTGTCCGTGGCTTCTAGACGGAAGATGTAGACTCCCACCGCTTGGGCCACGAAGTCCGGCCGCATCGTCGTCCCGTTGCTCAGGGTCACGGATGCGGGTCCGGAGACCTGGGACCAAGAGACCGCCAGGGCGTCGCCGTCCCCGTCGAAGGCCGAGCCAGCAAGGGAAATTCGGTCACCCTTCCGGGCGAGGATGTCGGGCCCCGCGTCGGCCACGGGACCCGCGTTCGCGACGGACACGGCAACCTGCGTCGTATCCGTGCCACCGACGTCCCCGTCGTTCACGGTGAGCTGGAACAAATACGTTCCCGACCGCGTGGGCGTGAAGTCCGTCACCGCCGCGTCCGGATCCGTGATGGTCGCGGGGGGCCCGGAGACCCACGCCCATCGGTAGGTGAGGGCGTCTCCGTCCGCATCGGAAGAGGCGGACCCGTCCAGCGTGACCGCGGCGTATTTCCCGGCGGGAGTCGCCGTCGCCCGGGCGACCGGCGGCGCGTTGAGGACGACCACGACGACAGAGCCCGCGTGCGTGCCCCCGATGTCCCCGTCGTCCACGGTGAGCTGGAACTCGTACGTGCCGGACACCGCGGGCGTGAAGGCCGCGAGCGCGTCGTCTGGGCCGTTGATCGTCACGAAGGGTCCGGAGACCTGCGTCCAATTGTACGTCAGCGCATCCCCATCCGGATCCGATGACGCGGTGCCATCCAGCGGCACCTGCGCGTGCTTCGCCGCCGTGGCGGGAGCGTTTGCAACCGCGACCGGCGGCGCGTTGAGGACGACCACGACGACGTCATCCGTGGCCGTACCGCCAAGGCCGTCATCGACCTGGAGGAGGAAGGTGTACATGCCGCTCGTCGTGGCGGTGAAGGTGGGCGTCGGGCTGCTCGGATCGGACAAGGTGATCTCGAGCGGTGCGGTCCACGCGTAAGCCAACGGGTCGCCGTCGGGATCGCTCGATGCGGAGGCGTCCAGCGTGAGAACAATATGCTTCGCTGCAGCGGATTGATCGGGTCCCGCGTCGGCGATGGGGTTCCGATTGAGCACGGTGACCATGACGGAGGTTTCCCCGATCCCTCCGAAGCCGTCGTCGACGGTGAGGTTGAACACATACGTTCCGAGCTCGGTCGGGACGAAGCCCGCCGTGGCGGTA
This sequence comes from Thermoplasmata archaeon, assembly GCA_035283165.1. GTDB lineage: Archaea > Thermoplasmatota > Thermoplasmata > RBG-16-68-12 > EA-27 > EA-27. The sequence continues at coordinate 18,106 of DATEUK010000046.1, forward strand.
TTGGCGCCCGTCAGGGTCACCGGCGGACCGCTGAACCTTCTCCAAGAATACGTCAACGGGTCTCTGTCGGGGTCGTAGCTCCCCGTGCCGTCCAGTACGACGATCTGTCCGCGGAAGATCGGGGGGGCCGTGGCCGTGGCGCTCGCGGTCGGTGCGCGGTTCTCGATCTGGATCGTGAGGTTATCCGTGTCGCTCTGGCCGGCGGTGTCCCAGACCGTCAGGCTCACGGTGAAGGCGCCACGAGCGGCGTAGGCGTGCGGCGCGAGGGGGTTCGTGTCCGTGGCGGCGTCGCCGAAGTCCCAGCGGTATTCAGTGATGCCGACGTCGTCGGTCGACCCCGTGGCGTCGAACAGGAACAGTGTTCCGAGGAACCCCGAGGGCGGGGAGGCGTTCGCGACCGCAGTGGGCGGGCGGTCGGAGTACACATTCACGCGGTCGGTGTCGTTCCCTCCGTAGGGGTCGGAAACGAGAAGATCGAACGCGTAGGTCCCGGGCACAGAGAGGACAAACTCGGCCAAGGCGGACGTGGCGTTGTATATCGGCGGAAAGTCGGGGCCCGACACCTGCGACCAGAGGAAGGTCACGGCGTCCACGTCGGGGTCAAAGCTGCCCGTCCCGTCTAGGTACACCAGGCTGGTCCCGACGATTGGCAAGTCTGGCCCCGCATCGGCAGTCGGGGCCCTGTTCACCACATTCACGATCACGGTGTCCGACGAAGAGGTCGCGGGCTGGAAGTGGCTGGTCGAAACCCACATCCAGTCGAACCACGCGAAACTGTAGGCACGCCATACGACGGTCGCATTCCCCCCGGAGTCGACGGCCAGCCTCGGGTACCACTCCTCCAATGGACCATAGCTGAGAAGGTTGGCATCGCCCCAGCCCGTCCCTGAAACGTATCGGGCCGCGAAGACTGCGGACCTGGACCACACTGCGATCGCATTCCCTGCGGAGTCCAAGGCCACGTCTTGGTTGCAGCCGTCAACATAGGTATCGATCTCATCCTCTTGGTCGTCATCCTCCGGAGGGTAATACAACCCAGATCCCAATGCGACCAGCTCGAATGGCGATTCCCAGCCGACCCCGGCGGTGAAGCGGGTGGCCCAGAGGCTCTCACACACGCCTGCCCCATTCGGCCCAAGCCAGTAGAGCGCGATCGCGTTCCCGGCAGGGTCCACTGCGATGATCGGGGTGGATGCGTCCAAGGCTGCGGTCTCGATGTATGACGCTGAGCCCCAGCCGCCCCCCATCACATAGCGATTGGCCACCACGCTCCAGCTCGCCCCATCCCACTGGCGCCAGACGGCAATCGAGTTTCCGGCGGAATCAATCACGACATCCGCCCGTCGGGCCTCCCCGGCACCGGATTCGATTGGGGCAGCCGTCCCCCAGCCGAGGCCCGGCACGAAACGGTTAGCCCAGACCGACCATTCGGAGCCCTCCATCTGACGCCACGTCGCAATTGCGTTGCCGGCCAGGTCCATTCCAACATCAGGCCACTCAACACTCCCCGGGTTGGTCTCGATGGTCGAAGGGAGATCCCAACCGGAACCTACGTCGAAACGGCTCGCCCAGGCGCTGTTGTTCGAGCCGTCTGCCTGGGTCCAAACTGCGACGGCGTTGCCTGCGGGGTCGACCGCGATCCTTGGACTTAGGGCGTTTCCGTCGCTCGACTCGAGGCGCGTCGGACCATCCCACCCCACTCCCGGAACGTACCGGTTCGCCCAGATGTCACTGATCGGGTCGTTCCACTCCTTCCATACGACGAAGGCATTCCCGGAGGGGTTCATGGCGATTTGGGGGACGTTGACTTCGACGGGGCTCGACCCGATGAACGTGGGAGCGTCCCAGCCTGAACCGAGTTCGTAGCGCCGCGCCCACACTCCGTTCCACGCTTGCGCATAGACCGCGATTGCATTGCCGGCGAGGTCCGCCGCCACTTCGACGGCGTCGATAGATGAGCCGGCTATGGTCTCCGGGGCGTCCCAGCCGCCGCCATCCTCGACGGACAGTTGGAACTCGTGGGCGCCCAGCTGCGCGGGAAAGAACGTAGGCATGGAGGTCTCTGCGCCGCTCAAGTTGACTTCTGGGCCGGACAGCTGGCTCCAACTATAGGTGAGCGGGTCCGCGTTGGGATCGGAGCTGCCGGTCCCGTCGAGGATGACCGTAAGGTTGCGGAAGGCCTGCTGGTCCGGCCCGGCGTCCGCCGTGGGAGGGGCGTTGGCCCGCCCCGGTTGGATCGTGAACGGTCCGCTCTCGTCCCACCCCTTCAGCCCGCCCGCGTCGACGACGGTGCCATTGAGGACGACATCTGTAGCGACGATGTTCGGCACGGTCCAGTCGCACGTGCCGGGGGATCCGGGTACGGGTCCGCAAATCGGGCCGCTCCCCGCGCTTGACGTGTAGTTCATGAAGACAATCAAAGATGTAGAGAGGTCCCAATTGTCCCACGCGGTCCACATGACCGCGTGGGTGATGCCTTGGATCCAGACCTCGCCACCGAGGGGGGATGCGAGGGCCAGGAGCGGGGGTGAGTTGGGTTGGGCGGTCAGGCTGAGCTTTGAAACGAAGGCGTCGTTCCAGCCGCCGTTGTACGTGGTGTCGAAGGCACCGGGGGTCGTGGGGAAGGTCGGAGTGGTCGCCTCGCCGGTCACGTACGCACTGCCCGAGGCGTCGACAGCGATGGAGATTCCATGTTCCTGAAAGTCGCCGCCGAGAAAAGTGGAGTAGAGCAGGCTGCTCCCCGTCGGGTCGAACTTGGTCACAAAAGGGCCGTAACTGCCATTGTACGTCCTGTCGAAGGCCCCCGGGGTCGTGGGGAAGTCTGCCGACCACGTAGTACCGGTCAGATACGCACTGCCCGAGACGTCCACGGCGATGGAGTCTGCTGAGGGGCCTGCTGAGTCTTCACCGCCGCCGCCGAGGAAGGTAGAATAGAGGAGGCCGCTCCCCGTCGCGTTCAGTTTCGTGACGAAGAGGTCGGCGCTGTAACTGGGCGAGGTGTCGAAGGCGCCGGGGGTCGTGGGGAAGTCTGCCGAGCCCGTATCGCCCGTCACGTACGCGCTGCCCGAGGCGTCCACCGCGAGCGAGGATCCAACGCCGTTGCCGAGGAAGGTAGAATAAAGGAGGCCGCTCCCCGTCGGGTCCAGCTTCGTGACGAAGGCGTCCCTGTCGCTGTTGATCGTTGTGTCGAAGGCCCCGGGGGTCGTGGGGAAGCCCGCGGAGTTCGTCCAGCCGGTCACGTACGCGCTGCCCGAGGCGTCCAGAGCGACGGAGTCTCCGCCCTCCCCACTGCCGCCGCCGAGGAACGTAGAGTAAAGGAGGTCACTTCCCGCCGCGTTCAGTTTCGTAACGAAGGCGTCCCCGTTGCCGTTGTACGTGGTGTCGAAGGCGCCTGCGGTCGAGGGGAAGTCCAAGCCCGCGTAGCCGGTCACGTACGCGTTGCCCGAGGCGTCCACCTCGACAGAGCCTCCAGAGTCTCCACCGCCGCCGCCGAGGAACGTCGAATAGAGGAGGCCGCTCCCCGTCGGGTCCAGCTTCGTGACGAAGGCGTCCCCGTTGCCGTTGTACGTGGTGTCGAAGGCGCCTGGGGTGGTGGGGAAATCTGCCGAGCCCGTTCCGCCAGTCACGTACGCGCTGCCCGAGGCGTCCAATACGAGAGCGGCGGTTTCCCCTTCCCTCCCGCGGCCGCCGAGGAAGGTAGAATAGAGGAGCCCGCTTCCCGCCGCGTTCAGCTTCGTAACGAATACTTCCATGTCGCCGTTGTACGTCGGGTCGAACGCGCCGGGAGTTGTGGGGAAATCCATCGATGGGGTCCAGCCCGCCACATAGGCGTTGCCCGAGGCGTCCACAGCGATGGAGGTGCCCCTCTCCCAACCGCCGCCGCCTCCGAGGAACGTAGAGTAGAGAAGGGGGTCAATGACCAATGGGAGGGAGGCGTCCCATCCCACGCAATCGAATCCGAACGAGAGGGTCGTCCGGAGGTCGAATCGGCAGGCGACTTCTTCCCCTCCCTGATACGAACGAGGAATGGAGTCGAATAGGTCCCCCAAGCCCGTGCGCGCGAACAGGCCACCGTCGTCGGCCTCCAGCCCCTCCACGCCCTCGTACGTCAGCTCAATCTCGCCCAGATCCGACCCCGGACGGACCGTGATGTCGTACTTCAGCCCCTCCGCCCCGATCCGGTAGGCGACGTCCACGCCATCGTACAGGTCCCGGTAGACAACCTGGCCGTAGTGGGGCACGTCCGTCCTCCACCCGGCCGGGTCGTTCCCGAGGAAGTAATGGCTGCGGTGGGGCAGGAGATCCACACCCTCGGGTCGCACGGGATGGGAGCCCTCGAAGGCGATGCGGACGAGCACGCCCCTAGACGTCGAAGGGTCGGGCGGGGAGAGATATGCGGAGTGCGGCTGCATCGGTATCCGACCCGGCACAGGCTCGCGCTCCACGATCTTGACGAGGACGGCGCTCTCGACGAACCCCACCTGGACCCTCCCCGAGGTCGTGTAGAAGAAGATATCGGAGCGACGCAGCTGACCCTGGTTCTCCACGAAGTCCTCCGTCGCGGGGTAACGGAATTCTTGCGTCCCAGCCCCCGGCGAAGACTTCATACCCCAGGGTGAGCCCCGATCCCCGCCACCCGCGATCGGGCCGGCGAAGACACCGGAAGGTGGGAGGAGGACCATCGCCGCCAACACCGCCACGGCGACGACCGACGCGAGTCGCAATTCCTCGCCCTCCCTCCGGTGCATGTGTGTCACCCCCTATCAAGGCATGCCGCCGTTCACGGGATGAAGTTCTGCGCCTCCGGCAGCGGCAGCACGATCGGGACCTCGAACAACCACGTCGGCGTCGGGTGGATCACGACGAGGCCGTCGCTCGCGAGGAACTGCGCGGCCTGCTCCTGCGCGCCCCGCGTAACGGCGGCGAAGTACGCGTCGGCGAGGACCCCATCGATCAGGAATGTGTGGGGGTTCTTCCGCGCGGCCGTCGTGCAGGGGTTGGCGGCGCACGCGAGGTCGTGGCGGTAGTACGTCGTGTACGCCTCGAGGCCGCCGGCCCGGATCACCCGGCTCGCCACGGGATTCGGCTGGGTCATGTCACCCTTCGCCGTCTGGACGAGAACGCCCCGAACGCCGGCGTCATTCCCGGGGACTGTCCGGAGGCGGGCGGCGTAGGCGACCTGTTCCCCGGACTGCATGGCCCACTCCCTCCGGTCCATGTACTCCTGAATTGCGATCGCGCCGGCCACGGTGTTGACGAGCGGCGGCTGGCCTCGAAGGGGGAAGTTCTCGTTGAACACGATGCCTCCCACGTTGATCAGGGAGGGAATCCGGCTCGCGAGCAGATTCCCGACAATGTTCCGCTGATTCCCCAGGACCTGGAGGTGGATCTGCGGGCCGGCCATCGCATTCAGGACGCTGGCCCGGAAGGCGGGTTCCATCGCCACGAGGGGGGTGCCGTCCTGGGTGCCCAAGGACCAGCCGAGGTAGTACATCCGGTCGGCATCCAGGTCCGGGGCGCCGTCGCCGTCCACGTCCATCCCCAGCTGGACGGCGCGGACGAGGACCATGCGGTCGAGGGCCGTCTGCTTCAGGGCGTGCGCCCAGCTGAGCAGCAGGTTCGGGGCGAGCGCGAGCCCGCCCTCCTGGTTCCCGATGACCTTGTTCCCGTCGACGTCCCGGCTCCGTCCGCCGGCGAGGAACGTGGTCACGGAGCTGTCCGCCAGCCTCACGGTGTTCGTGCTCAGCGGACCGAAGCCCCGCCCGATCGGATTGATGAACATCGAGGCGATCCCGTGCTTGGCGAGGATCGGGGCGAGCAGCGGGGGGGAGCTCTCCTTGCTCTGTTGGCCGCCTATGCCGATCATGGCCACGGGCCAACCGTCCGCCGGCTCCGGCCCGGAGGGGAGCAGGAGGTTGAAGTAGAGGTCCTCCATGACCGTGACGGGCGGCACGCCTTCCTTGGTGCCGACGACGTTGAACGTCACATCCGGCCGCAGGAAGCTCGGCGCCGTGACGCGCCCGTAGGCGAGCGAACCCACGGTCCCCGGCTCGAACGCGAAGCCGTTGAGGGGGACATTGACATTGGTGAACCCGTCGGGGGACACCCTCGTGTGCTGTCGGTAGACGATGGACGTGACCTGGGAGAAGGCGAACACGGTCCGCGCCCCTCCGGGTCCGAGCCCGAAGTCCGCCCGGGCGCCGAGGGAACGCACGTAGTCCCGCGTCCGCTCGGCTACCGCCGTGATGGACTGCGTCGTGAACACGCTCGCGACCGCGATCTTCTTCTTCGAGATTCCGGCGCGACGCGCGGCGTCCAGGGCGTCCTCAATCGCCTCCCGGTAGCGACGCGTTCTCCGATCTCCCGATCCGCGCTCGTCATCGTCGTCATCGTCATCGTCGTCGTGTGAATCCCCGTGACGGAAGGCGGCAAACTCCGGACTCGCCACGATGCGGTTGCCCGCGGCGTCGCGCACGCCGGTCGTGACGATGAGGGCATAGCGCGTGACCTGCGCCAGGAACTGATCCGACTCGACGAACAGGGTCAGGGTTGCGGGGTCCCAGACGATCCAGTTGATCCCGACCCTCGTCGCGTCGTCATCGTTGCGGCGGTCCCGGCCGCGGCGGTCTCGATCCCGCCCTCGATCGTCATCGTCGTCGTGGTCCCGGCCGTGGCGGTCTCGATCTCGCCCTCGATCGTCATCGTCGTCGTCAATCGCAAGGAGAAAAACGGTGTCCGAGGTCACGGAAGCCGGGTCGATGGCGCCGCTGAACGGGATCGCGATCCGAGGCTGGAGGTTGAACCCGTCGAGCGTGTTGAGAATATCGATATCCTCGCAGTCGGAAAGCCTCACCGAGCAGTCGGGCTTTATCAGCGAGACGCGGAGGCCGGTGATCTGATCGTGATCTCGGACCGTCCATAAGTTGCTGGGGAAGGGTGATGTGTCCATCGCTCCCAGCTCGAACCGCGGATAGGTACCCGCAGCCGGATTTCCATGCGCGTTCGCGACGCCCGCCAGTGCCGGGATCATCAGGGCCGCCAAGATCCACAGGGCCCACCAGGCGCGACCGAGTGGAAGTCCTTTCGACCCCTTCCCCTCATTCCTCCTTGCGCTCCTCCACACCGAAGCCGTTTCGATCGAGTCCGACATTGCAATCGCCTTGCACGCGGCAGGGACTCAATCGCTACTACCAAAGATTGGAACGGAATCTCCTAGGTATATCAAGCTAGCGGGCTGCATCGACGCCGCAACGGCGATGCCGCTGGAAGGACGCGTCGTCACGAACGATCCCGCTCATCGAGGGTGAAGGCCCTCCGGACCACATGGAAATGAGGACGGGAGGACGATCGTCTGAATGTGAAACGTCCCGGCGCAACGACCATATAGCCGCCCGCGAATGGAGATTTGCATGAAACTTAAGGTGGTCATCGAGCCGGATCCCGAGGACGGGGGCTACGTGGCCTCGTGCCCCGCGCTTCCCGGTTGCCATTCCCAGGGCGAAACGATCGCCGAGGCCCGGCGCAACATCCGCGACGCGATTCGCCTCTGTTTGGATGTGCTGAACGAGCGGGCGAAGGCCACCTCGAGGAAGGCTCGCCTGATTGAGGTCGACGTGTAATGGTACGGCTCCCCGTCGTCTCGGGGGCCGCCGCGATCAAGGCCTTTTCGCGTGCGGGGTGGCGCGCGGTGCGCCAATCGGGAAGCCACGTCATCCTCGTGAAGGAGGGAATGGACGTGACCCTCTCAGTCCCAGTCCACGCGACAGTCAAGCGGGGACTCCTCCGGCGGCTCCTTCGAGATGCCAGGATGACCGTCGAGGAGTTCGTGGAGCAATTGTAGACGCGGGTCGGGACCCTCGACGTGCTCGTCCTCCTGCAGGGGCTGAACGGGCATGGAACAAAATTCTGTGCGAGAACCGCGGCGCCGACGTGGCGCTGCCCGTGATCCCTCGTAGCGGTGTGGTGCCGCGATGTGCGACATGACGGGCCACAGCTGCTCGCGCCCACTTGGGTGGACGGCTTTTCTCGGCCTGCGTAGTAAGCGGCGTCTGATTACTAATCCCACACCATGATAGCAATCCTTAATAGGTTCGCAGGACATGTTCGGCCAATGGTAGCCACGAGGATGAAGGTCACGAGAAACGGGCAGACCACGATTCCGAAGCACCTCCGGCGGAAGTTCGGCATCCGCGAGGGGAGCGTGCTCCTCGTCGAGGCGACGGAGGAGGGCGTCCTCTTCCGGCCGGTGCCCGACATCGACGACCTGGCCGGAAGCCTCTCGAAGTACGCGTCCGCGAAGGAACTGAAGCGGGAACTCGATCGAACCCGGGCGGAAGAAGATTGAAGGAAATCCTCGACACCCGCTTCCTGATCGCGCACTTCTTCAGCGATGAGCCCCACGTCCTCGAGTCGGCCCGCGCCAGGTTGCGGAACCTTCGGAGGACGGGCAACGGGGTGCTTCCCACGCTGGTCCTGACCGAGTTCTTCGACCAGGTGGCCCGCCACGCGGGATTGAGGGAGGCGGAGGAGAAGTGCGAGGCGCTTCTCGTCAGCGGCCTCAGGGTTCAGGAACTGACCACCGAGATCGCCCTCGAGGGGGGAAGGATCCGCTGTCGCCATCGCGGGGTACCCATCGCGGATTGCGTCATCGCCGCGACGGCGATGCGCCTTGGAGGACGCGTCGTCACCGACGACCCTCACTTCCCGAGGGTGAAAGGTCTCCGAACCGCATGGATTTGAGGACGGGAGGATGTCGATTTGAGTGTCCCGGGTTATCGACGAGGTCGCCGGCTATGACAGGCATCTGCATGAAGTAGAGGGTGGTCATCGAGCCTGATCCGGAGGACGGCGGCGATCCGGCTGATCGGGGAGACCATCCACCTGGGGTACGACGACCGCACCGTGGGCCGGATCGAGGAAGGTGGAGGGTGATCGACACCTGCACGGTGGCGGGCGCGCTCGTGTTCCCGTCGTCGTCCGTCACGGTCAGGGACACGGTGTAAGAGCCGGGCGTGGAGAAGACGTGCGTCTGTGCGGGACTCGGCCCGCTCACCGGCGGCGTCCCGTCGCCGAAGTCGAACGCGTAGTCGACGATCGTCCCGTCGGGGTCGCTCGAACCGGTCCCGTCGAACGAGATCGAGGCGCCAACTCCCGCAACGGTCGGGTTCGCGGTGATCGCCGCGGTCGGCGCGAGGCCCCAGACGGTCACGGCGATCTGATCGGAGCCGACGGCGCCCTCGGTGTCCGTGGCTTCCAAACGGAAGAGGTAAACTCCCACCGCGTGGGCCACGAAGTCCGGCCGCATCGTCGTCCCGTTGTTCAGCGTCACGGATGCGGGTCCGGAGACCAGGGACCAAGAGACCGCCAGGGCGTCGCCGTCCCCGTCGAAGGCCGAGACGGCAAGGGAGATCCGGTCGCCCTTCTGGGCGAGAACGTCGAGCAGATCGCGACACACAACTTCGAGCTAGCGGTGAAGATGGTGCAGGAGTTTCTCGCATGGAAGGACGCAAGATCGTAATCACGCCGCCGCCATGAACAGGAGGTGGTCCATGGGACGGAGGGTTTCGTGGGCCGGGTCGACCTCGAGCGCAAGGCCCTCTAGCGCATACACCCCGAGGACGGTCGCATCGCCCTCGAGCGCGAACACGACGATGGTCGTCGTGCGCGTTCCCATCACCTCGGCCACCGCCTCTCCCAGCTGGCGTTCGACGATGCGGCCGTCCCCGAGCTGAAACCGGTGGGGGCGCAGCGGGGCCACGCCGAGCGAGGCGAGTACCACCTGGGGTACCCACGTGTACGTCGAGCCGGTGTCGACCAGCATCGTCAGGGTCTCGGACCTCCCCGAGGGACCGCTGAGGGTGACGGGGACGCGGACGTGACCCATGGATTCCATTCGAAACTGCTCCTACCCCTGGATAGTCCTACGTACTACAGGTAACTTGCGCCTAGGGCCTGTCGGCCGGCCCGCCCGAGCACTCGAAGCGCGAGGAACGTGATCATCTTCGACGGCTTCCCGCGGGACTCCACGACCATGTTCCCGTTCGTCCAGTCGAGGTTCCAGCGGCCGTCCGGCAGCCGCTTCGATTCAAGGTGGTCCAACGCTTCCTTCATCCGCGGGTCCTTCCCGTACCCGAGCGCGGTCATGAAGTCGAGCCCGACAAGGACGTCGTAGAAATAGTGCCACGGGTAGCGGAGCCACCACCACCGCTCGAAGTGCGCGCCCTCGTGGAGCAGGCGGCGCTCGAGGCAGAACTCCGCGCCCTTTTCGATCGCGCGCTTCACATCGGAGGTACGACGGTCTGGCGGGATGTCCGCGAACGCACTCATCCCCTCCCATGCATCGAGCGTCGCGTCCTTCCGGCCGAAGCAGTCCCAGCCTCCATTCGCGTACTGCTCGTCCACGAGCCACCGGATCGCGGACTGCACGCGCTCGTCGTCTAGGTAGCCGAACCGGATGAGGGAGCGGACCATGTTCCCCGTCGTGCACAGGTGGCTCCGGAACCAGCGGTCGCCACGAGGACCGGGCGAGTACCCGCCGCCCTTCGGGTCGTAGTGGAGGTCGAACCACAGGTCGACGGCGTTCGCGATCCGCTCGTCCCTGCGCGACATCCCGAAGTCTGCGAGGACTTGCAGTTGCCAGATCGTCGAGCGGAACTTGGGCCCGTAGCACTCCCTCTTCGTCGCCCAGTACGTCTTCGCCTTCTGGCGGGCGAGGATCGTCGCGGCCCAGCCCCGGTTCGGGACCTCCGCACGGAGGCGGGCCAACGTTCGCTCGCTAGGCCGCACGGTCAGCAAGTAGCGGGACGCGAGGTACCGCATCGCGGGCTCGGAGGGTTCGAGGAGCCACGCGAGGACCGCGGCGTCGGCCACGGCGCCGCCAATCTGACCTTCGACATGAACCTTGAGGCGAGCGATTCTGGCCCGCCGTTCCTCGCCGCCCCGTGCCGCACGGCGTAGGAAGCTAAATACGAGGCGGGGGTTGATGTCCTCATCGCGACCATGAGGCCGGAAGCGGAGCTGTGGTGGACGCAGTCTAAGCGCGACTACCGCACGGCGAAAAACTGCCACGCGTCCCGCGACCACTACGCCGCGGTCTTCTTCAGTCAACAGGCGGTGGAGAAGGCGTTGAAAGCCGCCGTCGTGGAGGTCGCCCGAGAACTCCCGCCAAGGACCCACAACCTCGTCCAGCTCGGGGAGCAACTCAGGGCCCCCACGCGGATCCGCGCGTTCCTCATGGACCTGACCCCGGAGTACGTGATCACCCGCTACCCGGACGCGGCCGGAGGACCCATCGACGATCTCTACGACGGCCGTATCTCGCGTCGCGTCCTGACGCGGACGCAGGAGGTGCTGCAATGGGTCGGCCGTCGACTCCGTCCGTAGGCGATGGGGACGTCAATGCGGCGATCAAGCGTCTGGTGAGTCAGCTCCGACGCAAGTACCGGATCGAGCGCATCCTCCTCTTCGGGAGTCGAGGCCGGGGCGATGCCCTCAAGGCGAGCGACGTAGACCTGGTCGTGGTCTCGCCGGATTTCCGAGGCGTGAACTGGCGGGAGCGGACGCTCGCGGTCTCCCGTCTTTGGCGAGGACCGGTCCGCCTCGAAGCTCTGTGCTACACCCCCGAGGAATTCCTCAAGCGGGCGCAGGAACTCTCCATCGTGCGGCGGGCGCGCGAGGAAGGTCTCCGCCTGGCGTAGGTCCTCGGGGGGATGTCCGGACGGGAGCCCCCGGGTGAATCGAGCGGTCCCTCGGGCACTCCCTGCATCCGTCGCGGGCTGGCCGGCGGGGGTGGGTCGGCGGGGGCGAGCCCTGCCACATCGGCGAGATTGCTCCCGCAACGAACCGCGACGGAACGTTGAAATATCGTGTGCCGGGTATGTTCGCCGGACATGAAGACCCTCGTCCTGTGCGTCGACCGCGACGACGACGTCGGTGTCAAGACGGGGATCCGGGGCCCGCTCGTCGGTCGCGACGACTGCCTGGCGGCGGCGATGAAGCTCGGCCTCGCGGACCCCGAGGACTCCGACGTGAACGCGCTCCTCACGGGCATTTCGATCTACGACGAGCTCGTGAAGTCCGGCCAGCCCGCGGAGGTCGCCGCGATCCTCGGGGACGTCCGCGTCGGCACCGTGTCGGACCGCATCCTCACGCAGCAGCTCGAGGACGTGCTCGACGAGATCAAACCCGCGCGCGTCTACCTCGTGAGCGACGGGGCGGAGGACGAGTCGATCTACCCGATGATCGCGTCCCGCGTCCGCGTGGACCACGTGCGGCGGGTGTACGTCCGCCAGAACCCCGCCCTCGAGTCCACGTGGTACATGATCGCGCGGGCGTGGAAGGACCCGAAGATCCGCGGGAAGTTCGTGGTCCCCCTCGGCCTCTCGTTGATCCTGTTCGGGGTCCTCTGGTTCTTCAGCCCCGCGGCGGCGGTGCCCGCGATCGCGACCGTGCTCGGCGTGTACATCATCTGGTCCGCGTTCACGTTCCGGCCCCGCGACGTGATCCAATGGATGCGCGACCTGTACGGGCGCGCCCGGATGGCGCCCGTCACCGGCAACCTCGGGATCTACTTCAACCTCATCGCGATCATCCCGTTCCTCGTCGGCCTCCTCGGAGGCATCCAGCTCGCGAGCCGCCCGTCCGAGATCCTGGACAAGGCCCTGTTCTTCCTCGCGGGTTCGATCCTCTGGTTCCTGCTCGGCTTCCTCACGATCGAGGCGGGGCGCGCGGCGGAGGCGTACGTGAAGCGCGGAAAGGTGCCCCGCCACGTGCTCATCGTCGCGGGCTCGTTCACCGCGATCGGGCTCATCATCCTCGCGACGATCAACTCGATCCAGGCGGCGATCGGCGCGCAGCCGGGCGAGGGCGTGCCGTTCATCCTGTTCCTCATCGCGGTCGCGATCATCCTCCTCATCGCGTCGGCGCTCTCGTACCGCCCGCGCGGCGACGAACTGCCCGCGGACAGCTGGCGGCACTGAGCCCATGGAGTACGAGGAGTGGGACGTCTACTACCGCAAGATCCTCGAGGACTTCGGATACTCGCGCGAGGAGGACGAGCGGTCCGCGCGAATCCTCGATGCGACGCTCGGGGGGACGCGGGTCGAGCTCGGGGAACTCCTGACGCTCTTTGGCGGCAAGGAGGTGACGATCGCGGGGAACGCGGAACGCCTGCTGGCGGAATTGGCGGCGGTGAAGCACCCGCTCGTGGCGGCGGACGAGGCGACGTCGGTACTTCGCGCGAACGGAATCCGCCCGGACGTGATCGTGACGGACCTCGACGGGACCGTGAAGGACCAGATCGCCGCGAACCGGGAGGGGGCGGTGGCGGTGATCCACGCGCACGGGGACAACGTCCCGGCGGTGGAGCGGTGGGCGCCCGAGTTCCGCGGCAAGGTCCTCGCGACAACACAGTCACGGCCGTTCGGTCGGGTCCACAACTTCGGCGGGTTCACGGACGGGGACCGCGCCGCGTTCATCGCGGACCACTTCGGGGCGACGGACCTCCTCCTCCTCGGATTCGACTTCGACAACCCGAGTCCCAAGGACGAGGACCGGGAGACGAAGAAGCGGAAGCTGGACTGGGCGTACATCCTGATCCAGACCCTGGACGCCTCGGCGTACGGCGGACGGGATGGCGCGGTGCGATGACAGAGCACGGAAGGTTCTTGTCCCGAGCGGGGTTGGCGGCGGCATGGTGCAACCCGTGCGGTGTCCCCGCGACGGCGCGGAGGCGCGGATCGAGGAGCATCCCGGTCGGCTCATCCCCTTCAAGCTGGACGTGTGTCCGACGTGTCGCGGGATTTTCTTCGACCGGGGCGAGATCGGGAAGTTAACGAACGACCACGACCTCGAGCGCCTTCTCGTCGAGTATTCCGGGGGCGCATCCCGCGTGAAGTGCCCGAGGTGCGATGGGCCGATGTCCCCGCGGCCTGTGGGCGAGGTCACGATCGACGTGTGCGGGACGTGCCGCGGCGTATGGATGGACCGCGGAGAGCTCGAGGCCGCGGCGAGGACCTTGGGCCATCCGCCCCCGGAGGGATCGTTCGCGGAGACCCACGCGGGCGAACTTGCGACGAGGACGTTCCTCGGCCCGAGCCTTCGGGAGGCCCTCGCGAGCCCAGCCTGGACGGGTCCGTTCCGGCCCGCGTGAGCCCGGCCCCTGCGGGTGCCGCGTTCCCCCTACCCGAGTTCGACGACGATCCTCTCGCGGCCCTCCGGGCGCACGAGGGCCTCTTCGCCCCCGCGGATTCTGAGGAACCGCGCGAGTTCTGCGGGGATCCGCACAACGAGGGAGTTCCCGGACCTCGCGATCGTGACCTTCTTCGCGAGGCCCCACAGTCCCAACTCCTTCGCCCTATCCTCGATCTTCCCCATGGTGCGCTCGTCAACGAAGGACTCCTCACAATTGGGGCAGAGGTCCGCTGCGTACGTTCCCAGATAGACGCCGTACATCTCCTCTCGCAGCTCTCCGCGCCGGAGCTTCCCCTTCCCGCAGGCCGGACACGTCGTCACCATCCTACCACCTCGGCTGGACCGTGATCATCCGCCCTTCTTCCGCCGCCACATCCGCCAGCTCAGGATCGGCTCGCGCGCCGCCAGCACCTCGTCCACACGCGACACCGCCGTGTTGTGCGGCGCCGTGCGAACGACGTCCGGATCTTCCTTGAGGATCGCCCCCACCGCGTCCGCAAACGCGTCGAGCGTCTCCTTCGATTCCGTCTCCGTCGGCTCCACCATGAACGCCTCGTCGATCAGGTGCGGGAAGTAGACGGTCGGCGGGTGGAACCCGTGGTCCATGAGGCGCTTCGCGAGGTCCATCGTGCGGAGCCCCCGCTCCCTCAGGCCCGACCCGCTCGCGACGAACTCGTGCTTCCGCAACCCGGGAAAGGGGACGTCCATGTGCGACTCCAGCCGCTTCTTCAGGTAGTTCGCGTTCAGCACCGCGCGCTCCGTCACCCACGCGAGGCCGTCGCTCCCCTGGCCCAGGATGTACGCATACGCCCGCACGAGGAGCGCGAAGTTCCCATACCAGGCGCGCACCTTGCCGATGGACTTCGGCCTCGCGTAGTCCAAGGAGTAGCGCGCCCCGTCGAAGGCGACCTGGGGCACGGGCAGATACGGCTCCAGCGCCTTCGTCACGCCGACCGGCCCCACGCCCGGGCCCCCGCCCCCATGCGGCGTCGTGAACGTCTTGTGCAGGTTGAAGTGGAGCATGTCGAATCCCATGCGCCCGGGGTTCGTCTTCCCGAGGATCGCGTTGAAGTTTGCGCCGTCGTAGTACAGGAGGCCGCCCGCGTCGTGCACGATGTCCGCGATGTCGAGCACGCGGGACTCGAAGATCCCGAGCGTGTTCGGGTTCGTGAGCATGAGGGCCAGCGTGTGCGGGCCCGCGGCCTTCCTCAGCGCCGCCAGATCGACCTGACCCTCCTTGCTCGGGACCTCCACGACGCGGAAGCCGAGCATGCCCGCGCTCGCGAAGTTCGTCCCGTGTGCCGTGTCCGGGAGCAGGACCTCGTTCCGCTCGCCGTCCCCGCGGTCCTGGTGGTACGCCCGCGCCATCAGGAGGCCCGTGAACTCGCCTTGCGCCCCCGCCGCGGGCTGCAAGGTGACGGCATCCATGCCGCCGATCGCCGCGAGCGTCTGCTGGAGCTCGTAGAGGATCTGGAGCGCACCCTGGACGGTCGAGACGTCCTGCTCGGGATGGACCCGGGCCACCTGCGGGAGCGCCGCCAACTCCTCGTTCACCTTCGGGTTGAACTTCATCGTGCACGACCCGAGCGGATAGAACCCGGAATCGATGCCGAACGTCATCTCGCTGAGCCGCGTGAAGTGCCGGACGACCTCCCATTCCGGCAGGTTCGGCAGGTCGAGTTCCGCCCGTTCGAGCGCGGGCGGCACGAGTCCCGGCTTCGGCGGGTCGACCTCGTTCGATCGCTTCTCGAAGAGGAGCGGCTCGTCCCACACCGCCTGGCGGAACCTCACGCCGCCGCCTCCAGCGCCGCGACGAGCCGGTCGTGGTCCTCCAGGCGATGGACCTCCGTCGTCGCGAAGAGGGCGGCGTGGCCCACCTCGGGGAAGTGCGGTTCGAGCGAGACGCCGCCGTGGACGCCCGCGCGCAGCAACGCCCCGTGGATCTCCACGTACGGTCGGGCGGTGCGGACGACGAACTCGTTGAAGTGCTCCGCGTGGAACGCGGGAGCCGCGAACCCTGCGATGCCCGCGATCCGGGCCGCCAACTCCCGCGCCCGTTCGACGTTCCGCTCCGCGAGGCGCCGCAGGCCGTTGCCCCCGAGGATCGCCCCGTACGCGGCGGAGGCCACCGCCAAGAGGGTCTCATTCGTGCAGATGTTGCTCATCGCCTTCTCCCGCCGGATGTGCTGCTCCCGGCTCTGCATCGTCATGCAGAACGCGCGCCGACCGTCCGCGTCCCGCGTCATCCCGATCACGCGGCCGGGCATCTTCCGGATGTGCTCCTCGCGGCACGCGAACACGCCGAGCAGCGGGCCGCCGAACGCGACCGCGTTCCCGAGGGGCTGCCCCTCCCCCACGACGATGTCCGCGCCGTAGTCTCCCGGCGGCCGGGCCACCGCCAGGCTGAGCGGGTTCGCGCCGACCACAAGGAGGCCTCTCGCGATCTCGCGGATCTCGTCCACGCGATCGTCGAAGATCCCGAAGAAGTTCGGGTTCTCCACGTACACGGCGGCGGTCTCCTCCGTCACGGACTCCCGCAGCGCCGCCAGATCGAGCGTCCCCGTCCGGCGGTCGAAGGGGACCTCCCGGATCCGGAGGCCCGGCCCGCGGCCGTAGTTCTCCAGGACCTGGCGGCGATCCCAGTGGAGGGCGCGGGGGACCACGATCTCGCGCTTCCCCGTGATCCGCGCCGCCATCAGCGCGGCCTCCCCGAGGGCCGTGGACCCGTCGTACATCGACGTGTTCGCCGCGTCCATGCCCGTGAGCTCGCACACGATGGACTGGTACTCGAAGAGCGCCTGCAGGATGCCCTGGCTCAGCTCCGCCTGGTACGGGGTGTACGAGCTGTAGAACTCGGATCGGGCGGTGATCGCGCGGACGGACGCGGGGACGAAGTGGTCGTACAGCCCGGCGCCGAGGAACGTGGGCATCTCCTCGCCCATCCGGTTCCGCCGCAGGATCGACGTGACCCGGGAGACGACGTCCGGCTCCGCGAGCCCGCGCGGCAGGTCGAGCCCATCGACGCGCACCGCGGCGGGGATGTCCGCGAAGAGGGCGGCGACGTCGGGCGCGCCCAGGGCGCGGAGCATCTCGTCCTCTTCCCAGGACATGGAGAATCCCGGTGGGGATGGCCGGACGTGGAAAAAGGTTTGCGCGCTAACGCCCGGCGCGGCCCCGATGCGGCGGCGCCAGCGGCGCCTATCGGGTGAAGCCGTCCTGCGCGAACCGGATCGTTCCGTCCTCGCTGACCGCCGTGTTGCCGTAGATGTCCCGCGCGATCACGCGGTACACGACGAGCGTCCCCGGCGAGAACCGGCACACCGGGTCCGGCTCGAGCGTGATCCGGTACACCTGGGGCGCGACGACCGTCATTGGCGGGTCGATCCCGGCGGGCGGCCGGTTCGGACAGAACGCCATGTACGCGACGTCGACCTCGGCGATCGGCGCGGTGCTCGACACGTGCGCCTCCACCGTCACGACCTCGCCGAACCCCGGCGACTCGGGGGAGTGACTCACGTCGGTGAACCGGATCCCCGGCGACCGGGGCACGGTACCGACCGGGACCGTGAACGACTCGGAGATCATCGGATTCCCGTTCGCGTCCATGGTCGCGACCACGACCCAGACCTCGGTCCCGTCCGGGAAGCCGCCGATCGTCGCCTCGTACGTGCGCCCGCCGACGGGGCGCATCGCCACGGTGCCCGCCTCGACGGTCGCGAAGTACGCGGCGTACTGGAGGTTCACGGTCGCCGGGAACACCGGTCCTTCGATCCGGGCGGTCACGGAGATCTCCTCCCACGGGACCGGCGCCTCCGGGGTCGAGGCGATGGAGGCGAAGCGCATCGGGCCCGCGAAGCTCGAGGGCACCACGGGAGCGTAGGAGGCGGCCGCCGCCACGAGGAGCGAGGACAG
>DATEUK010000047.1:0-5460 GCA_035283165.1 Thermoplasmata archaeon
ACGAGCGCCGCGGGGAAGCTCAGGAACACGGTGCACGCGCGGTCGCGGACCATGTCCCGCACGATTTGCGCGCCCATCGCGACTTTCTTGGCGGTGAACCCGCCCGCCCGGTCGAACGCCGCCAGCAGGCTGTCGACGGAGACATGCGGGCGGAGTTCGATGTCCTCCACCCTGCGCCGCAGGAGGTCCGCCCTTCGCATCGGCTCTGGGATGGCGGGAGTCGCATAAGGCCTTCGTCTCATTCGCGAAGGAGGGAGCGGAAGCGCTCCCAGAGGCTGGAGTGCCCGCGCCACCGCCAGAAGGCTCCGCACGCGTTGCAGCGGGACCACCCATCGTCATGGAACGCGACGTCCACGGATCCGCACGTCGCGCACGTGGCGGTCTGGGGTTTCGTGATCGCGCGCCGCGAGCGCTCCTCCACGAGCCGGGGAACGAGGCCGCGGAGGATCAGCTCGGCCCGCTTCGCAAGGACCGTCCCGTTCACGTAGTCTCCCTGGTCTAGGACGTTCCGCGCCTCCACGAGCAACTCCTTCGCCTCGTCGACCGAGAGGTCGTAGGAGGCCGCCTCGTCCATGATCGGGAGGAGGTGGCTCACGAGCGCATGGCCGCGCTGGATCTGCCGCATCCGGAGCTCCATCGCCTTCTGGATCTGGTGGTGCTGACTCTGCAGGGAGGAGCGCTCCGCCCGCTGGACAAGTTCCGCCGCGAGGACGAACTCCTTCCGCTCCATCGCGACCTTCGTCTGCTCGAGCAGCCGGGCCGCCTCGTCCACGTCCGCGCCGACGACGCGGGCCTCCTCAATCATCGCCTCCGTCGCGGGGATTGCCGCCGCGATGTGGCCCACGCGCCGGGCGAGGGCCTCTTCCGCCAGCCTCTCGGCCTCCTTGAGGAGCTGGAGGGACTTCCCGTGTTCTCCGCGGCGCATCGCCTCCCGGGCGTGTCCGAGGAACTCTTCCGCAGCGACCACGTCGCCGCCGATGTGCGCCGTCTGGGAGATGCGGTCCTGCGTCGCGTACAGGATCTGGCGGAGGCGCTGGACGTCCTCCGAGTACAACGCCTGGGTCGCGCTCTGGAGGCGGGCGAGGAGGTCCTGGTTCGCCCCGAGATTCCCCGACGAGTACGCGACCTTCGCGTCCCGAAGCAGGGACGCCGCGGGTTCGATGTCCCTCCCCACGCGACCGCTCTCCTCGATCAGCCGCTGCGCTGCGAGGAGTGCGTACGCCCACGCGGACCTCTCGAATGCGTCCAAGGTGCCCCGCGCGAGGACGAGGGCTTCCCGCGATAGCTCCAGCGACCGGTCGTAGATCCGTTCCTCAAATCGCATCCGGGCCTGATCGACGATGTCCTCGACGAGCCCGAAGTCCACGTCCTGGTTCCGGCCTTGGAGGATGAGGTGGTCCGCCGGGTCTTCGCCGAGCTTCACCAGAGGCGCGGGAGCTGGGGTCCCGACCGGGGGGGCCTCGATCGGGTCCGCCTCGACGGGCGCGGGAGCCGGGGAGGGGGCGGGCGTCTCCGCCTGCAGGGTGGTCCCGGCCGGCGGGGTATCGCGGACCTTGGACATGATCTCCATGATTCGGGCCGCCGCGGTGCTTGCCGCAATCCGGTTCACGTAGTCCCACTTCGTCTCGCATCCGGCCACGTCGACCTCGTACCGCGCCGCCAGCGTCTGGAGGTCCGGAGTCTCCAGCGGCGCGAGGCGAGGGCGCACGCGAAACTGCGGAGTTTTCAGCTTGATTTGCAGGGTGCTCGACGACGCCAGCCGCTTCACGAGGTCGCCCTTCGACTTGCAGCCGGCGATGTCCACCCCGCTCTCCGCCGCGAGCGCGCGGAGGTCCTTGGGGCGGAAGGTCCCCAGAACGGTGGCGGCCTCCGACTCCATGCGCACGCCCATCCCACGAAGGGGCGGATAAAGGTTTGGCGGCTATTTCTGGGGCCCCGACTCACTAGGTCTGCTCGATGATCGCGCTGACTTCCTTCTCGATGATTCGTGCGAGCTCCCGCGTAACCTCCGCGCGCATGTCCGGGGGCACGAGCTCGAGCCCGAGCTTCACGCCCGCCTTCGCGAGCTTCGCGAACGCGTACGCCTCTTGGAGTTTCGCGTGCATGAGATCGCGGACCGCGGCCCGGATTTCCGCCTTCAGGTCCGGGTTGGCGTCGAGCCGAGAACGGATGTACGACTTCACTTCGTCCTTCACCAAGTCCCGCACGGCCTCGACGAACAGATCCTCCGCGTGGGCGGCGCCGACGGTGTCCCGGAGGACCTTCTCCACGATGTTCTCCTCCGCCATCACCGCGCCATCTCTCGCTGTCCTCTTGAGCTTTTGGCTCCTCAGGGACGCTGGGTTTATCCACGCGCCACCGATATGCGCGCCCGATGGCCGTGTCCGGTGCCGCCCTCTTCAGGGACAAGGCCAAGCTCTCCTTCGACTACGTCCCCGACCGGCTCCTCCATCGGGACCGCCAGATCCACCGCCTGCAGTCCCTGTTCCGCCCCCTGCTGGATGCGGGGTCGCCGAGCACCGCGTTCCTCCACGGATCCGTGGGCACGGGGAAGACCCACGTGGCGCGCCGCTTCGCGGCCGAGTTCGGGAAGGCCGCGGCGGAGGCGGGGAAGGCCGTCGAGTCCGCGGTCGTCAACTGCCGGCAGCGGATGGGAGACGACGCGATCCTCTTGGCCATCCTCCGGAAGTTCGACGAGCGATTCCCGGACCGTGGGTTCTCGATCCCGGAGAAGCTCGCTACGTTGCGCGGCCAGCTCGAGCGCCGCCGCGCGCATCTCCTCCTGGTCCTGGACGAGATCGACGCGCTCCTGAAGAAGTCGGGTCCGCAGCTTGTGTACACGTTTACCCGATGGGCCGAGGAGGGCGGTCGGAGCACGGTGTCCCTCGTCCTGATCTCGTCGAAAGCGGACGCGCTGGAGAAACTCGACCCCGCATCCCGGAGTACGTTCCGCCGGGGGAACGCGATCGAGTTCCCGAAGTACGGCCGGGCCGAGCTGCTCGACATCGCCCGGTTTCGCGCGGACCTCGCCTTCCACCCGGGCACCGTCCCGGAAGAGGTCCTCGATCTGATTGCGGACCTGGCGGAGGAGGAGGGAGACGCGCGCCCGGTGATCGAGCTTCTCCTGTATGCAGGCCTGCAGGCGGAGGACGAGGGGGCGCGGGAACTCACGCCGGAGCACGTCCGGATCGGCCGAGGCGAGGTGCGCGGCACGGACGCAGCGGAGCGGATCCGGGGGCTGGACCTCACGCGAAAGCTCGTGCTCCTTGCGATCGCGCGGAAGGCGCGGAAACAGCTGTCCGTGACGACCGGCGAAGCGGAGAACGCGTACGCGGTCGTGTGCGAGGAGTTCGGAGAGAAGAAGCGGGGACACACGCAGTTCTGGAAGTACGTCCGGGAGCTGGACGCGCTCGGGCTGATCGACGCGAAGCTCTCCGGGGAAGGCCTCGTCGGGAAGACCACCATCATCTCCGTCACGGAGATTCCCGCGAAGGCCTTGGTGACCCAGATCGAGGGGTCGTTGCGATCACGCGCGGCGCCGACTAAGTGATAACCGACCGGATATGTTGAAATACGCAGACGCGGCTTTCGAATCCAGGGATGGGCGCGCAGGGTGATACCATGACTGGAGGGGGCGAAGGGACCGGATTTCCCGTGGAGCTCTCCCGTGGGGTTTGCTACCTCGTCGAGGAGAAGAAGCCCGACCTTTCCTATCGACTCCTGCGGCAGCTGCTCTCGGAGCCGCTGCCCGGGCTCGTGATCACGCGCCAGTACCCGGACCGCGTGCGTCGGGAGCGGGGCCTGACGGACGTGAAGGTGGTCTGGTTGAGCCACACGCCCGGCGAGGACAATCACAACCCGACGGCGATCGGCACGCTCGCGAAGACAATCTCGCGCTTCATCGAGGAGAACGGCGGCGAGGCGGTCGTCCTGCTCGACGGGCTCGAATACCTGATCGTGAACAACGGATTCCTGCAGACGCTGATGTTCGTGGAGCACGTGAACGAGTTCGTGATGCAGCGGAAGGCGGTCGTGGTCGTACCCTTGTCGCCGGGGACGCTCGAGGAGAAGGAGCTCGCCCTGCTCGAGCGGAACCTCGAGGTCGTCGAGTCCCCCGCGGTGAAGCTGGAACTCGAGTCGAGGGAAGTGGGGAAGCTCCTCGATACGTACTAGACTGTTACTTGCAACACGCCGCCTTTTGGCGGCGCGGACCATCGACCGGGCATGTTCCGCCGCCAGCGCGCGGTATCGGTGTGCCTCGCCCTCGCGTTCCTCGGGCTCGCCGTCCTCTTCCTGCACGCGAAGTCGATCACCCCGCGGGCCATCGCGATTTCCGACATCGGCGGCGACGACGTGGGGACGCCAGTCCGGGTCCAGGGCCACGTCCACCGCGTGTCCACGACGGACGAGGGGAATGCAGCCATCGTCCTGATCGACTACGACGACTTTGCGACGGTGCGCGTGGTCGCACGGCCGAGGGCCATTGCAGAGCCGACGCTCGTCTCGCCCGGCGCCCTCGTCGAGGTCGTTGGTTCCGTGTTCGGTGCGGGAACGATCCAACTGTTCACGGAGGACGAGGGGGGCGTGACCGTGCGGGCGCCCGCTTCGTCGAACCGCCTTCCCCTCGAGTTCGTCGCACGGAACGCGGCGCGGCTTTCAGGCCACCGGGTCGGAGTCCGCGCGGAACTCGCGGACGTGCAGGCATCCATCGACCCTCGACATGCGTTGGTGCGCGACGAGGACGCGGAGATGTGGGCGTTCGCGGCGGATGGATGGTCTGGGGGCCGCCAAGACGTGACGGGACGGCTGGCGGTGACGTCCCTCGGTCGGTGCGAGCTGTTCGCCGGGGAAGAACCCGAGGCGGTCCATGTGACCCTCGCGGCACTTGCGGCGTGCCCTGAGGCGCTGCTCGACCGGCCCGTGCGCGTCTCGAACGTCACCGTGGACCCCGGGGAATCGATTGGCACGCACCTGACCGTGTCGGACGTCGGCGAAGGGGCCCGGTATCGGATGGCCGCGTTCGTCCGCGGTTGGGACTGGCGGCGTGGGACCCCGGTCGTTCGGCTCGGCGACCTTGTCACGGTCCTGGGCGACGTGGAGTACCAGGCGACGGAGGCGCGCTGGCGGATCGTGTGCGAGAACCCTCCTGGGCGGTGACGGGCTCGAGGACCACCCCTCGGAACGTCGCGTACAGCGCAAGGTCGTACGCGATCTTGATCCCACCGCCGAGCAGGAAGGGCGCGGCGACCCACAGCGCGTACGCAGCTCCGCCGAGGCTCGGGCTCACGGACTGCCCCAGGTTGCGTGCGATCGTCGTGAAGCTGGCGGCCGCGGTCCGGTCCTCTGGGGGCACCACGCTCATCGTGTACGATTGCCGCGTCGGCACGTCCATCTGGGAGAGGGACATGCGCGCGAGGTACGCCCCGAGCGCGAGCGGGAGCGAGGGCATGAGCGGGACAA
>DATEUK010000048.1:0-10625 GCA_035283165.1 Thermoplasmata archaeon
TCCTGGATGTCCCGCCATGCGGCGGCGCCCGGGCCGCGCGGCATCACGGGATCACGCTTTCCGGTGCACGACGAAGTCGGCAAGGCGCGCGAGGGAATCCCGGTGCGGTCCCGGACGGACGTCGTCGAGCGCCTCGAGGGCCCGAGCCCGGAAGCGTTCCGCATCCGCCCGCGCGAGTTCCACGGCCCCGGAGCCGCGAATCAGCGCGAGGCCACGGGCGACCGACCTCGAGGATCGCGGATTCCGCCGGATGATCCGCGTGAGCTCCGCCCGTCGCTCGACTCCGTCGTTCATCGCGTGGAGCACGAGCAGGGTCATGTTCCCCTCCCGGAGGTCCGTCCCCACCGGCTTCCCGAGGACGGTCGGATCGCCGACGACGTCGAGGATGTCGTCCACGATCTGGAACGCGATCCCGAGGTTCAGTCCGTATTCCGTGAGGGCCTCGACCTCCTCCGGCTTCCCGCCGCCGAGGATCGCGCCGATGCGCGCGCCCGCGCTGATCGGCATCGCGGTCTTGCGACGCACGAGGTTCAGGTACTGGTCCGGCGTCCACGCGAGGTCCCCCGCGTGCCGCCTCTGCACGATCTCCGCCTCCGCAAGGGACGTGCACACGCGAGCCGTCAAGTCCAGCAAATCCGGCTCGAACCGCCCCCCGATCGCAAATGCTTTCACGAACAGGAAGTCGCCCGCCACAAGCGCATTCTGGACCCCGTACTTCTTGTACGCCGCGTCGCGGCCGCGCCGCGTCACCCCGCCGTCGTTGATGTCGTCGTGCACGAGCGTCGCGCTGTGGATGAGCTCGAGGGCCGCCGCCATCTCGATCGCACGCGAGAGGTCCCGTCCCCCGACCGCCTTGTTCGCGAGGAGGGCGACCGTGGGCCGGATCCGCTTGCCCCCCGCACCGATGACGTATTCCGCGATGTCCGTCAGGAGGGACTCCTCGCTGCGGACGGCCTCGTGGACCCTCGCCTCGACAAGCCGAAGCTCCGCTTCCACCCCGAAATCGGGTCCGCTGGTCATGGGCGGGCCGACTTATATCGGCGGCTTATATAACCATTAGGTAAGCACGTCCCGTGCCCTCGCGAATCGGCGATTTCCTGCGCGATGGCGCGACGCAGACGCCATTCCGATGTCACGACGGGGAGGCCGTTGGCGGTGACTGCAAGTGCTTCCGAATCTCCTCGACGATCCGGCGGAACGCCTTCGCCGCCGGGCTGTCCGGGTGCTCAAGGACGAACGGCCTCCCCGCGTCCCCGCCCACCACGATTCGCGGGTCGAGCGGGATGCGTCCCAGGAACGGGAGCCCGAGCTCCTTCGCGGCCTCCTCGCCCCCGCCCTTCTTGAACACGTCGACCTCCTTCCCGCAGTGCGGGCACACCATGCCGCTCATGTTCTCGATGATCCCGATCACGCGGAGGTTCACCGCCTGCGCGAACGCGATGCTCTTCCGCACGTCGAGCAAGGCCACGTCCTGCGGCGTCGTGACGACGACCGCGCCGTCCGCGTCCGGGATCTCCTGCGCGATGCTGAGCGGCTCGTCGCTCGTCCCCGGCGGCAGGTCGATGATCAGGTAGTCGAGTTCGCCCCAGCGTACATCCGCGAGCATCTGCTTGAGCGCCTTGATCTTCAGCGGCCCCCGCCAGATCACAGGGGTGTCGCGGTCCCCGAGCGCAAGCTGCATGCTCGCCGCCTTCACGTCGAGGACGCCCGTGACAGGCTCCATGCCGCCATTCTCGCCGGGCACGAGTCGGAGGTGCTCGACGCCCAGGATTTTCGGCACGTCCGGGCCCGTGACGTCCGCGTCCACGATTCCTACGCGAGCCTCCTTCGCAAGGGTCACCGCCAGATTGACAGACACAGACGTCTTTCCAACGCCGCCCTTCCCTGACATGACGACGATCTTGTGCTTGATCTTCGCCATCGCCTGGGCCATCTTCATCCGCTCCTGCATCGCGTGCATGATGTGGGGCGGGATGGCGGGGGCCTGCGGCAATTCCTCGGCCATTGGGCCCTCCACGACCCCGGTCTATTTGAAGATGCGTCGGTCCGGTCGAGAACTCAGATGTGCAGGCGGCGGATGATCGTCTCCTTGAGCGTCTGGCTCCCCACCCCTTCTGTGGGGATCGCGAACGCCTTCGCGACTGCGACGACCTTCTTCGTGTCCGCACGGTCGATCGCCTTCGCGATCTCCAGTTTGATCTCCCGCACTTCGCGCCCCTCCGTGCCCAGGGAGAGCTCCTTGGCGGCCTTGAGGACCTCGTCCCGGGTCGCCGTGGCCTCGGTCGCCTCGTCCTTCGTGAACTCCTGGCGGATCTCCCGCTCGACCTCCATCTTCCCTCTCCGGAACTCGCCCCACGCGCGCCCGATGGAACGCGCGAACTCCGGCAGCTTCGTCGGCCCGAAGAAGAGGAGGAGGCCGACGATGATGAGGAGGATGATCCACTCGAGCCCGCCGAACTGACGGAGGGCTCCGAAGGTTTCCGAGTTCAGCACAGTTTCGCCCGAGGGCTCGGATGAAGTCCTCTCCTTAAGAACCTTCCCTCATTTCCTTTGGCGTCGGCGTTCGTTGAGGACCGCCGCGACGTATCCCGCCACGTACAGGCCCGTCATCGGCAGGGCCACGAGGAGCATCGTCACACCGCTCCCGTCCGGCGTGATGAACGCGCCGAAGACGAAGATCCCGATGATCGCGAAGCGCCAGTACTTCCTCCACACGGAGGCGTGGATGATCCCCGAGGCGGACAGCGCGTACATGACGACCGGCATCTCGAACGCGAGGCCGAACCCGAGGGTGAAGATGAGCGTGAAGTTCAGGAACTCGTCGAGGGGGAGGAACAGGCGCTGGGCGCCCAAGTCGGCGGCGATGCTGTACAGGAACGCGAACGTGAACGGGAGCACGACCAGGAACGCGATCGCCACGCCAAGGGCGAAGAGGAGGACCGCGGGCACGACGAGGCGGAGGATCACCTTCTTCTCCTGATCGTACAGCGCGGGCGCGATGAACAGGGACAACTGGTACGCGATCATCGGCATGCCGACCCCGATCGCGAGGAAGAAGGCGGTCTTCAGCTGCACGACGAACGGCTCCGCAGGGCTCAGCGCCACGGACTCCACGAAGTCCGGCTTGAGGAACTGGAGGGTCGCGTTGAAGAACTGGCTGGCGAACGGCGCGGTGGGGTCGGGCCACGGGAGGGGGACGGTCACGCCGCCGACGTCGACCGGCTCCGCCCGGAACGCCGCGAAGAAGACGAACAGGAGGAACACCGTGAGGAAACTCCATTTGACCCGCTGCTTGAGTTCGCGGAGATGGTCCAGGATCCGCATCTGTCCGAGTCTTGGCACGGGCGTCCTCGATGGCGCAACGGGTTCCGCGTAAAATCGTTTCCTGCCCTACGCGTACCGGTCCTCCGTCCGCGGGTCGGCGGTGTCGCTGTACCCGCGGACCTCCCAGTAGCCCAGGTCGTGGCGGTTCCGGACCTCCAGCCGCCGCACCCACTTCGCGCTCTTCCACCCATACTTGTGGTGGACAACCAAGCGGACGGGGCCCCCGTGCTCATCGGGGAGCGGCTCTCCGTCCCACCGGTCGGCGAGCAGGACGTCCTCGCGCATCAGGTCCTCGAGGCGCAGGCTCGTCGTGTACCCCTCGCCGCACTCGATCCACACGCTCACGGCGGTGGGGCGGGGGCGCACCTTCGACGCCACGGTGCGGAACGCGACCCCCTCCCACGTGCAATCGAGTTTCGTCCACCCCGTCACGCAGCTGAAGTCCCGTGTCACGGAGATCCGCGGGAGCGTGCCAAACTCCGCGAGGGATACGCGCAGCGGATTCTCGACCTCGCCCTCCACGCGCAGGTCCCACCCCTCGGGGGGCACGCGCGGGACGACCCCGAGGTCCAGCCTCGGAAAGCGCTTCGAGACGTACTGTCCCGGAGGGAGGCGGTTCGCGGCCACGGGCGAGGCCGACGCGTCGGCTGCGTATAAACTCGGCGGGATCGGTCCTCGCGATCCGCATGGGAGTGGCGCGACGTCAGTGATCGTACGGCGCGCGACTCTCGGAGGCGTCCCCCTGGAGGAAGGCCTGCACCGCCTTGCGCTCGGCCCGGTGCAGCGTCTCCGCGATCGTGCTCTTCGACACCCCCAACCTCGCCGCGATCTCCTCCATCCCCGAGCGCTTGGGGAACTCGAAGTACCCCATCCGAAGGGCCACCGCGAGCACCTCCGCCTGGCGGGGGGTCAGGGACGTCCCGCGCCCCGGGGTGATGCGACGGATCTCGACGGTGGCGTCGGCGCGGCGAAGTGCCGCGACCAGCTTCGCAAGCTCTCCCCGGTCGTCGAACCGGACGGTCCACTCGAACCGTCCCTCGCGGGATACCGCGCTCGTCCGGTAGCAGTTCGAGTCCATGAGAATCTGGCAGGATTGGCACTTCCGACACTGCACGATGCCCAGGAGGCGTTTCTCGTCGCGCTCGACGATGCGCAGGGAATGGACGGGCGACGCCGCGGTCACGTCCGCCAGGATCTCCTCCCACGGCGCGCGATCGCCGTTCCGATGGATCTCGACCAGACTCTGCGTGGTCCGCTTCCTCGGGGTCTTCTGATCCACGATCCTGACGAGCCGACCATCGCCTGCAAGGCGGGACGTCCAACATCCCGGGATGTGCAGGCGGAGCGTCGCTTCCTGCATGGCCGATGCCGAACAGGTTCGGGTACATAGTCGCGCCGTATGTACCGTCAGGCACGCGGGACGGTTGCCGGACCCTTGGGCGGGATGCCGAACCTGTTCGGGAGAAACCTTAGACGATTTTGGCAACTCCGCCCCTTCGGTCGAACCGGAAGGGTCCGAATGACGGAGACGCCGCCCCGTGCCGAGGGTGTGTCGCGCAGACGATTCCTCTTCGTGGCCCTGGCCGCCGCCGCGGGAGGCGCGGCCGCGGCGACGCTGCCCGCCGCAACCCTGGTCCCGACGGGAGCCCCCCCGGACGCGGACGAGCGTGAGCCCCCGTCCCTCCCCTGGGACGTCCGGCGGCGGATGATCCTGCGGGCGCACGACGATGTCGTCCTCGTGGGGAGGGAGGAGGAGTGACCGCGGAGGCGGAGCCCAACCCCCTGCGGCGCCTCACCCGCCGCCAGCTCCTGAAGCTCGTCCCCCCTGCGGCCGCGGCGGCGGCGGTGGCCGCGACCCTGCCGTCCGTCGTGTTCGCCAGCCACCATCTCCGGCCGATCGATCCGAACCTGAACCCCCTCGACTCCTATCCCAACCGTGGCTGGGAGGAGGTATATCGCGAGCTCTACTCGGACGACCTAACCTTCCACTTCCTCTGCGCGCCGAACGACACGCACGGGTGCCTCCTCAAGGCCCATGCGAAGAACGGCGTCGTCAAGTGGGTCGATCCATCCTACGGATACGGTCAGGCGACGGACCTCTACGGGAACCGCGCGTCCCCGCGGTGGGACCCGCGGATCTGCATCTCCGGGCACGCGTACATTCGACGGTTCTACTCCGACCGCCGGGTGAAGGGCGCGCTCATCCGCCAAGGGTTCAAGGACTGGGTCGACGCCGGGATGCCCCGGCAGGCGGACGGCCTCCCGGTCCGAACCTACTTCGAGGGTCGTGGGAAGGAGACGTGGCTGAGGGTCCCCTACGAGGAGGCACACGCGACGGTGGCGAAGGTGTTCCGGAACGTTGCGGAGACGTACAGCGGGCAGGCGGGTCGGGACCGCCTCCTGGCGCAGGGCTACGACCCCGCGATGGTCGATGCGCTCCGCGACGCGGACACGACGAAGACGGACGGGGAGCGGACGGCCGGCACTCGGACGATGAAGGTGCGCGGCGGCATGCCGTTCCTGTCGCCCACGCGGTTTGGCGCCATGTACCGGTTCGCGAACATGCTCGCTCTGATCGACGCGAAGGTCCGAGGCGTCACCCCCACGTACGCGCTCGGAGGCCGGGGCTGGGACAACTACGCGTGGCATACGGACCTGCCGCCGGGTCACCCGATGGTGACGGGCCACAAGACGAGCGAGTTCGACCTCTACGCGGCGGAGCACTCCGACGTGATCACGCTGTGGGGGATGAACTGGATCGCGACCAAGATGCCCGATGGCCACTGGATCACGGAGGCGCGCATGCGAGGAGCGCAGGTGATCACGATCGCCACGGAGTACCAGTCGTCAAGCAACAAGGGCGACGAGGTCATCGTGATCCGCCCGTCGACGGACACGGCCCTCGCGCTGGGGTTGAGCCACGTCATGCTGCGCGACGGGACGTACGACGCGGAGTTCGTGAAGCGGTACACGGACCTTCCGCTCCTCGTGCGGATGGACACGCGGAAGCTCCTGAGCGCGGCGGACGTGTTCCCCGGGTACACGCTCGCGACCCTGACGAATTACATCTCGCTCCTGGCGCCCGGGCAGACCCCGCCGCTGCCGCCCCAGCAGGGCACGCAGCAGGTCCCCGGCACCTTGCGTCAGGAGTGGGGAGACTTCGTCGTCTGGGACCAGGCCTCCGGCGGGCCGGCGGCGTTGACGCGGGACCAGGTAGGGACGAGATTCGACGACACGGGTCTGGACGTCGCGCTCGAGGGGGAGTTCGATGTCACCCTCGCGGACGGCGTCACGGTCGTGAAGGCCCGCCCCGTGTTCGACCTCGTGAAACAGTACATCATGGAGAACTTCGACCCGGTCGCGACCTCGGAGATCACGTGGGCGCCGGTCACGGCGATTGAGTCCCTGGCGGGGACACTGGCGGCGAACCGGGGCAAGGTGTTGTTCGCGACCGGCATGGGCCCGAATCACTATTGGAACGCGGACCTGAAGGACCGCGCGATCTTCCTGCTCGCGGCGCTGACGGGAAACGAGGGGAAGTTCGGGGGCGAGGTGGGTTCGTACGCCGGCAACTACCGTGCGGAGATCTTCTCCGGCCTCCCGCAGTGGCTCATCGAGGATCCCTTCAATCCCGAGCTGGACCCGACGAAGCCCGCGCCCCAAAAGGCGTACTGGAAGGGCGAGTCCGCGCACTTCTACAACTACGGGGACCGCCCGCTCCGCGTGGGGAACAAGCTGTTCACGGGCTCCACGCACATGCCCACGCCCTCGAAGACCGTATGGTGGGCGAACACGAATTCGATCCTCGGGAACGCGAAGTGGGCCCACGACGTCATCATGAACACGCTCCCGAAGATCGAAGCGATCGTCGTCCAAGAGTGGTTCTGGACCGCGACGTGCGAGTACGCGGACGTCGTGCTCGGCGTCCCGTCCTGGATCGAGCGGAAGGTCCCGGACGTCTACGCCTCGTGCACGAACCCGTTCATCCAGGCGATCGTCCCCACGCCGATCGCCCCTCCGTACGACCTCCGCGACGATCTCGAGAACATCGTGGGCGTGGCCCAGGCCCTCGGCACGGAATTCGGAGACGCCACGCTGTCGACGCGGATCGCGAACTACTGGCGGTTCTTCCTCGACGGCGAGCATGAGAAGTACCTCCAACGCGTCCTCGACTACAGCAACACGACAAAGGGATACTCGTGGCAGGCGCTCCTCGCCTCTTGCATGAACGGCACGCCGTTCCTCAGCATGTCCCGGACGAGCCCGCGGATTGTGGGCTGGGAGCAGACGAACGAGAGCAAGCCATGGTACAACAAGACCGGCCGGCTCGAGTCGTATCGCGATGAGGATGAGTTCATCGAGTACGGGGAGAACCTGCCCGTCTGGCGGGAGACTGTGGATTCCACGTACTACGAGCCCGCCGTGATCGTCTCGCGACCGCACCCCGCCATCGCCCCGAAGCCGCCGACGGACTACGGCATCAGCATGTCCGACCTGTCGACGGAGGTCCGCCAGGTCCGGAACGTCGTGAAGAGCTGGAGCGAGCTGAAGCAGACGGCGCACCCCCTCATGGCGCAGGGCTACGAGTTCATCCTGTACACCCCGAAGTACCGCCACGCGTGCCACTCCATGGCCGCGTCGCAGGACCTGTCCATCCTGCTCTTCGGGCCGTACGGGGACTTCTACCGCCACGACAGGCGCACGCCGTACGTCGGCGAGGGGTACGTGGACATGAACCCGCGAGACGCGAAGGACCTCGGCGTGGAGGACGGGGACTACGTGTGGGTCGACGGCGACCCCTCGGATCGCCCGTTCCGAGGGTGGCAGGGGAAGCCGGAGGACTACGGCGTGATGCGGTGGCTCGTCCGCGCGCGGTACTACCCGAACATGCCGCGGAAGACGGCGCGCGCATGGTTCCACATGCACATCGCCACGCACGGGAGCGTCGAGGGACACGCGACGCGGGCGGACGGGCTCGCGAAGAGCCCGCGGACGGGGTACCAGGCGATGTACCGGTCCGGCTCGCACCAGAGCGTGACGCGAGCGTGGCTCAAGCCGACGCTCCTGACGGACAGCCTCGTGCGGAAGGCGTACTACGGGCAGGTCATCGGGAAGGGGTTCGAGATGGACGTCCACGGCGCCGTCGGGGCGCCGAAGGAATCGTTCGTGAAGATCACGCGCGCGGAGCCGGGCGGCATCGGCGGCATCGGCCTGTGGCGGCCCGCGCAGGAAGGGTTCCGTCCGACGTACGAGTCGGCGAAGATGACCCGCTACCTCGCGGGCGACTACGGGAGGTGAACGAATGCCGGACGTGGTCAACTGGCAGATCGGGCGGATGATGAAGTACGAGTACCCGGAGTCGCGCCCGGACCGGCAGGTCGCCGCGGTGTTCGACATCAACAAGTGCATCGGCTGCCAGACGTGCACCCTCTCGTGCAAGACGACGTGGACCTCCGGGAAGGGCCAGGAGTACATGCTGTGGAACAGCGTGGAGACGAAGCCATGGGGCTCGTATCCCCTCGGATGGGACGCGAACATCCTCGACGACATGGGCCGGCAGTCCTGGGACACCACGAGCCAGGTCCCCGTGTCCACCGGAAAGACGATCTTCGAGAAGGCTCCCGCGGGCGAGCGTGCGTTGGGATACCGGCCGAAGGACGAGGACTGGGCGGGCCCGAACCGCGGGGAGGACGAGACGAGCGGCGAGCTCGACCCGTCGAACTACCACATGAGGCTCCCGCACCAGGTCTGGCAGTTCTATCTCGCGCGCATCTGCATGCACTGCACGTACCCGGGCTGCCTCGCGGCCTGCCCGCGGAAGGCGATCTACAAGCGGAAGGAGGACGGCATCGTCCTGATCGACCAGCAGCGGTGCCGCGGCTACCGGGAGTGCGTGAAGGCATGCCCGTACAAGCGCTCGATGTACAACCACGTGACGCGCGTGTCCGAGAAGTGCATCTTCTGCTATCCCGCGATGGAGAAGGGGATCATCCCGCGGTGCATGCGCAACTGCATCGGGAAGATCCGCATGGTGGGCTTCGTCTCGACGCCTTCCGAGGCGGATCCGGAGAACCCGATTGACTTCCTCGTGCACGTGAAGAAGGTCGCGCTCCCCATGTACCCCCACCTCGGCCTCGAGCCGAACGTGTACTACATCCCGCCGATCAACGTGCCAATGCCGTTCCTCCGGCAGATGTTCGGGCCGAGGGCGGACGAGGCCGTCGCCACGTACAACCGGATGCGGCAGGGGCAGGAACGAGAACTACGGGCCGTCATGTTGCTGAGCGTCAGTTCCCCGCGTCTCCTCCGGAAGTTCCGCCTGGAGGGCGAGGAGGCCGTGGGCCTGGACGCCCTGGGTGCGGAGGTCGTCCGCGTGCCGCTCGTGGAGCCCCAGATCGTCCGGCCGTACGAGGACACGACCGTCGTGGTGTACCGTCACAATGTGACGTAGGAGGGAGAGCATGACGAACGGATCGACTCGAAAGATCGTGGGGATCGCGTTCGCCCTCGCCGTCCTGATCGCAGCGGGCCAGATGGGGGGAGTGCTCGGCCCGACGTCCGCCGCCAACGAGACGATTGAGGGGGTGCGCACGGACGCGGCCCTCCCGGTGTCGGACCCCGCATCCGGCGCGTGGGAGCGCGCTCGCGCGGTCGAGGTAACGCTCTCGGGCCAGCCGCTCGTCGCGCCAACGCGGCCGCTCCCCTCCGTCCCGTCGCTCTCGGTGCGCGTGCTGTTGAACGACACCTACGCGGCCTTCCGTCTCTCATGGCAGGATGCGACGAAGGACAACCGGACGACGAAGGACGCCGAGTTCCGGGACGCCGTCGCGATCCTCTTCGGGCCGGCTGACGCGACGCCCTTCATCTGCATGGGCGGACCGGGGAAGGACCTGCACGTCGCCCAGTGGAAGGCGGATTGGCAGGCCGATCTGGACGAGGGGTTCCGGGACCTTGAGCACGCATACCCGAACTTCTGGGTCGACTACTACCCGTACTCGATCGGGGGCCCGCCATACCACCTCCCGGAGGCGTTCCCAGAATCCGCCCGCGTGTACCTGCCGGGCTGGTACGTCGGCAACCCGTTCTCCGATCCCCTTCGGGTGACCCCGGTTGAGGAAGGGATCGCGCAGGGGTTCGGCACGCTCGCGACCCAGGCGAGCCAGGACGCCCTCGGAAGGGGGGTTCACGAGGGCGCCGGGTGGTCCGTTGTGATCTCGCGTCGCCTCGACTCCGGGGACGCCGAGGACATCCCGATCCAACCGGGCATGATCTTGGCGTTCGCGGTGTGGGACGGCGCGACC
>DATEUK010000049.1:0-4929 GCA_035283165.1 Thermoplasmata archaeon
GGGGACGTGTACGTCGTGAACAAGGCCGACCTCGAGAGCGCAGGCGCGATGGTGTCGAACCTTGAGCAGGTTATCCCGCAGCGGTCGAAGGGCTGGCGGCCGCCCGTGCTCCGGACCGTGGCCTCGGAGGGGACGGGAATCGCGGAGGTCGCGGAACAGCTCGAGAGGCACTGGCGGCAGTTGCATGCGTCCGGGGAGTTGGCGGTGCGGGAACTCGCGCGGGCGGAGACGGAGTTGAGGGGCGCCCTCGCGGAAGCGGCCCTCCATCGTCTGGCAGCGAAGCCCGCGACGGAGCGGAAGCTGCGACAGGGCATTAAAAGAATCGCCTCGAGGGAGATTGACGTCCGGACCATGGCGGAAGAGCTCCTCGGCTGAGCCTGCATTGTCAACGGACACGTCCCCACGTCGGCGGTCTTTGCCCTCGAGAAGGAACATGACCGCGATGATCGCCCGTCCGAGCGGCTTTATCGGGAAGGCGAGATGTCAGAACGATGGCAGGCGGAGGGGGCTCGTGGCCGATCCTCGTGGAGTCCGCGCAGACTTGGAAGCAATGGGGAGGCGTGGCGGCAGTCCTCTCGGCACTTCTGATCGTGGGGTTCTCCATCGTTGGAGTCGTTGATCCGTCGAGCCGCCCGTTCGCCTGGGGGGCTGCGGGATGCCTCTTTGTTCCGATGCTCGTCGTCGGAGTCCTATTCTTCCTCTACGGAGAACGATGGATGCGAAAACGGACGAGAGCCTCCCCTCCACCGCCCGGATTCGCGTAGACGGGAAACCCCATAGCCTTAGGCGAACCGTGGCCCGACGAATTCTCTGGCGGTGGAACGCTTCGGAGACTCCGTCGGGGGATAGCCTGCGGAAGCCGGGGATGAAGTACCGGGCACGGGTAAGACGGACGGGCCGGGATTTGAACCCGGGACCTGCCGCTTAGGAGGCGGCTGCCCTATCCAATCTAGGCCACCCGTCCGCGGACCGCCAGGGGTCGCGCTCCGTTTGAAACTGCCGCCAGCGGGCGAGGTTGACTTGTAAAGCACACCTTTATCTCGGCTCGCGTGGAAGGAGATCCGATGCGTGCCTGGGCGTGGAAGACCTTGCGGTTTCTGGTGGCCCTCGTCCTGCCCCTGCCCGCGCTCCTCTGATCACAGTTCCTCGGGCGCTTTCCCCTCTTCTGACGGGAGCTCCTCCTCCGCCCGCTCCGGCCTCTTGGCCGGGGTCTTCCCCCGCCTGCCCCTCCCCTTCGCCGGCGCCTGCTTCCTGGCGGACTTCGCCTCGGGAGGCTTCCCCGCGGGCGCCTCGGCGGTCACGTCGGAGGGTTTCCCTTCCGCCTTCGGCTCCTCCTTCTTCTCGTACTCCTCCACGAACCGGACC
The DNA here is from genome assembly GCA_035283165.1 of Thermoplasmata archaeon. GTDB lineage: Archaea > Thermoplasmatota > Thermoplasmata > RBG-16-68-12 > EA-27 > EA-27. The sequence goes on from DATEUK010000049.1 coordinate 1,366, forward strand.
TTCGAGATTCCCCCGAGCTCCCGGAGGTCCGCGACGACGCGGAACTTCGAGACGAACCACCGCTCGTCCGTCTTGCACACGTCCGGCAGGAAGACGTCCGCTTCCGACCCCTTCACGAAGACGCGGAACTTGTCCGGCAGGCCGAAGTCCATGTCGAGGATCGCTCGGATCTTGTCCTCCTCCGAATCCGGCCGCCGCGCGACGGTGACCTTGTACCGGAGGGTTCGCCCCGCCAAGGGGTTGTTGAAGTCGACACGCACGCGGCCCGCGGTGACCGCGACAATCGTACCCCTTCGTCCCTCCATGTGGACCTCGAGACCCTGCTGGGGCTCGATCTCCTTACGGTGGAACTCCCGGATCGGGTACAGCTTGACGAGCTTCGGGTCCCGATCCCCGGCGCCTTTCGCGGGCGGGATCACGACCTCCTTCGTCTCCCCGACGGCAGTCCCGAGCAGCGCCTCGTCGAGTCCCTTCGGCACCCGATCCTTGCCGACGACGACCGCCAACGGGACGTAGGCGCGCTTCTCGTCGTACTTGTCCGCCGCCTTCGCGGCGTCCTCGTGCGTGGTGTCGTGGAGCGTCCTCTGCTCCCCCGGCCCGACAATCCAGAGGTCGTACTCGATGTAGGCGAGGTCGCCCACCGCTAGTCTCGATTCCATCCGAAGCCCCGCGAAGTGCGTCGGAAAGGGCGGAGTCACATAAAGCTTCGGGCCCTCAGCCGGCACCGCAGGTCGTGGGAGCGATGCCAAGGTCATGGAGAGGAGCGACGCCACAACGTCAGGAATACCAAGGCGTGCCCGCATGAAAGGACCGCGACTGCAACCGAGAGTGTCTCATAGATCGCGCCCTGAATCGTTCCGTTGCGCGCGTCATACGCTTCGGAATATACTTCTTCGAACATGCGCGCCTGTTCAATCGGGGGGAGGCGTCGGAAGCCCGGGTCCCCACGCAGCTCAATCTGCACGTCCCATCTGACCGGCGAGGCGGCTAGCCGCTGCACTTCGGCCATGCTCGCGGACGCGAGCACGAATGCTTCAACCGAAGAAGCGACAAGGGAGCCGGCCAGGAGGACGATCCATACCCAACGCCTCACGGGAGTCCGATGGAGCTTCCCGCCTTAGCCCTATCGAGTGACCCTGCAACATCACTTCGTCAGGCCCATCGCTTCCGCGATGCGCTTGTACCGGTTCCGGATCGTGACCTCCGTGACGCCCGCGACCTCCGCGACCTCCTTCTGCGTGACGGGCCGGTTGCACAGGGTGGCGGCGATGTAGATCGTCGCGGCGGCGACGCCGCTCGGCGCGACGCCCGACGCGAGCTCCTCCCGGTCCACGAGCTCCAGGATGTCCTTCGCCTTCCGCAGGACCTCCATGTCGAGCCCGAGGCGGTTGCAGAAGCGCGGGATGTAGTCTCTCGGGTTCTGCGGGAGTAGCTTCAGCCCGACCTCGCGGACGAGCGTGCGGTATGTGCGCCCGATGCTCTTCCGGTCGATCGCGCTCGCCTGGGCGATCTCGTCGAGCGTCCGGGGAACCTCGCACTCGCGGCACGCCGCGTACAGGGTGGCGGCGACGACCTCGTCGATGCTCCGCCCGCGCACGAGGCTCTTCACGCTCGCCTTGCGATACAGGACCGCGGCCGATTCGCGGACGTGGCGGGGAAGCGCCATCTTCGACGCCATCGTGTTGATCTCCGTGAGCCCCTGCGCGAGCGACCGCTCGCCGGACTTCGACGTCCGGATCCGGTGCTGCCACTTCCTCAGGCGATAGATCTGCGCGCGCGACTTGTGGGGAATCTGGCGGCCGTACGCGTCCTTGTTCCTCCACCCGATCGACGTGCTCAGTCCCTTGTCGTGGCTCATGATCGAGCTCGGCGGTCCGGCCCGCTCGCGGGACTCGCGCTGCTCGCTGTCGAACGCGCGCCACTCCGGCCCCTCGTCGATCAGGGACGAGTCCAGCACGAGGCCGCACGACTCGCAGACGATCTCCGCGCGCTCGTAATCCCGGATCAGATGATCCCCCGCGCATTCGGGACATTTCGTAAGGGCTTCGACTTCCTGCATCACAACCCACCTCGCTCCCGCGGGGTGGAACTACGAAAACGCTTGTATTTAAGCCCTTGTACGTCTTCCGATGGACGGCCGCCTCCCCTCCCTTGGGTCGGCGCCTCACCGCGGTTCACAGCTTGTAGCCGATGCGTCGGACGAGCGCGCGCCGCTCGAGCATCTGTGACTCGGATTCCACGCCCTTCGCGGACTCCCCGTCGATAGCGCCGATGACCGCGCGTCCGCGGGGGGTCTTCGCCACGAGCACCGTGAGCGGGTTCGACGTGGCGGCGAACAGGGTCACGACCTCGGGGACATCCCGGATCGCGCGGAGGAGGTTGATCGGGAACGCGTTCCGCACGAGCACGATGAACGCGTGGCCCGCACCGATCCGGAGGGCGTTCCGCATCGCGAGCTCCCGCAGGCCCGGGTCCGTCCCCTCGCCCCGGACAAGGCACGGCCCCGACGCCTCGCAGAATCCAAGACCGAACTGGACCCCAGGGACGCTGTTCGCGATCGCCTCGTACAGGTCCTCCGGGGTCTTGATGAAGTGGGCCTGCCCGACGATCACGTTCACCGGCTCGGGGTTCTGGATCTCGACCTCGTGGATCTCCATGGAATCCCGTGCCGCCGAAGGGAAGGTCCGCGTTAAAGGGTTTCGACCGGCAGGATGAGGGGTGGACGCCGTCCGGCCATCCCCTGGGCCTCCTAGGAAAGCTTATAACAGGGGCACCGGATTAGGCGGGAAATCGGGGTGTGTCGATGGGAGACCAGGAACCAGAGGAGATGCCCGGGACCACGGCGGCCGCGCCCGCCAAGGGCAAGGGGATGTGGATTGGAATCGTGGTCGTCGCAATCGTGATCATCATCCTGCTGGCGGCCGTGTTCGGAGGGCTGTTCGGGGCTCCCGCGCCGCCGCCGTCGTGTACCCAGGGGGACGGACTGAAGATCGGGACGGTCCTGACCCTGACTGGCACGTCCGGCCTGGAGGCGTTCGGCCCGAAGAACCAGAGGGGCGCTTCCCTAGCAGCGAAAGAGATTAACGACGACGGTGGAGTGAACGGCTTCTGCGTCGTGCTCATCCACGAGGACGACACCGGCGCTGACGCGACGGCGGGGGATCGGGCGAACAAGCTCGTGACCACGGATCAGGTCGACGCGATCCTCGGGGCGGTGGGATCGAGCAAGTGCCAAGCGGTCCTCGGTGTCGCCAAACCGAACAGCGTCGTCCAGATCTCCGCGTCGTGCACGTCGCCGGTGTTCACGGACCTCGCATACACGGGTGGATGGTTCTTCCGCACGGCGCCCTCGGATGCCCTTCAGGGAGTCGTCGCGGCGAACTACTCGTTCAACAACCGGTCCTTTACCGACATGGCCGTGATCGGCAACAACAACGCGTACGGCCAAGGCCTCGCGAACGTCTTCGCGACGGAATTCGTGAGACAGGGCGGGACGGCCCGCGTAGCGATTTTCGCCGAAGCGCAGCCGGGAGGGTACTCCTCGGACCTCACAGCGCTCTTCAC
>DATEUK010000050.1:0-12458 GCA_035283165.1 Thermoplasmata archaeon
GAGCGCGTTCCTCGCGGGCGCGTTCGCCCTCCTGGCCGCCCCCTACGCGGCGGTGCTCGAGCTGACGGTGGGCGCAGGCCTCACCGCCGTCCTGTTCCTGACCGCAATCACGCTGACGACCGGGCGGGAGGATGCCGATGGATAGGCGCAAGGTGCTCGCGGGGCTCGCCTTCGTCGTCCTTGGCGGCGTGATCCTCGTCGTGCTGCTCGCCGCGGCACCCGCCGGCCCGTCGGGGGCCGTCGATTCCCCGTGGATCGGACCATGGCTGTGGGAAGTGCGAGGTCTCGACCTAGCGGTCCAGTCGCTGCTCGTCCTCGCCGGCGTCCTCGGGATCCTGCACCTCCTCGGGCCGAAAAGGGAGGAACCATGATGGAACCCTGGGTCTATGCCGCCGTAGCAGGGGTCACGGCCCTCTTCGTCACCGGACTGTACGCACTCGTTGCGAAGGAGAGTCTCCTAAAGGTCCTCCTCGGCCTCGAGATCCTCGGGAAGGCGGTGACCGTCACTTTCGTCCTCGCGGGGTTCGTCCGAGACGACCTTGGAAGGGCGCAGTCGATTGTCTTCACGATCGTCGTCATCGAGGTGATCGTCGCGGCGCTCGCCCTCGCCCTCATGGTGAACGTCTACCGCCAGACGGGGTCCCTGAGCGTTCGCGGGATTCGGAGGCTGCGCGGATGATCGTACTCCTGCTCGCGGTCGCCCTGCCGTTCCTCGCGGTCCCGGTGATCCTCGCGCTTCGTCGACAACCGAACCCGCGCGAGGCGGCCAGCCTCCTCGCTTCCGTGGGCACGTTCGTCCTCGTCGCGAGCTTAATCCCGTCGAGCCTCGCCGGCGCCCCCGCAGCCGGGGATGTCGTCGCAGTCGCTCCGGGCCTGTCAATCGGGTTCCGGGCCGACCTCCTCGGCCTCCTGTTCGCCTCCGTCGCCTCCCTCCTGTGGATCCCCACGACCGTGTACTCGATCGGCTACATGCGGGGACGGAAGGAGCATGCGCAGACGCGGTACTTCGCCTGCTTCGCCTCCGTGATCGGGGCGACCATGGGCGTCGCGCTCGCGGCGAACCTGTTCACCCTCCTCGTCTTCTACGAGATCCTTACGATCTCCACGTACCCGCTCGTCGCGCACGAGGGGACCGCAGAGGCGCACCGGGCGGGGCGGAAGTACCTCATCTACACACTGGGCGGCGGCGCGGCGATCCTCGCCGGTCTTGCGATCTCCTTCGGCTCCACCGGAGACGTCGCATTCGTGGAGGGCGGCAACCCGTCCCTCGCCACGCTGCCCCCCGAGACGATTCAGGGGATCGGCGCCCTCCTCCTCGCGGGCTTCGGCGTCAAGGCGACCCTGTTCCCGCTCCAGGGTTGGCTCCCGTCGGCGATGGTCGCGCCCACGCCCGTGAGCGGACTCCTCCACGCCGTGGCGGTCGTGAAGGCGGGAGTGTTCGGGATCCTCCGGACCGTGTTCTTTTTCGTGGGCCCTGGCCTCACGGGCTCCCTCGGGCTCCAGTCCGTCCTCCTCACCCTCGCGGTCGCGACGATCCTCTACGGTTCCTTCCTCGCGCTCACCCAGGACAACCTCAAACTCCGCCTCGCGTATTCGACGATCAGCCAGCTCTCCTACATCGTGCTCGGGGCCGCCCTCCTATCGCCCGCCGGCCTCCTCGGCGCGGCCTTCCACATCGCCGCGCACGGGTTCGCCAAGCTGTCCATGTTCTTCGTCGCGGGGAGCATCGCCCTGGAGACGGGGAAGACGCGGATCAGCGAGCTCGACGGGATCGGGCGAAGGATGCCCGGGACGATGGTCGCCTTCGCGATCGCTGCGGTCGCCATGGCGAGCCTGCCCCCGATGGCGCCGTTCGTGAGCAAGTGGTACCTGTCCGTCGGAGCGTGGGAGGCCGGCCAGTGGCTCCCGGTCCTCGTCCTCGCGATCTCCTCGGTGCTCAACGTCGCGTACTTCTTCCCGATCGTGGTGCGCGCCTTCTTCTTCGGCGCTCCGGGGGGGCGCGGGGAAGGGACGCGTCCAGTGTATGGCCCCGTGCTCGCGACCGCGCTCGGGGCGCTCGTCCTCGGGGTGTGGACCGCGCTCCCGTTCGGGCCCTTTGAGATCGCCCGAAGTCTGGCGAGGGGGTTGTTCCCGTGAGCGTCTTCGTCCCGCCATTCCTCGTCTACCTCCTGGGCGCGCCCCTCCTTCTCCTCCTGCGGGGACGCGCGCGGCAGGTCTGCCTCGTCGCGCTCGCGGCCGTTGGGGCCGCCGTGACGTTCCTCCTGGGGGAAGGAACGGGTTGGAGCGTCCGCTTCATGGAGTACGACCTCGTCCTCCTGCGGGTCGACCGCCTTTCCCTCCTCATGGGCTACATCTTCTCCCTGATCACGTTGCTGGCCGCACTCTACGCGGCGGCATTCGCCCGCCCCCGGCTGCACCTCTACGCCCTCCTCTACGCCGGTACGAACATCGGGGCGGTGTTCGCGGGCGACTTCGTGACGCTCCTCCTGTTCTGGGAGCTGATGGCGATCACCTCGACACTCCTCGTCTGGGAGCTCGGCGCGGACGCGGTCCCGGCGGGCCTCCGCTACCTCCTCTTCCACGTGTTCGGCGGCGCTCTCCTCGCGGGCGGGATCGCTGCACACTTCCTTGAAGCGGGAAACCTCGCGGTCGGCCCCGTCTCCGGCGGGTGGTCCTCCGTGCTGATCGCGTTGGGCGCGGGGGTGAACGTCGGGTTCATCCCGCTCCACACGTGGCTCCCGGACACCTACCCGCGCGCCCACATCGCCGCGAGCGTCTTCCTCAGCGTGTACACGACGAAGGCCGCCGTGTACCTCTTCGCGCGCGCGCAGCCCGGGGTCGAGGCGATCGCCCTCATGGGTGGCGTGATGGCGCTCTACGGCGTGTCCTTCGCCCTGGTCCAGAACAACATGCGCAAGCTCCTCTCGTACCACATCGTGAGCCAGGTCGGTTACATGGTCGCGGGCGTGGGCCTCGGGACGGCCGCGGGCGTCAACGGCGGCATGGCGCACGTGTTCAACCACATCCTGTACAAGGCCCTCCTCTTCATGGCAATCGGCGCCGTGATCCACGCGACCGGCCGCGAGACGATGGACCGGCTCGGGGGGCTCGGGCGGAAGATGCCGGTGACCGCCGCCACGTTCTGGGTGGCGGCGTTCGCAATCAGCGGGGTCCCCGGCTTCAACGGGTACGTTTCGAAGGGCATGGTGATCGACGCCGCCCGCGACCTCCTCCCCCTCCGCATCCTCCTGGAGGCCGCCGCGTTCGGCACGTTCCTCTCCTTCCTAAAGGTCGGCTACTTCGTGTTCCTTCGGCCCGGGGAGGTCGAGGGACGGGACCCGCCGGCGACCATGCGCGTGGCACAGGCGTCCACCGCCGCCTTGTGCGTCGTGATCGGGCTCGTGCCCTCCCTCTTGTTCGGACTGCTCCCCCAGGGGAACACGTACGACCCGTGGGACCCGTCGCATCTCCTCGACGCCGTGCTCGTCCTCGCCGCGGCGGCGGGGACGTTCCTCGCCGTGGGACGGACGTGGCTCCTCCCGCATGAGCCCCGGGTGAAGGATGCGGACGTCGCCTATCTCGCAACGGGACGCGGGACCGCCGCGGCTGCGACCGCGCTGCTCGACACCTCCCGGCACGTGTACCAGGCCTTCGTCGCGACAATCGCCCGCATCGGGCATGCATCCCGCCGCTCCCAGACGGGAGACCTGAACTGGAACCTCGTAGGCCTGGCGATTGCGCTCGCCCTCATCGTGTCCTGGCTCCTCTGGGAGATGGCGTGATGGCCTGGGCGCTGTCCGCCGCCACACCGCTCGCCTTCCTCGCCGGCGGGGCGGTCGTCTCGTTCGCCCTGGGGCGCGCATCCCGCCGCAGGGGGGGCGACGCGTCCGCCGCCGCCGCCATCGCATTCCTCGCGGCTGCATTCCTCACGTTCGCGGCCCTGGCGGTCACGGACGGAGTGGAGTTTCGTGGCGCCGGCGAGGCGACCTTGCGGGCGGACGGCCTCGGCATCTTCCTGGGCCTCGTGGGGACGGGACTAGGGCTTGCGGTCGCCGTGTACTCCTTCGCGTACATGCGGAAGGAGTCGGATCGAGCGACCTACGGGGCCCTGCTGCTGCTCCTGGTCGCGGGCGTGGCCGGCATCGGCCTCGCCGGGGACCTGTTCAACCTCTACGTGATGTTCGAACTCATGGCGATCCCCTCCTTCGCGCTCGTCGCGTTCCATCGGGATCGCGCGGAGGCGGTCGAGGCGGGGATGAAGTACATCGTGATGAGCGGCGCGGGCTCGCTCCTCGCGCTCCTGGGGATCGGCCTCATCTACATGGCCGCAGGCACCCTCGACCTCGAGGCCTTCCCGCAGGCGGGACTGCAGGGGGACCTGGCCGTGCTCGCGGCAGGCCTCCTCATCGCGGGACTCGGCGTGAAGGCGGCCATCGTGCCGATGCACACGTGGCTCCCGGACGCGCACGCGGCGGCTCCGAGCGGGATCAGCGCGATGCTGAGCGGGATCGTGATCCAGGCCGCCCTCCTCGCGATGGTCCGCGCCCTCGTCGTGTTCGGGGTCGGGGCGACAGCGGTCGCCTCGTACGGCCTCCTGCTCGCGCTCTTCGCGGTCCTCACGATGACCGTGGGGAACCTCCTCGCGATGCACCAGCGGGATCTCAAGCGGCTCCTCGCGTACTCGAGCGTGGCCCAGATGGGGTACATCCTCCTCGGGCTCGGCGTCGGTCTCGAGTTCGGACTCACTGTAGCGCTCGTCGGGGGGCTGTTCCACGTGCTGAGCCACGCCCTGCTCAAGGGCGGCGCGTTCCTGAGCGCCGGCGTCCTCCAGCGCTCGTATGGCACGAGAGACCTCGATTCGCTTCGAGGCTCGGGCCGTGCCGTTCCCGCCGCCGGGTTCACGTTCGCGCTCTTCGCGCTCGGCCTCGCGGGCGTCCCGCCGACCGTCGGGTTCCTCAGCAAGCTGCTCATCGTGACGGGGACCGCCCAGGCGGGCGCGATCGGCGTGTTCCTCGTCCTCGCCCTGATCGCGAACAGCGTCCTCTCGCTCGCATACTACGTCCCCGCCGTGACCGGACTGCTCTCCGGAGGCGGGGCTCCACCGCCCACGAGGCCTCCTGTCTCCCTGCTGCTCCCCCTCCTCGTCCTCGCGGCCCTCGTGATCCTGTTCGGCGTGTGGCCGGGCCTCGCGCTCGTCGTTCTCGAGCCGGCGGCCCGGGCGCTCGCGGGAGGGTGACGTGGACGTCCTCCTCGCACCCTTCATCGTCTTCGCGGCGGCACTCGCGGTCGCGGGGATCCTGTACCTGTGGGGCCGCTCTCTCGCGCCGCCGGCGTCCCCCGGAGGACACAAGCAGGAGATGTACACGGGCGGGGAGGCGCCCCGGGAGACGGACGCGAGACCGTCCTACGAGTTCTACCACGCGGCCCTGTTTTTCACCGTCCTTCACGTGGCGGCGCTGTTCCTCGTGACCGCCGCGGGGGGCCCCGCCGCAGCGCTCGCGCTCCTGTATCTCGGGGTCCTTGCGGTCGCGCTGGCGGCGCTCGTCGGGCGGTGATTCCGTTGTCGCATGAACCCTCCGCCAGGACCAATACGTCCGGTTCAAATACGACCGCACCGGTTAATCGTCACCCTATGTTCGAACGACTCGTCCGCTGGGCCCGAAGGAAATCGCCGTGGATCCTCCTGTTCAACAGCGGCGCGTGCAACGCATGCGACATCGAGATCCTCTCCTTGCTGACGCCGCGATTTGACGTCGAACGCCTGGGCGTGCTCGCGAAGGGGACGCCGCGCCATGCGGACATCCTCGTGATCACGGGCCCCGTGACTCTCAAGCAGTCCGAGAGGCTCCGGCGGATCTATGACCAGATGCCGGATCCGAAGTACGTGATCGCGATGGGTGCGTGCGGCGCGTCGGGCGGGATCTTCGAGGGACTGTACCACGTCGTCGGCGGCGTGGACAAGGTCGTGCCCGTCGACGTTTGGGTGGCCGGGTGCCCTCCCCGGCCGGATGAGATCGTGGATGGCATCCTCAAGGTCCAGCAGCTGATGGAGGAGGATGCGAAGCGCGGAGGGAGGGAATGGCGGCGGGGCCAGCCCGTGTACGCCACGGCCCAGAGGACGTAGCCCCGGAGATCGTCCGGGAGCTGTCCGAGCGCCTGGGAGGCGCAATCGCGGAGCTCCGGCAGACGGCCCCTCGACGCCTCGCCGGCACGGTCCCCGCGGATGACGTGAGAACGGTCCTCCGAGCGTTGCGCGACGACCTCGGGTGCCGACACCTGAGCGCGTTGAGCGGCGTCGACCGCGGTGCCACGCTCGCCGTGGTCTACCACCTTGCGGCCCGCGGCGGGACCGTCCTCTCCCTCACCGTATCCCTCCCGAGAGACGCCCCCCGCCTGCCGTCGGTCACGGAGGTGTTCCCCGCCGCGAACCTATATGAGCGCGAGGTCCACGACCTCTTCGGGATCGTGTTCGAGGGCCATCCGGACCCGCGCCCCCTGCTCCTCTACGAGGGGTGGCCGGAGGGCGAGTTCCCCTTACGCAAGGACTGGAAGCCCCGAGGCAGGGAGGGAACGAATGCCCGAGGTTGAACTCCCGATCGGCCCGCAGCATCCGGCCCTCAAGGAGCCGGTGAGCTTTCGCGTGCTCGTCGACGGAGAGCGAATCGTGCGCCTTGACCTCGACGTGAGCTACAACCACCGCGGCGTCGAGAAGGGCGCAGAGGGTCGCGAGTTCCCGAAGGCGCTGTACCTGATCGAGCGGATCTGCGGTATCTGCAGCCACGCGCACGCGACGAACTTCGCGAAGGGGGTCGAGGCGCTCATGGGGGTCACGGTGCCGCCAAGGGGGCAATGGATCCGCACGCTCGTCGCGGAGCTGGAGAGGCTCCACAGCCACCTCCTCTGGCTCGGCGTCCTCGCGCACGAGATCGGGTACAACACGCTGTTCATGTACACGTGGCGGGACCGGGAGACGATTCAGGACCTCCTCGAGGAGATCTCGGGGAACCGCGTGAACTACGGGATGAACCGCCTCGGCGGCGTGCGGCGCGACGTCTCCGACGACCTCCGGTCTCGCGCCCTCGAAGGCCTCCGGGGACTCGCGGACCGGGCGGGCTTCTACTCCCGGATCATCCGAGAGGAGCAGACCCTGCTCGTCCGCACCCGGGGTGTGGGCCGTCTCCCGAGGGACAGAGCAATCGCCCTCGGCGCCGTGGGCCCGACCGCGCGGGGGAGCGGGGTGGACTTCGACGTGCGCCGGGATGATCCCTACGTCGCGTACGGGGACGTCCCCCTCCACGTGATGACGTCCAGCGCTTCCGACGTTTTCGGGCGATTGGAGGTCCGCGTCCGCGAGATCGAGGAATCCGTCCGCCTCTGCACCCACCTGCTCGAGAATCTGCCCTCCGGGGACATCGCCGCCAAGGCGCCCCGGGTCGCACCTCAGGGGGCATACGTGTCCCGATATGAGGCGCCTCGGGGCGAGCTCGTCCACTACATCCGCACGAACGGGACGGACAAGGCGGATCGGGTCTCCGTGCGCACGCCCACCCTCGCGAACTGGCTCTCCGTCGTCGAGGCAATCCAGGGACGCGTGATCGCGGACATCCCCGTCGTCGTCGCGGCGATCGACCCGTGCCTGAGCTGCACCTCGCGCACGACGTTCGTGGACACCGGCACGGGGGACCGCTCCGCGATGGAGTGGGACGACCTCGTCGCGTACGGCATCCGCTACTACCGCGAACGCGAGGGACTCCCGTGAGCGCCCTCGTCCTCGCCCTCTACCTGTTCGTGTTCCCCGGGTTCCTCTTCCTCCTCGGGTTCGCGTGGTTCGCGGAGTGGTGGGATCGCAAGCTGCTCGCGCGACTGCAGCATCGCGTGGGCCCCCCGTTCCTCCAGCCGTTCGCGGACTTCGTCAAGCTGCTCTCCAAGGAGAACGTCGTGACGGAGGGCGTATCCGCGAGGCTCCAGGCGGCGCTGCCCCTGGTGGCCTTCGCCGCGGTCGCCACTGCGTTCCTCTACGTGCCCCTCCTCGGCGCGTCGCCCTTCGGCGCCCCCGGCGACCTCGTCCTCGTCCTCTACCTTCTCACGCTGCCGACGATTCTCCTCTTCGTCCTTGGATGGACGTCGCGAAACGTCTTCGCCCGGATCGGTGCCGTGCGCGCGGCGAGCCAGCTGTTCGTCTACGAGGTCCCTTTCTTCCTCGCGTGCCTCGGCCCCGCCTTGGCGGCGGAGACGTGGGCGGTCGCGGACGTCGTGAACGCGCAGGCCTCGGGCCTCTGGACCTTCCTGCTCCAGCCGCTGGGCTTCGCGGTCGCAATCGTGGCGCTCCAAGCCAAGCTCGAGCGGACCCCGTTCGACATCCCGGAGGCGGAGACGGAACTCGTCGCCGGCCCGCTCACGGAGATCACAGGCCGCAAGCTCGCGATCTGGAACCTCGCGAGGGACATCGCCCTCGTGACCGGTGCGGCATTGCTCGTGGCGCTTTACCTCGGAGGTCCGACGGTCCCTGGAGTGGCCCTCGAGGGCTTGGCGGGGGCAGCGATCGGGTTCGGCGCCTTCTTCGTCAAGACGCTCCTCGTGCTCGCGGTCTTGGCGGCGATCCGCGCGGCGGTCGGTCGCATCCGGATCGACCAGCTCGTCACGTGGGGATGGGCCGTCCTCACCCCGCTCGCGCTCGCGCAAATCGCGATTGCGATCGTCCTCAGGGGTGTGGGGTGGCCATGACGAAGGAGCAACGGGAACCGCCGGAGCGCCCGGGGGTCCTGCTCCCGGAGATGGCCCGGCACCTGTTCGGTCGGCCGGCCACGCAACGGTACCCCGCGGAACGCATCCCGGTGCCGAAGGGGTTTCGCGGCCGGATCGAGGTGTCGGACGAGCACTGCATCGGATGCTCGAAGTGCGCCCTCGTGTGCCCCACGGACTGCATCGAGATGGTCTCGGATGAACGGGATGTCGTGATGGGTGCGCGAACGGTGCATCGGAAGAGGAAGCCCATCGTCCACCTCATGAGCTGCATCCGGTGCGGGCTGTGCGAGGAGGCGTGCCCCACCGATCCGAAGGCGATCTACCTCACGGAGGCGTTCGGCGGCGCGTACGAGCGGAAGGATGTCGTCGTCGGGTGATCTCGACGCGCTCCAGGACCCATTCAAACGATGTCTCTCCGGAGACCGTCGCCTTATAGACGTACGTACCCCACTCGTAAGTATTCTCATTGGCAAGAGTACAAGCCGGTCCGCTCGGAGGGAATGCCGAGGAAGGTGGACGTATGACGGAAGTTACGCATGTGGCGGAGACTACGAAGGCGCCCCGGACCAGGAGCATGGCTTGGCGCGGAATCGCGTCCATGCTCATCCTCCTGGCGTGGGTGGTGTTCATCGTGATCTTCGCCGTCGCGTGGGCGCCCGACTTGGACCTGTTCCAGAACATCGTGATCTTGATCGCATCCCTGGTCACGACGGGGGTCGTGATTGGAGTCATGTGGATGGCGTACGGGATGCGATACGGTTTCGGCTCCTTCGACTGAGGGAGCCGACGGGGTGGTAACCATGGCCACGCCGGCCCAGTTCGCGGCGAGTACCGCACGCTCCTATGCCCTCGTCGGGTTCATCTTCTACCTGCTCGCGGCCATCGCATGGGGAATCGGACTGCTGGCGGTCGCCATCACGATGCCCCTGTGGATCGGACAGGCCCCCTGGTCCGGCGGCGTCTGGTTCCCGATCGTCTTTCCCTTGGGCGTCTTTGCGGCCGCCGGCTTCGCCTTCGCCTGGTGGTCCTGGACCGCGTTGAAGCGCATCGATGCAGGGCGCTACATGGACGCCCGCGCGGCGTGCCTGCTCTTGGGGGTCTTCGGCCTCCTATTCGCATTCCTCATCGGCGGGGTGTTCTTCCTCCTCGCGCACGCCAAGCTCGGTGAGGCCCTGCAGCCCTTGCCGGCGGTCGCACCGGCGAGCTTCCGGGTTTGCACGAGCTGTGGCCGCGCTCTCGCGGTGGACGCAAGGTTCTGCGCGTATTGCGGGAAGGGCTTGCCGGCATAGACCTCCAGCGTCCATGCGTAGGCGTAGGGGCGTCTCGGACGAGGCACGGGCGGTTCCGAGGGCACCAGCTCGACCCTCCGCCGGGCGGCCACGGACTCCCGTTTTCCTGACGGACGTCCGAGCGGTTTCATAAAGGGGGGCGCGTTGCCCCTTCCGTGGCCGACGTCCAGGCGCGTCACATCATGACGAAGGAGGTCCTCACCGTCCGCGAGTCCGCGACCCTTGCCGAAGCCGCCGGGATCATGCGCAAGCACAGGGTCTCGGGCCTCCCGGTCGTCGACGAGGCCCGCCATGTGCTGGGGATCCTAAGCGAGAAGGACATCCTGAGGTCCTTGGAGGAGCCGATGCCCTCGAGCCTCTCCGCCAGCCTCATCGACCTGGTCCTCAAGGGGTTGGCGGAGGCGCACGACCAGCTCCGGCGGCTCCGGGAGCACCTCGAGGCGACGCGCGTCGACCAGGTCATGACGCCGGACCCGATCGTGGTCGGCCCCGACGCGTCCGCCCTGGACATCGCGGAACTCATGCGGGAGCGGAAGATCAACCGCGTCCCCGTCGTCGAGGGGAAGCGGCTGGTCGGCATCGTCACCCGCCACGACGTGCTGAGCGCGCTGTAGTGACGGCTCGTCGGTCGCTAAGTAGGAGTTCCTCGATATGTTCCGACGATGGACGACTCGACCCCCGATCCGTTCGCGGATGCGCTGAGCCGCCACCTCGCGGGTGCGACGCGGATCGCCATCCTAGGAATCGGCGACGACCTCAACCCGCGGGACCGACCGGGCATCCTCGCAGCCCTCCTCGTCCACGAACTCGGGGTCCCCAACGTGACCGTCTTCCTCACGGGAACGATGCCCGAGAACTATACGGGGGCGCTGCGCGGACTTCGACCGTCCCACGTCGTGCTGATCGACGCTGCAGAGATGGGAGAAGCGCCCGGATCCGTGGGGCTCATCCACCCGGCGCGCGTGCGGGGGCAGCGGTTCAGCACGCACGCGATGCCCCTGACCCTTGTGATCGAGTATCTCGAGGGTGAGCTTGGCGCGCGAGTGCTACTCATCGGCGTGCAGCCGGACGCGACGCCCGCGATCGCACCGGTGGAGTCAGAGCTGTCGGCGGCGGTCATGGGCGGTCTGTACGATCTTCGGCGCGCCTTCGGTCGTGCGGTGCGGGGAATGTGGTGACGGGACGATTCCTCTGCCCTGAGAGGGCATTCGGAAGGGGGCTTACGACGGCGGCGTCGCCCGCGCCACCAAGTCCTCCCACCGGGTATCCACGTCTTCCTGAATCCGGACGACGTCCTCGTCCGTCAGGTGGCGGAACCGGCCCTGCGCATCGAGGTACTCTCGGACAGAGCGACCCTTTGGCGGCATCCGAGAGATCTTCCACGTCCCGCCGTCGACCTCGTACAGCGGGAACACCTTCGTATCGACTGCCAACCGTGCGAGCTCGACCGTGCGCTCGGACGGATACCGCCAGCCCGGAGGGCACGGGGTGAGCACATGAAAGAACCGGGGTCCCCGTACGTCTCGCGCCCGCTGCACCTTGCGGACGAAGTCCTCGGGGAAGGCGACGGAGACGGTGGCCGCGTACGGGACGTCGTGCGCGAGAACGATCGCCATGATGTCCTTCTTCCTCTCGGGCTTGCCGCCGAGGGTCGTGGTCGTCCATGCCCCGTATGGCGTCGCCCCACTCCTCTGGACCCCCGTGTTCATGTACGCCTCGTTGTCGTACATCACGTAGATGGCGTCCGTCCGCCGCTCGAGCATGCCGCTCAGCGCTTGGAGCCCGATGTCCACGGTGCCGCCGTCCCCCGCGAACCCGACCACGTTCACGTCCGGGGTCCCCTGGGCGTCGAGGGCGGCGCGCAGTCCGGACACCGTCGCGCCCGTCGTCTCGAACGCGCAGTCGATCATCGGGACCTTGAGTGCGGAGCCGGGGAAGGATCCGGACATGACGGCCCAGCAGCACGCCGGCACCGCGACAATCGTCCGGGGCCCGAGCCCCTTGAGCAGGTACCTCATCGCGAGAGTCGCCGCACAACCGGGGCAAGCGAGGTGGCCGGGCTTCATCCACTCCTCGCGCGGGATCGTGAGTCTAGCCACGGACGTTCACCTCCGTCTCGTGCGGATACTTCTTCAGGCCCACCCACTCGACCTCCGGCCCACGCTCCTCGAGGAGGGCTCGGAACATCCCCTCAATCGACGTCGGGGTCACGTCCCGGCCGCCAATCCCTGCGATGAACCCCTTCACCCAAGGACGGACTGGCGCTTGGTACAGCGCGCCGCACACCTCCGTGTACGCAGCCCCGGCGGCTCCATACGTGTACGATCGGTCCACGACGCCGATTCGCGTCGCGTCCCGCGCGAGGTCTCGGAGGTCTTCGACGGGAAACGGCCGGAACACGCGGAGCTGTGCAAGACCGACCGC
>DATEUK010000051.1:0-6019 GCA_035283165.1 Thermoplasmata archaeon
AGGATCGCGAACGCGGACGTCACCGTGAGAGCGACCAAGGCGATGGCTAGCGCACGTCCGGAGACGCTGGGCATCTCGGTTCCCCAGGGACTCTGAATTGGTCCCTCTGTTGAGACGCTTCTTCATCCGGAAGGCGTCGTATTTAAGGGGCGTTTGCCGGTTATCTACGATGATACCCGGCCCCGGCCCGGGCGTCGCGGGCGCGGGCTGCGACCCCACGGCAGACCCGGTCTCGCCCCGAAGCTCGGACATCGGTGTGGGGGAGGGGTTTTAGCCTCGAACTCCCATGCCCCATCCGGTGGACGAGGGCCGGATCGTCGGTCCGTCGGACCGAGCGAACACACGCGTACATCGCGCGCCCCATCGGAGGGTCGGGGCCTCCGCGTGGCTCGTGTTCCCACTCCTGATGGCGTCCGTGGTCCTGTCCGGACCCGCGGGAGGCCTCCCTTCCCCAGGCAGCAGCGTCGGCGTGGCGACCGGCGCCGGCGACGCCCGCACCCCGTCCCTCGCCGTGGATGCAACGGGGCTCATGCACCTCGCATGGGCGGACGATGTCACGGGGGAACGCGGAGTCCACTACGCACGGTCGTTCGACGGAGGCGCCTCGTGGACCCCCTCGGTCCGCATCGACACGCCCGGGAACGCGAGCTACGCCCCGCGAATCGCCGTCGAACGGGAGTCCGTGGGAATCCGCGGTCGGCTTTACGTCGCGTACCAACGGGGGGCGGGTGCCTCCGCGGACGTCTGGCTCGCGGTCTCGGATGGGGGGGCGTTCTGGAGCCTCCCGCGCCAGGTGGACTCCGCACCCGCGGGCGTGACGTCGAGTGCCCCTGCGGTCGCCGCGAGCGACCTCCGCGTGCACGTCGCCTGGCAGGACACGCGGAACGGGTATCTGCAGATCTTCGTCCGAACGTCTTCCGATGGGAGCGGGACGTGGGGGCCGGAGATCCAGGTGTCCCCGGGCGGGATTGTGCAGAGCCTTCAGGCGCGCGCCGACGCAAAGGGGGACGTCGCAGTTGTCGTTTGGCGCCAGGACGACGGCGCCACATTCTCGATCGGGAGCGCTCGCACGGAGGATGGAGGGGCGACGTGGCGGTCGAGCATCGTCGCATTCGTGCCGCGGCTGGTGGAGACGGTTCAGGAACCGGAGGTGTTCGTCGACGAACTTGGTGCCGCGCACGTCGTCTGGGTCCACCGCACCGGAGCGGGGGACCGCGTGAACTATGCGTGGTCCTCTGACGGCGTCGCTTGGTCCCCGCCGGAGCCGGTGGACGACATCCCGGGACTCGCGGCCGTCGGCACTCCGTCGATCTCCGGGGTCGCGGGCACGCTGTGGGCCGCCTGGCATGATGCGCGGAATGGCGACTCGGACGTGCACGCCGCGTGGTCGACGGACGGGATCACGTGGGGCGACGGGATCGCCGACGGGCTCGATCTGCGGGTGGACGACACGGACCGGACCGCGACACCTTCGGACGACGCGACGCTCCAGACGGGTGTGACGCTCCGGACCGGCGGATACGGCGTCTACGTGGCGTGGGAGGATTCGCGGGGCGGCGCCGCCCTCGACGTGTACTTCGGGGCCGTGACCGTCTCTCCCCTCCTGATCACGGAGGTCCAGGACGAGCCCTCGTCTGAGGCCCGCGTGGAGGTGTACAACTTCGGTCGCACGCCGTTCTCCCTCGCGGGCGTGAGCCTGGTCGCGGGGGGCACGACCGTGGACCTGTCGCCGCTGGGATCCATCGGGGCCCGAGCCCACGTCGCGATTGGGGCGGCCGTGGGCTCGGACCTCGTCGTGCCGCTGGACATGGGGTCCGATGGGTCCCGCATCCGAATCCTCGGCGGGGGCGACGTCCTCGCCGCGGCGGGTACCGGCATGTTCGGGGTGGCGCCCGATCCGTTGCCTGGGGAATCGTCCGCGAGGTTCGCGGGCTCCCTTGACTACACCGCGGAATGGACGCGCGCACCAGGGGCTTCGTTCCGGGCACGCAACACGGTCGTGCCCCCGGACCTCTCGCCGGACCTCCTGCTGAACGAGGTTCTGTTCTACCCCGCCAATCCCGGGGACCGGTTCGTCGAGCTCCACGTCCGCGGAAGCGTCGTCGTAGACCTCACCGGCTACCGGGTCGTCTCGGACGCGGTCTACACGATTCCCGGAGGGTACGTGGACCCGTCGAACCCCCGCGTCCTCCTGCTGGAGGCGCGAACGCCCGCTTGGTTCGCGTCCCTAAACGCGGTGGGGGACAACGCGTACTTGTACGACCCGAGCGGGCGCCTGATCGACATGGTGGGCTGGAGCACGCCGCACGCGATCGGGATGAGCGTTTCGCGAACGACGCCAGGGGTCGGCGGATCGCGCGGGTACGATGAGCCGACGGACGTTGCCAACGGGTGGGCGTTCGACCAGGATCCGTCGCTCGCGCTCGTCCTTCTTGAGGCCGACCAGAGGGTGATGGCGGACATCGGCACGACGGCCCAGTTCGTGCTCACGGCCACGAACCTCCAGGCCGACCCGGAGTACCTGAATGTGGAAGCCTCCGCAGTCCTCTCCAACTGGCCGATTCGCCTCCTCGCGTTGAACGGGACCGTGTTGCTGGACTCTGCGGGGGACGCGGACGGGATCCCGGACGTGGGCCTCGTCGACCCCGGGGCGAGCGCCTCGTTCGTCGTCGAGGTCAGGGTCCCCATGGAGCCCCCGCTCGGAGACGGGAACACGATCACCGTCTCCGCGAGCGCCGCCTCCATCCCGGTCGGCCGGGACGATGCCACGCTGTGGATCGACCTGTATCCGCATTTCGACGTCACCCGCACGGTCAGCCCGTCCCCCGTATACCTGGAGGGCTCGGGGCCGGGGTTCAACGAGATCACGCAGATCACGCTCACCGTCGAGGGCGCGGGTCTGCCCGTCGTCCAACAGATTCCCATCGATGTCGTGTTCCAGACCGACGAATCGGGAAGCATGAACTCGAACGACGCTACGAATCTTAGGGTGGAGGCGGTCAAGGCGTTCGTCGACGGAATGCGGATCGACGACCGCGGCGTCATGGTGGGCTTCACGGACGTCCCGTGGGTTGTGAACAACCGGCCCCTGACGTTCACGGACGCTGGGGGCAAGATCATCCTGAAGTCGGACGCCGACACCTTGGCATGCAGCCCGGGGTGCAGCGGATGGACAAACATCGAGAGTGCGATTCAGCTGGGCAACGACGTGCTCATCGCGCAGGGGAACCGGTCGCGCCCGAGGATCGAGATCCTCCTCACGGACGGTTTCTGCGCCCCGTCGCCCTGCTCGAACATGAACATCATCAGTCAGGCCGCTTCGGAAGGAATCATCATCTACACAATCGGGCTCGGAAGCTCGGTCGACACGGCGTACCTCCAGACGATCGCCGCGATGACGGGCGGAAGGTACTTCCTGGCGGCGACGGCGCAGGACCTCCGGCAGATCTACGACGAGATCGGACAGCGGATCAACCGGACGGCGGGCAGCGACCCGAACGTGAGCGACAACGTCCCGATGATGGAAGAGCAACTCGCTCCGTACCTGACCCTGATCCCGAACACGTTCTACGATCCGCTGTCGGGAATGCCCCGCCCCCCGGCGTTCGTGCAGCAGCAGGCGGACCGAACGCGGATCCAGTGGAACGTCAGCAGCATCCTGATCAACGAGTCGTGGTCCGTCCGGTTCAGTGTCACGTCGACGCGCCTCGGCGTCCAGGACGTGGCTCTCCACCCGGACGCCCGCGTCGCCTACATGCGATGGGACGGATCGTCGGTGTCCCAGCCGATTCCGCAAGGGACGCTCGAGGTGATGCGAGCCGTCACGCCGCCGCACATCATCGTCACGAACCCCCCGGATGGAGCCACGAGCGTCGACCTCGCGCAGCCGATCAGCGTCGTGTTCGACGCGGACATGAACACCGCCACGGTGCAGTGGACGATCTCGCCGCCGGTTTCCGCGACGCTTTCCTGGATTGGCCGGGTCCTCACGCTCACCCACGCGGGCCTCGCGGAATGCACGGTGTACACGGTCGAAGTCACGCAGGCGCGCGACCTGCAGGGGGAGGACCTCGAGCCCGGGCCCGTGCCCAACCCGTGGTCCTTCACCACGGTGTGTCCCGCGTATGTGCAGTACACGATCACGCGGTTCCCCTTGGTCGGAGACGTGACGGTTGACGGGGTGTCCTACGCGGTGCCCCACACCTTCCGGTGGCAGGTCGGCACCGATCATCGCCTGGTCGCGCCGGACCTGGAGCCGCTCGGCGCCTCCCGCCTCGCGTTCGCCGCATGGGACGACGGCGGCGCACGGGACCACACGCTCACCGTCGGGGACGCGGACCGCACGATCATCGCAGGCTATGATTGGCAGCACCGCGTGGACCTCACGTTCGTCGGCCTTCAGGTGGCCTACCCCTCCGGGGTGCGCTACACCCTGTACCAGAGCGCCTCTTCCGCGTCGTCCTCGTCGATCTGGTCCGAGTTCGCGGACGAGGGTTCCGACGTCGACGTGGACCGCCAGATTCCTGGCAACGTCGGCGAACGCTTCATCACGGAGGACGAGACCGCGTGGCTCGTCAAGGGCCCGCTCACGAGAGTCGTCACGTACCATCATCAGTTCACGGCCCTCGTGCGGACGATCGGGCTCGATGGAAACGAGGTCGGCGTCGACTTCACCGCACTCGCGCGCGCGTCCCGCGGGTCCTTGGTCGGCTCGTGGACCGCGTGGGTCGACGCGGGCCGACCCGTGCGCGTGGACGACGCCCTCTCGATCGGGCCCCGCGAGCGGTACCGGACTCTGGAGACGACGCAATGGACCGTGGACGCGCCGCTCGACGTGACGGTCGCGTACCTCCACCAGTTCCTCCCTCAGGTCACCCTCATCGGGCTGGACGGGAACCACACGGTGGGCACGGTCTGGGTCTACGATGTCGAGACCCGGGCGGTGGCGGGCCTCGTCGTGATCTGGTCCGAGTGGGCGGACGCGGGGACCGCCTTGACGTTCGATGCCGAGTCGACCGGCGTGCCGCCAAGGACCGCGCGGACGACGCCCGCGTTCGTGGTCGACTCCCCCTTCGACGAGACGATCGTGTATGAGGCGCCGCCGCCGCCCCCACCGCCGACGCGCGAGGTGGTCACGCCGGGGAATTGGAAGCCCGTCCTCGCGATCGCATACACCCTTCTGATTCTCGCGGGAGGCGCCGCGGGGAGCCGCCGGCTCGTGGACCGGTTCGTCCCGGGCCGCGGGGACGACCGGAGGCTGCGGAAGGTTCGCTGGGCGAAACTCTCGCTCGGCGAGAAGTTCAACGAGATGTCCGTCGCGGGCGTCGAGGAGAAGGTGTACCGGGACCGCCGGTTCACGCGGCTGCTGCTCATGGTTCCGTTCGCGGCGGCGGAGGCCGCGATCGGCCTCACGTCGTACGCGACGGGAGCCCTACGGATTCCGGAGGGCGACTCATGGCTGCCCGCGGGGTTCTGGGTCAACACGGCCGTGCTCGTGGCGGCCGTCGCGATGGCCATCGTGGTGTGGCGGCAGGGATATCGCATGACGGAGGACGACCTGCTCCGGATGGCGGCGGTGCGGGAAAGGTCTGAGGCCACGGAGGCGTAGCCGGGCGATCGCCCCGGGGAGCCGGTACCGGCGGGAGTAACTTCGACCGTGGCACTTGTGCGCGTAGGATGCGTGGGGTGGTCGTACCCAGAGTGGGTCGGACCCTTCTATCCGTACCGCGCGGAGGCGTCCGATTACTTGGCGCTCTACGCTCGCGTGTTCGACGTCGTCGAGGTCGACTCCTCGTTCTACGCGATCCCGTCGCAGGACATGACCCGCGCGTGGCTCGAAGCCTCGCCCGAAGCGTTCCGACTCACCGCCAAGTTCCCAAGGCTGATCACGCACGACAAGCAGTTCGTCCACGTCGAGGACCCGCTTCGATGGTTCTTCGCCTCGATCGCGATCCTCCGGCCGAAACTGGGTCCGCTCGTGATGCAGCTGCCGCCCCGGTTCTCGATCGGGTCGGGCCGC
>DATEUK010000052.1:0-23106 GCA_035283165.1 Thermoplasmata archaeon
TCGTTTCGTCCCCGAGTCGATTGCGCATCCTCTCCCTCCTCTCGGACGGGGTCGACCATCCCGAGGAGCTCGCGAAACGGATGAAACTGCGCCGGCAAGGGGTGGACAAGCAGTTGCTCGAGCTCTATCGCTACGGGTTCGTGGATCGAAGCGCCACGCTGCCTGCGGGCGGGCGGCCGCGGATCGTCTACCGGATCAGCGGGCGGGGTCATGATTTCCTCTCCCGCTCGGAGGCGCTCGTCCTGGAGTACCGCGAGGGCGCACGAGAAGACTACCAGAGGGGGATCGACCTCCTGCAATCGCAGCTCGCATCGGGGGAGGTGGATGAGGACGCGTACCTCCGGAAACGTCAAGACTTGGAAGCGCGGTACGCACCCATTCTCCCACGCCCGGCGAAGAAATGAGGGTCTTCACCACGGGCGTCCACGCGCACCTCGCCGGACCCTCGGGTGAATGCCGCGCCTCGCAGCGTATCGGGAGAGGCTTGAGGAAACCATCGCCCCGTGGCGTGCGGAAGGGCTAATACCTTCCTCCGGCGTCCGACGCGTGGGCACGTAGGCTAGCCTGGACCAGACTGGGGGCCTTCGGAGCCTCTGACGGGGGTTCGAATCCCCCCGTGCCCGTGACCATGTTCCGTGAACCGGAACGCTGGACGAGAATCCCCCGTGCCTGGTAGGTCGAGGACCCTAGCCGCCGATGTGCTTCCGGTACGCGCCGCCATCCATCAGGGACGTCGCCTCGTTCGCTGCCCCCAACTCGAGCACAAACACCCACCCATCTCCGTACGGCGACTGGTTCACCAGTTCGGGCTTGTCCTCGAGGGCACCATTGATTTCGACGACTTTGCCCGAGAAAGGCGCATAGATTTCGGATGCGGCCTTCACGGACTCAATCACGCCGACCTCCTCGCCCTGCTTCACGACCCTTCCGACGGAAGGAAGCTCGACGTACACGACATCCGTCAACTCCCGCTGGGCATGGTCGGTGATGCCGACGCGGACGCGCGTGCCCTCGACTCTGGCCCACTCATGGTCCTTCGTGTAGTGCAGCCCCTCGGGGACATCGGACACGGGTGCGGCGATTCGCGGGGGCGTTAAGAAGATTTCGAGGCTAGCCGCGACGCCATGGGGGCTTGAAGGTCTTGTCCGGGTTGTGCGCCCAGCTCTGCTCCTTGCGGATCCGCATCATGTGCAACGCAATGAAAAGGACGAGGAGCATCACGACGACGGCCATGACTCCGAGGAGGCAAAGCGCGTCGCCCCGCATGAGGGCGTTCCAGGCATCCGTGATCGGGTCCGCCACGTTTCCTCATGCGGACCCACCGGTTTGTACCTTTCCCCTACCGCCTGGCGGCGAGGACAACATAGTTGTCCCCCGAGCGCTGACTCTCAATCACGGACATCCCGGCGTCGCGGACAATCCCATCAAGCTCTCCCGAGCGGAACAGGTGATAGAATCTCGGAAACACCCGCCCGTCTGAACGGACCCACGGGAGGTTCCAGTCTTGCCCGGTATCCTGACCGTGTCGTGCGAGTGTCTCCACGGCTTCCGTCAGCCGCCTCTGGTCGAGCGCCCACACACTTGCGAGGAGAACGCCGCCAGGACGCAGGACGCGGCCCGCCTCGCGCAGTGCGTCCAATCGTTCCGCCTCACTTGGCAGGTGGTGCAACGTCGCGACGCAGTGGACCGCGTCGAAGGCGGAGTCCTCAAAGGGGAGATTCACGACGTCCCCGCGGATGAGGATCGGGCAACCCCGTTCGGCAGCCAACGCGAGGAGCGCGCCGGAAGCGTCCAGACCGACGACCGGGTGACCTCGGTCGTGCAGGAATTTGAGATTCCGGCCATTCCCACAGCCAAGGTCCAGGACCCGTGCTCTCTGCGGGAGGCGGGCTGCGAATTCTGCCGTCTCCGGCCAGGGAGATGTCCGGGTCGCGGCGAACTCCTTGGCAATCTCACCGAACCCGCGGACGATTTCCGCACGCGTGGGAAACGGCGGGAGCACGGGTACCGGCTTCATGCGCTCAGGGCGACCTTCGCGAGCTGCTGCAGCGCATACTCCCGGATCGCGTCCGCGCTCGGGAGATCTTCGACGAGCTTTCCCTTGGATAGCCACTTTCGGAACAGGGGCCGCGTGGGCGCGCCGCACCGGGGACACGTTTCGACATCAATCTCGATCGTCAGGCACGCATCGCAGCGCCGGGGATCCTTGCGGCCACCGAACTTCCCCCGCTTCGCGGCGGGCTTTCCCTCGACCTCCACAATGTCAAACGCGAAGTCGACGCTCGGCGCATTGCTCAGGCTCGTGCCGATGCCGAACCCTTCAGCGCCCGCCTCCACGAGTTCCGGGATTTTATACTCATCGAGGCCGCCACTGACGTAGATCTTCACCTTCCGATACCCCCGCGTGTCGAGCTCCCAGCGCACCTCGCGGACGATGTTCGCGAGACTCCCTCGGCGGGAGGAGGGGGTGTCGAGGCGCACGCCAGCCAGCTCTGGGATCGCCTCGAGCGCGACGAGCGTCTCCGCCTTCTCGTCCCAGTACGTGTCCACGAGAGCGATCCGCGGCACGTCCCTTCGGAGGTGCTTGTGCATGGCGGTGAACGCCTCCCGCGGGCCGCCGAGGATGATTGTGAGGGCGTGGGGCATCGTGCCCACGGGCTCCTTCCCCAGGAGTTCGCTGCCGAGAGGCGTGGTGATGGCGTCGAGCCCGCCCACGTACACGGAACGCTCGATCATCGGCGCGAGCGCGGGATGCATCCGCCGGATTCCGAAACTGATCACGCGACGGTCGCCCGCCGCCTTCCGAACCCGACCGGCCCTCGTCGCGATGCCGGAGGCCTGGCAGAGGAACCCGAGCACGGGTGTCTCGTAGACGCCGAACTCCCCGTACGGACCCTCAATCGCCATGATTGGGACCGGGATGCCGCGCGGCGTGCGCGGCGTGAAGACGGTCCCCTCCGGAGCGGCCCAGAGGGCGACCTCGTGACCCTCCAGAAGTCGGACGGCCTCCTCGAGACCGGCGAAGACGCCCCAACCCCAGTCCTGCGGGAGGTTCGGGGCCGCGAACTCCCCGTAGACGCGGGCTCGGTCCTTGCCCTCCTTCTCGAGGATCTCCAAGGTGCGAAAGAAGTAGATGTCGCTCGTGCGGCCCTTGCGGATGTCGTCCTCTCCCGCGATGAAGAAACGGCCCACGCGCGTGCCCCGTCGGCCACGGACTACCTCCGCGGCTCATATGAACGTATCCCTCGCGTGTGCGACCCGAACGAACCTTCATACGGCGCCGAAAACTGCCCTCGACCATGGAATTCCCGCCGTTCGAACTCCTCCACTGGTTCGAGCGCACGGAGGGGAAAGGGTTCCTCCACATCTCCCACAGCGAGATCCTCGGTTTCCGGTTCTCCGAGTTCGGGAAGGAGTTCCCCGACCTCGATCTCGGGGAGGCGTTCCCGCGGGGTTCCCCCAAGCTCCGCTCCCTCATCGGCGCACAGCACCAGATCTGGCCGGACCAGGTGCTCGTGTGCAACGGCGCATCCGAGGCGAATTTCCTCGTGCAGGCCGCCCTCCTGAGTCCGGGCGATGAGGTGCTCGTGGAGAACCCCCTGTACCCTCCCCTCCGCGAGGGCCTCGCGGGATTCGGAGCGGCCGTGCGCCGGGTCCCGCGGTTGCCGGCGGAGGGATGGCGGCTCGACCTCGATGCGCTCGAACGCGCGATCACCGCCAAGACGAAGCTTGTGGTCCTGACGAACCTCAACAACCCGACAGGGGGCATGCTCCGGGCCGCGGACCTGCGACGCCTCGCGGACCTTGCCGAGGCACACGGGTTCCACGTGCACGTCGACGAGACGTTCCGGGAGCTCGCGTTCGACCAGGCACCCCCGACCGCGGCCTCCTTCGGCCCCCGCTTCCTCGTCACATCCACGCTGACGAAGGCGTTCGGCCTCGGCGGCCTCCGCCTCGGCTGGGTCGTCGGCGCCCCAGACCTGATCGAGAGGGTCAAGTCCGTGAAGGATTACGCCTCGATCTGCCCGAGCCGGGTCTCCGAGGAACTGGCGATGTGGGCCCTCTCCCGGAAGGAAGAGTTCCTCGCGCGGGCGGAGCGAATCTGCGTCGCGAACCGAGCGGTCGTGCGCGCATGGCTCGATCAGAACGCCGACGTGGAGTGCGTCCTGCCGGACTACGGGAACCTGTGCTTCCCGAGGCTGCCCGTTGGCGTGGACGCTCTCGCGGAGAAGCTCCGGGACCAGTATCGGGTCGTGATCGCGCCCGGTCGGTTCTTCGGGATGCGGGAGCACTTCCGCCTTGGGTACGGCGGGAAGAAGGCGGACCTGGAGAAAGGTCTCGAGCACCTGGCGATGGCGAAGCGGGTCGTGGAGCGGACGCAGAAGGCGCAGGGGACACAGTGACTCGACGGGTTATCGGGCCGGCCGCCCGAGGAGCTCCCGATGGAGCGGGACGACCGGGATGCGCGCGAGCCCTTTGATCGGGATCCACTCGCCGTTCCGCGGCTCGCCACCCCCCGCGCACCGGAACGCGTCGCCCTCCCACCGCCGGTGACTGAACGTATGCCGCACCGGGCCGATGCGCTCCCAGCGACTGCCGCGGATGCCCAATTCCGCCAAGCTACGTCGAGCCGCACCTCCCGCAGACTCCCCGGGGCGACGCTCCCCGCCCG
Source organism: Thermoplasmata archaeon (assembly GCA_035283165.1). Classification (GTDB taxonomy): domain Archaea; phylum Thermoplasmatota; class Thermoplasmata; order RBG-16-68-12; family EA-27; genus EA-27. Next base: position 4,673 of record DATEUK010000052.1, read on the forward strand.
GGAGCGCGTACATCCCCGCGTGAAGCCCGTCCCCACGCCGGACGAGCAGGACCGACTCTCCCCGCCGCGCGACCACGAACACCACGGGGACCACGGGCACCGGCTTCTTGGCCGCGACTCGAGGGATGGCTTCCTGGATTCCCGCCGAGAGCGCGAGACACTCGGTTGCAACCGGGCACACCCCGCACCGTGGGCCTCGAGGGACGCAAGTGGTCGCGCCGAGCTCCATGAGCGCCTGGTTCCATTCTCCCGGGGTGTCCGCGGGCACGAGTTTCTCTGCGAGCGTGCGGATCCGCGACTTCCCCGCGCTACGGGATACGTCGTCCTCCACGCGGAAGAGACGGGCGATTACGCGAGTCGCGTTCCCGTCGACCGCGGGCGCGCGCAGCCCGAAGGCGATGCTGCCCACCGCCCCGGCGGTGTACTCCCCGATTCCCGGGAGCGCGCGCAGCGCGACGAGGTCCGCCGGGAGTTCACCGCCGTGTCGCTCGACGATGGTCTTCGCCGCTCGGTGCAGGTTCCGCGCCCGACGGTAGAACCCCAAACCCTCCCACGCGCGGAGCACGTCTGACTCGGAAGAGCGCGCTAGGTCGCCGACGGTGGGGAACACCGTGAGAAATCGCTCGAAGTACGGGAGACCCGCGGCGACGCGTGTCCGCTGAAGGACAATCTCGGCGACCAAGATCGCGTATGGGTCCCTCGTTCGCCGAAAGGGCAGGTCCCGCTTGCGCGCGCGGTACCATGTGATCAGTTGGCGGCGGAGGGATTCCCGATCCGGTTCGCCCACGCCGCGACATCAGCGTGACGATACTTAATCCGTTGGCGGCGTTGCAGAGGCGTGCAACGGGTCCCGATCCCGGTCGTGATCGCGCTGCTGCTGAACCGGGGCCGCGTGTTCCTGGTGCACAGGCAGCGGGGCGCGCCACTCGCCGGGGAATGGGAGTTCCCCGGAGGGAAGATCGAGGTCGGCGAGCCACCGATCGCCGCACTGCGGCGGGAACTGCGCGAGGAACTGGACTTGGCGGTGCGAACGCTTACCCTTTTTGGCGCGTACTCGCACGTGTACGAGTTCGCGGAGGGCCCCGTCCACTACGTCCTCCTCGCGTACCGCGCGAACGTCCGCGACGGGGCGTGGTCCCGCCGGGGCCGCTGGATGGACGCGACGTCGCTGGCGGCAGCACCCGTGGTCGCCGGATCCCGTCCCATCGTCTCCGACCTCCTCGCGACCCGTTGGATCCGTCGTGCCCGCGGACGATAGTCACTTGAACACCTCGCCCGTTTCGCGACTCCAGAACAGCAGGTCGATTGCCGCCATCGGTACGCCCGCGTCCCGGGATAGTCCGCGCACCTTCTCTTCGATTTCGAGGTATCGGCCACGGGAGAGCGATCCGGGAATCGAACGGATCACGTTGTGCCGGCGCAGGTTCCTCAGGATGTGACGGTCGAGGATCGCGAAGGTCTCCCCGCGCCCCACGTTTCGGAGGAAGTGGCTTGCCTCCTTGTACCCGAACCCGTCGAGATCGCGCACGAGTTGCTCCCTCGCCTCGGTCGGAGGCGTCGTCCGGAGCCACGGCCCCAGAGAGTCCCCGCGGACCCAGCGATCCCTCGCCGCCACGAGATAGGCGGCCTTGTGGTTGTGAAACCGGACGCGCTGCCGGAGGAACGCGGCGATGTCCGGAACGGACCCCCGCCAGAGCAAGCCGTTCGCGGCGAGCGCCCGGACCGCGTCGTCGCTCCGGTGCGCGGACGTCTGGACTGCGAACAAGCAGAACGCCATCTCCCGGAACAGTCGTTCGTCCGACCCTGCGCCCGCGCGACGAAAGTCTGCGAGGCGGCGCTCGATCTCCCTGCGGCGCTGCCGCCACTCCCGGTCGAGCTCCTCCAGATGGCGGTACGCCATCGCAGGTCACGCGGCCTTCCAGTCTCGGAGCATCCGGACCAGCGTGCGGACGGGGATGCCGGTCGCCCCCTTCGGATGGTACTCCCGCTTGGGCGCGTCCGCGCCGCCGTCGTTCCACACGGGCCCGGCGATGTCGAGGTGGACCCACGGCCGCCCCTCCGTGAACCGTTGCAGGAACTTGGCGGCGGTGATGCCCCCCGCGGCCCGGCCGCCGATGTTCTTTACGTCCGCGAAATCGCTTTTGATCTGCTCGTCGTATTCGTCGAAGATCGGCATCTCCCAGAAGTTCTCCCCGCAGGCCCGCCCCGCTTCCATGATTCTCCGGATCGTTCCCCGGTCCGTGCCGAGGACGCCCGCGGTCTTCTTCCCGAGCGCGATCACCATGGCGCCGGTGAGCGTCGCGATGTCGATGACGACCTGGGGCTCGTACCGGAGCGCGTACCCGATGCCGTCCGCGAGCACGAGTCGGCCCTCCGCGTCCGTGTTCAGCACCTCGATCGTCTTCCCGCCAATTGTCCGCACAATGTCCCCCGGCTTCTGTGCGTTCCCGCCCGGCATGTTCTCCGTGCACGGGGCGATGCCCACAACGTTCACGTGCAGCTTGAGTTCCGCGCACGCGCGGAGCGTCGCGAACACCGTGGCGGCGCCGCTCATGTCGTACTTCATCTCCCACATCGGGCCGAGCTGGCCGTCCTGCGGCTTCAGGGAGATGCCACCCGTGTCGAATGTGATCCCCTTCCCCACGAGCGCGACCGGCTTCTGCGCCTTCGGCCCGCCCCACCACTCGAGGACGACGAACCGCGGGGGTTGCGCGCTTCCCTTCGCCACGCCCCAGAACGCCCCCATGCCCGTGCGTTGGATCTCCTTCTCGTCCATGACCGCGCACTTGAGGCCGACCTCCTTCGCCATCCTCTCGCATTGCTCCGCGAGATGGCGGGGCGTCTTGTCGTTGCTCGGCGCGTTGATAAGGTCCCGCGCGAACGACACGGCGGCAGCGGTCGTACGCGCGATGCCCATCGCCCTCTCGACCACCCGCACCTGCGCCCGCTCCGGCGTGACGATCGTGAGCCGGTCCGGCCCGGACTCTCCGTCCTCCGCCTTCGTCCTGTACCGCGCGAATCGGTACGTCCCGAGGATGGCACCCTCCACGACGGCCTCCACCGCGAACCCGAGGTCGAGACCGCCAATCCCCGCCCCGTGGACAATCGTGGACAAGGAGTCGAGTTTCAGTTCCCGAGCCTTCAGGGCAGCTTTCGCGGACACCTCGCGAATCCGGTCGAGCGTGAACCTCCCCCGTTCCCCGAGGCCGAGGATGAACACGCGGGGTGCAGGGATCTTCCCCAGTGTCGGCAGGAGGTAACACTCCTTGAATTTCCCGGTTACGTCGCCAACCTCGATGAGCCCCGACACCGCGCCGCCGAGCGCCCTGTCCACCGCCGCAGTCGCGCCTCCGGGGCGCTTCACGCCCTCGAACAGGTTGACGACGATCGCCTCGTCCTTCCACGCCGCGATGTCCCCGGTCGCCACGCCGACATCCATGGACTCCCCCGCGCCGCCATGGCGGGGCGCCGTATTTCAACGTTCGCGGGCGTCACTTCTTGATTCTGTTCACCCAGCCGACGAAACCGATGTACACGACGATCGGGATGAGGACGGGCGCGATGTTCCCCACGACTTTCGTGAGCCACAGGGCCACGACCATGAAGATCGACACCAGCACAGCCCACATCAAGCCCGTCTTGAACTCGAAGGACCAGGCCAACGTCGCACCTCCTAGAACAGGGCGAGGTGGCTCGCCGCCGCCATGAAGAAGAGGAGGGGCACGGACATCACGGTGTTGAACCGCGATGCGATCAGCGCGCGCTTCCCCCACACCGCCATCTCCTGCGGCGCCGGTTTCCCTGCGAGGGCGCCCTCCATCCCCGCGATGATTTTCTTCTGATACCGCCAGATCACGCCCCAAACGTTCAGCAGCATGAACGTCCCGAGGAGGCCGCCCGCGAGGATCGAGTAGTACCACCAGTCCATCGTCGCGGGGTTCGGGTACCCGTCGAGGATCCAGCGGGAGAAGAAGTAGAGCCAGCCGACGAGCACGGTCACGAGCGCCGACCACCGGAACCAGAACAACGCGCGCCTCCCGAGCTTCGGGAGCAACGCCTGCTTGACCGGGGCGTCCAGCTCCTTGACCAAGGGCACCTGCACGAAGTTGAAGAAGTACAGCAGGCCGATCCACATGATGCCCGCGAAGAAGTGGACGAACCGTAGCGCAACGAAGTACGCGAGCTCAGCGTCCGTCGCCATAGGTCGCCGCCGGGCCGGCAAGGCCCCGGCGCGTATATAGGTTTGTCAGAGAGCCCTGTACGAGAGGACGCAAAGTCTTTCCGTGGCGGCATGTTCCGACGACCGGGTTCCATGCACGTTTCCCGACCTCTGACCTTCGTCATCGCGATCTCGCTGTTCGCGCTGTCGTTGCTTGTGGCGGCCCCGCGCGTGCAGGGGAAGAATGTCACATTCGTCATTGAGGCAAAGAACATCACGTTCACCCCTGACTTCCTTCCGGTCGACCCGGGAGACAACGTGACAATCATCGTCTTCAACAACGAGTCAGGCACGATTCCCCACACGTTCGACCTCGACGAGTTCAACATCCACCTCGGCACGATCGCGCGCGGGGAGAATCGGTCCGCGACGTTCATCGCGGACCGCGCGGGCACTTTCTACTTCTACTGCAGCATCTTCGGTCATGCGACGCCCCAGGGCGGCGGACGGTGGACGGGCATGGCCGGCCGCCTCCAAGTCGGCCCTCCGCCCCCGGACGCGACGCCGGTCATCGTCGGGGGCCTCGCCGTCCTCTTCGTGTCCTTGGCCGCGATTGCGTTCGTGGCGCGTCGCGGAGCGAAGAAGCCGAAGTCACCGTGAAGGAAACTGCCGATCGACCTCACTGCGCTTCGGATACGGGTTTTGTCCCTCGAGATGGCGGGCCGCGACTGCGTTCGCGAACCGTCCAGACCGCCAGAGGTCCCAGCCCTGGAGACGCGCGTAGACGAAGCCCGCATTGAACAGGTCGCCCGCACCCGTGGGGTTCCGAGGCGCCACCCGGAATGCTGGGACATCAACCCGGCGGCGCCGCAAGAACAGGCTGCATCCTCTTGGCCCGCGGTGCACCGCCAACACCTCCACGCCGAGGGCCGACGATTCGTTAGCGGCCGTCTTCAGGTCCCGTGCGGCGAAGACGCCGCGAACCTCCACCTCGTTTCCGAAGAACACGGAGACTTCCGGAAGCACCTCCAGAACCTTTGCCCGGCGGCGGTCGGGCCATCCCTCCGGGTCCGTGGAAACATCGAGAGACGTGGCGGCCCCGCGGTCGCGGGCCCGGCGAAATAGATCCCGCGTGGGTCGTCCCTGGAGCTTCGGCGTCCACCAGTAGCCCGCGCGATGGAGGTGCCGGCAATCCAGGGCCTTGGCGGCGACGTCCGGCCGTGTGAACGCGAGGTTCGCACCGTTGTATGTGATCATCGTGCGGCTCCCGTCCGCCTGCGTGAGGGCGACGGTGCGACCTGCGTCGTGTCCCCGACGCGCCACGAGGAAAGAGACGACGCGCGCTCGGCGAACCGCGATTCGAAGGAACTCGCTGATTGGATCACCGCCGATGCACGCCGCCAGACCCGTCCGCAGCCCGAGGGCGACCGTCCCGAGAGCGAAATTCGTGGCATTGCCGCCGGGGACCATCGGCATGGCAGGGACCCAAAACTGGCGATCGCCCAGGGAGAAGTCCTTCAGCGGCGGCGTAAGCAGATCGACGCAGATGTCGCCGACAGCAACCGTGTCAAGCACGGCACGGGATGCATGTTGACGTATAACGGGACTGCGGCGGGGGTGTGTGGTACCGCACAGAACTCCGTCGCGGGCGTCAGTCCCATTTCTCGAACCGCACGGTGTGGAAGCCCATCTCTCCACAGAGGGCACGCGTCTGCTCGACCATATCGTGAAGGCCGCAAATCCAGGCCGTCGCGTTCCCCGGGTCCTTGACGACCTCCTTCACCGCCACTTGGACGTAGCCCTTCCGGCCCTTCCAGTCTGGCGTCTCCGGGCGCGAGATGTTCGGCATGTAGTGGAAGTTCGGGTACTTCCTCTCCCACTCCTGGAAGAGGTCGTGGTATAGCAGTTCCTTCACGTACCGCACGCCCGTGAACATGTAGATCTCGTGATCCATCAGGCCACGGTGGATGAGGTGCTTCGTCATGCCGACGAACGGGGCGACCCCCGTCCCCGTGGAAATGAACGCGATGTCCGTGTCGATCGGCTCCCGCAGGATGAAGGCGCCGAGGGGTGCCATGATCCGGTACCGATCCCCGGGCTTCCGCTCCTTCAGATAGTTCGACATGAACCCGCCTTCGACAACCTTGATGCACAGCTCGATCGTGTCCTTCTCGTGCGGCGCGGAAGCGATCGAGTACGGACGGCTGATCGCCTTGCCGTCGGGGTGGTCCACGAAGATGGAGAGGAACTGTCCGGTCTCGAAGTCGAACACGGGGCTCGACCCGTTGTCGTCCATTGTGAAGTAGATCAGATACGTGCTCGGGGTGATCCATGTGACCTCACGGACCTTCACGAAATGGCGCTGGGCGCGGAACTTCGGGCGTGCTTCTTGGGCAGCCGTAGGCGGCGTTGTCGTGGGGGGAGGAGGCACGGGCCGCTACCCCTGAATCATCGCAAGCCGCTCGATTGGGGTCGCTCATTTAAACGTTGTGTCGAGGGCATCGGAAATCGACATTTCGACGCGTTCAAGCGACCTCGTAAGGGTCTGATTCTCGATTCAGAGAGCACATCAGCGCCACTATCGATCCTCCCTGGGCTGGAAGACGTTGTGGTATACAAGCGCAGCCACAACACCGCCGACGAGCGGGCCGACCCAGTACACCCACCAGTTCTCGAAGAACCCGGAAGCGACCGCAGGCCCGATCCACCGCCCCGGACTCATGGCGGCACCCGTGAGCGCGCCGCCGAGGAACCAGTCGATGCCGACCGTGAAGCCGATCGGGATCGCACCGAGGGTCTTGGCGGCACCTCGGGGGTCCACGGCGGTGGCGAAGACGACGAACACGAGGAAGAACGTCATGAGGCCTTCGAGGACCATCCCTTGCACGGCGGAAATCGACCCCGCGACGGCGGGGGTTGCGAGGCTCAGGGGCCTCGCGGGGTACAGCCAGAGCAGCAGGAACCCCGCGAGGACACTGCCGATGAGCTGGAAGACGACGATCACGATGCCGAGGTCCGCCTTGATTCTCCTAGTGGCCATCAGGCCGAGGGTCACGGCAGGGCTGATCTGTCCGCCGGAGATCGGGCCGAGAGCGGTGCCGAAGACCGCGATCACAAACGCATGACCGAGCGTCGCGGTCAGCAGGTCCCCGTTCGACGCAAGGACGGAACCGGCGCCGACGGCGACGAGGGCGAACCCACCGAGCATCTCGGCGAGCGCTTTCTTCCACCACCCGGCTTCCATGGTCCCGACGCCGCGCGGGAATTCGGCTTCTGTATAATACCGTTCGGCCGCCGCACCGCGGTCACGCGATGTAACCCGTGTTCCCGCGGTCGAACCCCTCGACGAGTTCGAGCCGGAGTTCCTCCGGCTGCCACGCCGCGTCCGGGTACACGAGATTCGGGAAGAACTTCGACACGTCCTCTGCGATTTGGGTCACCGGATGGCTGCCTCCGAACAGCTGGAGGCTGAGGTCATACACCTTCCGTCGGCACAGCATCTCGTCGATGTATCCGACGGAGTGCAGATACTCGTGGAGGAGCACATGGAACGCGTACGACCGCCAAAGCTGGGGGTCCGTCTCCCGGATCCGCGCGAGCGGGACTTTGTTCATCACGATCACGTTCGTCGCGATCGGGTAGAACGCACCGATGAACCCCCGCGGGTGGTTCCCGAGATCGGCGAGTCCGAGCATGAGGCCGCCGCGCGCGTAGCCGAGGTCCATCTCCACCGCGCGCTTCACGATCTCGAAGATGTCCGGGAGGCCCTTCGCGCCGTCCAGCAGTTTCGGGAAGTCCATCGCCGGAGCCACGGGAGCCCGGTTCTTGAATGTTTGTGCTCCGCTATCGGAGATCGGGAGAGGTCATGACCGTCTGCTCGAAGAGCACGCCGCGAGCGGTCCGGATGCGGTCTGCGAGTCGCAGGACGTTGACCGCCTTCCCCTGGACCAGGAGGACCTCGAGGCACGTCTCGTCCGAGAGATGCGTGTGTGCGGTCGCACGAATCGCGTTCACGAAATCGTGTTGGCGGTGAAGGATCCCGTGGGTGACCGTGCCGACGTCGTGACGGTACACGAACGTGATCGTCCCCACGACCTCGCCGCCCTCTGCGACCCTCTTCTCCGTGAGGGCTTCCCGGATGAGCGCTCGCAGCGCCTCGGAACGACTGTCGAACCCCTTCTCCGCGACGTACCTGTCGAACTCTTCGAGAAGGGACCCCCCAAGGGAAACGCCAATCCTCGCCACGGACACGTGCTACACCGGAGCCGGGGACGTGCTACTGGGGGATTAAGGCGACGTCCCAAGCTTCAAGTAGTGTTACGTATTTTTCCTCAGTGCTACTTACGAATGGTGTCCGGTGTCGGAGGTCCTGGCTTTTCTCGCACTCGCGCTCGCGCTGGGCTTCAAGCACAGCTACGATGCCGACCACTTGGCGGCGGTGTCGAACCTCCTCCTGCGCAGCCGCAGCCTGAGGCACACCACGGCGATGTCCGCGTCGTGGGCGGTGGGGCACACGCTCACGGCCTCCGTCATCACCGCCGCCTTCTTCGTGGCGGGCGCGGCAGTGATCGGGGACTCCCTCGAGAAGCTCGAACTGGCCGTGGCAGCGATGCTCGTTCTCATCGGAGCCCTGGCCCTCCTCTGGGAGTATGGAATGCTGCAGCGGATGCGGGCGTGGCTGGAGCGCGCCGGAATCCTTCACCAGCACCGCCACGATCACGACGGGGTCGAGCACGGGCACGCCCACGCGCACGCGCGGGCGTACCGGGACCACGGCACGATGTTCGGCATCGGAATCGTCCACGGCCTCGCGAGCAACGATGAGCTGCTCGTCCTCCTCGTTGCGGCGCTCGGGATCGCGGCCACCGACGTCGCAGGCCTTACCCTGGGCGTAGTTGCGTTCGGCATCGGCGTCGTCGTCGGGATGGTCGTCTTTGGAATCGGGCTGACGTACCCCGTCATGCGCTGGGGGCGCGAACGCGTCCGCCACACGGTGACGGTCGTCGCGGCGGTGCTCAGCATCGCGTATGGAATCCTAATCATGCTCGGCATGGGCGGCTTCAACCTCCTCGGTGGATAGGGTCGGAATCCTTATTCCGCCGCCAACTCTCCCGCTGCCGTGGGCTTCCTCATCCGGTTCGCCAGGGGTTTCGTCGCGGGCGAAAAAATCGACGACGCCATCCGGGAGACGAGGGCAGCAAACGCGCGCGGTTACGACGGGATCCTGAACCTGCTCGGGGAACACTACCGTGAGAAGGACCAAGTCGAGGACACGGTCCTGGAATATCAGAGGGTTCTCGAGGCGATCGAGAAGGAGAAACTCCGGGCGTCCGTGTCGATCAAGCCCTCCCAGTTCGGGCTCGAGTTCGGCCGCGCGTACTGCGAAACCAAGGTGCTCCCGCTCTTCGACCGGATTCGGGCGATGGGGGGCTTCCTGTGGATTGACATGGAGGGTTCACGGTTCACGGACGACACCCTCGGGATGTACGAGGATCTCCATCACCGCCACCACGACGTCGGCGTGTGTCTGCAGGCGAACCTCCGGCGGACCCGGAAAGACTTGGCCAGGCTGCTGGAGATCGGTGGCAAAGTGCGACTCACGAAAGGGGCCTACAGGGAGCCGGAGGAAACGGCCTACCGCCGGCGCGCGGACGTGGACCGTTCCTTCGGGGACCTCCTCAAGACCCTCTTTGAACGCGGGGATCGGTTCGCGGTGGCGACGCACGACGGAACGTTCGTCGAGAAAGCGATCAAACTCGCCCGCGTGCACCGCAGAATCTGGGAGTTCCAGATGTTGCGAGGAATTCGGGAGCCGCTGAAACGGGACCTCGTGACTCAGGGGTATCGTGTGGCCGAGTACATCCCATACGGACCGAACTGGCTCCCGTACTTCATCCGGCGGCTGCGGGAGCGGCCGCGGAACGTGTTCACGATGTTCCGCTCGCTCGTCGGCGGGTGAGACGGTGAACGACGCCTCCTTCCGGACGGCGTTCGAAGTCTTGTGGCGGCGGTTCCGGGTCACGAATTGGGCAGAGGGCGTCGACCCGTTCGAGGTCCTCATCTCAATCGTCGTGAGCCAGAACAGCACGGACGCGATGACGGAGAAGGTCATGCGGAGTCTGAGGGGGGAGATGGCGGTGACCCCTGCCACGATCGCCCGCGCGGATACCGCCAGGCTCGTCCGGATTCTGAGGCCTGCGGGACTCGCGCGTCAGAAGGTCCCCCGCATCCGTCAGCTCGCGAGAGAGCTCCTGGGTGCCCACGGGAGGGGCCTCGAGAGTCTCCTCGACCTCCCCACCCACGCGGCGAGGGCCGCGCTCAAGGATCTTCCCGGGGTTGGCCCGAAGACCGCGGACGTGTGGCTGAGCCTGGTCGCGGGACGGGATACGATGCCCGTCGACACGCACATCGCTCGCCTGGCGCGCCGTTGGCGGCTTGCCCGAACGGGAAACTATGAGGAGATCACCGCCCAGCTGAAAGCACTCATCCCTCCGAGCCGACGCGCGCGGGGCCACCTCGTCCTCATCCAGTTCGGACGCGAAATCTGCGCGGCTCGCCGGCCGCGATGCGAGGTCTGCCCCGTGTACGACCTGTGTGACGCGAACGTAAAGCGACCGCGGTCCGCATGAATCCGATAGAGACAAACGGTCGATACCGCAGCTTTAAAGACGGCTCCGCGATTCCGCGGTTCGTCCATCAATGCAGAGGCACGACGTCCTCATCGTAGGCGGAGGTCTCGCCGGGGCCCACGCAGCGCGCACCGCCCATCTCGCGGGCGCCGACGTCGCGATCGTGTCCAAGCTCAGCCCCCTTCGGTCCCACTCCGTCGCGGCGGCCGGAGGCATCAACGCCGCCCTCGCGGAGGGCGACACGTGGGAGGGTCACGCGTTCGACACGATCAAAGGCTCTGACTACCTCGCGGACCAGGACAGCGTCGAAATCCTCACGCGCGCAGCCCCGGACGCGATTGTGGAGATGGACCACCTCGGCACGCCCTTCTCGCGGGACGAGCAAGGGAAGCTGTTCAACCGTCCCTTCGGCGGAATGCGCCAAGCGCGTGCGTACTTCGCAGGAGACCGCACGGGTCTCGCGCTCATGCAGACCGCGTGGGAGCAGCTCGTGAAGGAGGGCATCACCCTCTACGAGGAGTGGGCCGCCACGAGCCTCATCGTCGAAGAGGGGCGGTTCTCGGGCCTGGTCGCATACAGAGTCTCGAACGGAGCGCTGGACGAGTTCCAAGCGCGCGCGTGCGTGATCTGCACTGGCCCCGGGGGGCAGATGTACGAGAAGACGACGAACGCGGTCACATGCACGGGGGACGGTCTCGCGATGGCGCTCCGGGCGGGGTGCGCGCTCAAGGATATGGAGTTCGTGCAGTTCCACCCGACCTCGCTCCACGGCCCGAACATCCTGATCACGGAGGCCGCCCGCGGCGAAGGCGGCATCATGCGGAACGCGAAAGGCGAGCGGTTCATGGAGAAGTACTCCCCGAAGATGCTCGACCTGGCCCCCCGCGACATCGTGTCCCGCGCGATCACGACGGAAGTGTTGGAGGGACGGGCGTTCCCCGGGGGATACGTGCACCTCGACCTCACGCACCTCGGCAAGGACCGAATCCGCGAACGACTCCCGGAGGTGTACCAGTTCTCCACGGAGTTCGCGGATGTGGACCCCGGGGAGAAGCCGATTCCAATCGAACCGGCGCAGCACTATATCATGGGCGGGATCGCCACGGACAACGACGGCGCGACGAATGTGCCGGGAGTGTACGCGGCGGGGGAGTGTGCCTGCGTGTCCCTCCATGGGGCGAACCGGCTTGGCGGCAACGCTCTCCTGGAATGCATCGTCTTCGGCGAGCGAGCCGGTCAGGCGGCAGCTGCGTTCGCGAGAGGCAAGGGGCAGGTCGCGGGAGGCACGACGGTCTTGGCGGCGGAGGACCGGCGGGTCGACGAACTGATGAAGGCCGAGGGTGGCGAAAGCGTCGAGCGGGTCCGCCAGGACCTGAAGCGCGTGATGTGGGAGAACGTGGGCGTCTTCCGCAATGAGGCCGACATGGCAAGCGCGGTCGAGGCCGTCCGTGCCCTCAAGCGGCGGTATTCGAACGTCAGCGTGGGCGCAAGGGAGAAGAAGTTCAACTACGCCCTCCTCGAGGCCATGGAACTCCGGAACCTCCTCGATCTGTCCGCACCGATCGCGCTCGGCGCTCTGATGCGACGGGAGAGCCGGGGGGCGCACGCCCGGACGGACCATACGGCCCGGGACGACGCGAACTGGCTGAAGCACACGCTCGCGTGGCAGTACGGGGACCGAATCGAGGTCACGTTCGAACCCGTGCGAATCACGAGATGGGAACCGAAGGAGCGAACGTACTAGTGACCGCGATCAAGGTGTACCGGTTCGACCCGGACGTCGACACGGAGCCCCACTACGACGAGTGGGACCTCCCCGTGGAGCCGGGGCGGACCGTCCTGGACCTCCTTCACGAGATCCACTACTTCCGCGACCCGACCCTCTCGTTCCGCCGCTCCTGCCGCTCGGCAATCTGCGGATCGTGCGCCATGAGCATGAATGGCCGAACGGGGCTATCGTGCAACACGCAGGCGAAGCCCCTCTTGGACCGCGACGGGTACTTGGTCGTCGAGCCGATGAAAAACCTGCCCGTCTTGAAGGACCTTGTCTCCGACATGGAACCCTTCTGGAAGGCGGTGTACGACGTCGAGCCGTACCTCCAGCCCGGGAAAGCCCCCAAGGGACCGTACATCGTCCCCAAGAAACGGATGGACCTCCTCAAGATCGCACAGGATTGTATCATGTGCGGCTCATGCCTCAGCGAGTGCACATCCCGAGAGGCGAATCCCGACTATCTCGGCCCGGCGGCCCTCGCGAAGGCGTACCGGTTCGTCGCGGATGACCGCGACGAGGCCTCCCTCGATCGACTTCGGCAGTACAGCGAGGCGAACGGGATCTGGGACTGCGACACCTGCCTGTACTGCAACGAGGTCTGCCCCGTCCACGTGAAACCCATGGACGCGATCATGGCCATGCGGGAGCGGTCGATTGAGGCGGGCATTGTGAGCCAGGGAGCGAAGCACGCGATCGCGTTCTACGAGACCGTCCTCCGGTCGGGGAAGCTGAACGAGTTCGCGACCGCAAACAAGTCGCTCGGCCTCGCGGGGATGGCCTCACAGGCCTCCGTCGCGGCAAGGGTGATCCTCCGGGGGAAGACGCCCGAGCTTCGGAAGAAAAAGATCAAGGGAATCGCGGACGTCCAGACGCTCGTCGAGCTGAACGAACGTAGGAAGCGAAAGGGGGCGGGCAGGTGAAATACGCGTACTTCCCCGGGTGCGTCGGCCAGGACAGTTGCAGCGAGCTGGACACGAGCACGAAGCTGATTGCCGAGGAACTCGGCATCGAGATCGTGGAGCTCGAGGACGCGACGTGCTGCGGTGCCGGGTTCATGCAGGACGTGGACTACGACCTCAGCCGTGTCCTCAACGCCCGCACGTTCGCGATGGCGGAGAAGCTCGGCCTCGACATCCTGACCGTTTGCTCGACGTGCCAGTTCAACATGGATCGCGCGAACCGCGAGCTCAAGGACGATCCAGAACGGCTGGCCGAGGTGAACCGCATGCTCGCGGAGATCGGCCTCCGGTACAACGGGACCGTGGAGATCAAGCACATCCTCTGGGTGCTCGTCAACGAGGTCGGGCTCGGGAACCTGCGTCGCCGCGTGAAGGTGGACCTCTCGGAACTCAACGTGGCATCGTTCTACGGGTGCCAGCTCATCCGGCCCGGCTATCTCCACGGATACGACGATCCTGACCGGCCCGAGTACTTCGAGAAATTGATCGACGCGCTCGGAGCGAGGCCCGTCGACTATGAGGGTCGGAAGAAGTGCTGCGGATTCCCCATCACCTTCGTGAACGAGGACGCCTCGATGCGCATGAACGCGAAGAACATGATCGAGGCAAAGGAGCACGGTGCGAACGTGATGGCCACGTCGTGCCCGCTGTGCCACATCAACCTCGACATGTATCAGGGCCGTGCCGAGAAGGCGTCCGGACGGAGGATCGAGCTCCCGATCCTGCACCTGCCCCAGCTCGTGGGTCTCGCCATTGGGATCTCGCCGGAGCGACTCCGGATGAAGCGGCATCTCGTATCGACGAAACCCGTCGTCGAGCGCGTGAAGCGGAAGGAAGAGGCCGCGATCCCAGTGCGCACCACCTGACTCAGGCGCTGGCCGCGACCGGCATCGTGCGAACGGCGAACTGGAGCAGGCGAAGCGTCCCGAGGAGCAGTAGCGCCTCGGCGACGATCGTTCCCAGGATTACCGGGTTCCACAGGGGCGCCTGCCCCGTGAATGGCCCGTACAGCGACGACGCGAGGAGGGCCCCTGCGCCGACGACGGCAATCCCGGTGTATACTTTGGACCCGTAGGACAACATCGGCGTGTACACGAAGAGGACGACGGCGGCAACGAACATCAGGTAGAAGAACGTGACCACCCCGAGGTGGGCGGGTAACCCGTACAACAGGAGCGCTGCGACGACGAACATCAGGAACGAGGACGCAAACAAGGGGACACCCTGTCGTGTCACGAGGCGGTACCACAGGGCCTGGTACAGGCCGAGGGCCGCGAGCGCACCCGCGAGGACAGCGAGGACGAACGGCACGTCAATCCATTCGAAGAGGAAGGAGGGGGAGATCGCGCCGCTTGTGCTGTAGAACAGCCGGAACCCGAGCATCAGGAACGCGGTGGCGACAGCGGTTCCATAGAGGACCCAGCCGCGGACCTCCCGGGGCTTCGCCATGGGCGCGCGCATGGGAAAGCGCCACTTAACCCTTTCCCGCTTCGCCACTCTCCTCAGCCTCCATCGAGCAAACCTTTTTACCGCGGGCAGTTTTCGGCGGCCCGAATGCGCGGGCGCGCCCTCTTCGCGGTCCCCCTGCTCCTCCTCGCGTTCGCCGGATCCGCGCAGGCGGCGGCGGGTCCCGTCGCGAGCCGGGTCGAGGGGCTCTTCTGGGCAATCACGGCGTTCGCAATCGGCGTGTCCATCGTCGTCTACGGCGCCCTGTTCTGGTTCCTGATTCGATACCGGAGGAGCGTCTCCCCGACCGCGGAACACATCGAGGGGAATCCAACCCTCGAGAAGGTCTGGACGGTCGTTCCGACGATCATCCTCGTGATCATCACGGGAATCTCCTGGCCGGTGCTTCAGTATACGGACACGCCCCCGCCTCACGACTACACGATCGTCGTCCAGTCGGAACGGTTCGCTTGGAAGTTCGACTACTACGAAAACGACAATGTCGGAAGCACCCCGAACGCTTCGACCAGCGGGGAGATGTGGATCCAGGCCGGGAGCGTCGCGCGCCTCGAGGTCACGTCTCACGACGTGATCCACTCTTTCGCGGTCCTCGAGCTCGCGGTCAAGATTGACGCCATGCCCCACCGGGTGAACGTGTGGTGGCTCCAGGCCGACGAGCCCGGCGACTACCTCACGCAATGCGCAGAATTCTGCGGGCCGGGCCACTATGGAATGCGCGCGACGATCCACGTGTTCACGGCGGAGCAGCGACAACGGGAAGCCACCGCTGCGGGCGTGGCACCAAGACCGTATGGGCCGCCGCCGAGGCCACCGGAGATCACGAAAGTCCGACTCCAGGAGACGGGGAATGTTACGCGACCGTTCCGTATCGTCCCCGATTCGCTCGAGTTCGGGCTCGGACAGAACGTGACGATGCGGGTGTGGAACGACGCGTCGCAGACATACACATTTCGCGTCGACTTCGCGGTGGACGGCGTGAACGAGACGCAGCCCATCCCGCCGTTCGAGAACCGAACAATCGTGTTCACGCTCAACACGCTGCCACTCGGCAACGTGTCATACGGTCCGACGGACGCGAACGCGAGGGCGCAGGGCATGATCGGGAACCTGACCATCCGAGCCGGCCGCATCATCGAGATCATCTTCCGGGAGACGGGATGCCCGCCCCCAATGACGCTGTGTCTGATCACTGCCGAGGAGCCAATCCGAATCGCGATAGGAGAGCCAATCGTTTTCGAGCTCCGGAACGAGGGGATCATGGTGCACAACTTCAGGATGGATTACCCAGAGTTCTTGGTATTCTACGAGGGATACGTCCCGCCGGGGGAGAGGATCTTCTTCGGGCCACTCACGTTCGGGCAGGACGCCAGTGGGAAGTACTGGTGTCACGTCACCGGGCACAGGGCGGCGGGGATGGAGGGGGACTACATCGTAGGAGCCGGCAGCGCGCCCCAGGCGATCGTCCCCGTGTTCGAGATGATGCTCATCACCACCGCCATCGGCGTCCCCGCAGCCTTCGCATACATAATTCATCACGCTCGTCGGCGCGACGAAGAGCCGGTATGAAAGAGTTCAGGAGTCTGCGGCGGTCGGTCGCGACTCATGGGTTCCCAACGGTTCTGGCGGTGGCCCTCGGAACACGACCGCCGCGTTCAACACCGTGACGGCCAGGAACGCCGTCGCCACGCCCAAGTGCGCGGTCACCAACGCCGGGTAGGCCGTTCCTAGTCCGAGATCTCCGAAAATCGCCGCCACGGACAGCATGCCGATCACGCCCTGCACCACGACGAGCGCGAACGCGAGCACGGTCAGATTTCGCAAGGGCGTCCACTGCCGGTACCGGCGAAGGACCAAGACGAGCATGAAGAGAGCGAGGAACCCCTCCGCCCAAGCGGCAACCCTGTGGGCGCCCTCCACCGCGGCAGCCTCGGCGCCAAGGGGGGTCCCGCCGCAGATGACCGCCTCGCGGCATCCCGCGCCGGAGTTCGACGCGGTCGTGAATCCGCCCACCATGATCACGAGCCACGCCCCGGCGGCCGTCGCAACCGCAAGAACCCGGAGGAGACGCACGGTCTCACGCCCAAGGATCCGCGGAGGCCCGGCTCCCCTTGTACCGGCTCACGATCATGTTGTAGAAGAAGATTAGCTGACCGGCGCCAAGGATGAACGCCCCAATCGAGGAGAACAGGTTGAGATCCCTCAAGACGGGCCAATCCGGGAGCTCGGACGTGAAGTCGAAGGTCCGTCGGAGCATCCCGAACAGACCGAGGAAGTGCATCGTGAAGAACGTCATGTTCATTCCGATGAACGTCACCAAGAAGTGAATTACTCCGAGGCGCTCGTTGTACATCCGGCCCGTCATCGTCGGGAACCAGAAGTAACATGCCGCAAAGAGGCCCATCACAGACCCGCCGAAGAGGACGTAGTGCAGGTGCGCCACGACCCAATACGTATCTTGGAGGTTGTAGTCCACCGGGATTGACCCTTGGTACACACCGGTAATGCCGCCAATCGTAAAGAGCCCGAGGAACCCTATCGCGTACAACATCGGTGTCTTGAACGAGACGCTGCCCCTCCATATCGTCGCGAGCCAGTTGAAAATCTTCACGCCCGTCGGCACCGCGACCGCCATCGTCGCCAACATGAACGGGGCTCGCACGGTGAGCGACAAGCCCGTGGTGAACATATGGTGGGCCCATACGACGAACCCCACGAAACCGATTCCGAACATCGCGATCGCCATCGCGAAGTAGCCGAAGATCGGCTTCCGGACCATCTTCGGGATGACCTCGTTGATCACGCCCATCGCCGGGAGAATCATGATGTACACGGCCGGGTGGGAGTAGAACCAGAAGAGGTGCTGCCAGAGGATCGGGTGGCCTGGGTTGCCCGCACATGCGCCCGCAGAGTTGAAGAAGCACGTGCCGAGGTTCCGGTCCAGGAACGCGAGCGTGAGGCCGCTTGCGAGGACCGGCGTGGCCATCACGATCATGATGGAGACCGTGAGAATGGACCATACGAACAGGGGCATCTTCCGGAACGTCATCCCCGGCCGGCGGAATTTCGCGATTGTCACAAGGAAGTTGATCGCCCCCAGGATCGAGGACGTCCCCACGATGATCAGGCCGGCGAGCCACATGTCCACGCCCTCTCCGAGCGTGAAGATCTCGTTCGACGACAGCGGTGCGTACCCCGTCCAGCCGACGTCCGCCTGACCGAGCCAGATGAGGGCGGCGGCGCCCGGCAGCATCCAGAACCCGAGGGCGTTGATCCGGGGGTACGCCATGTCCTTCGCGCCGATCAAGAGGGGCACGAAGTAGTTCCCGAACCCGACGAAGACAGGGATGATGAACAGGAAGATCATCGTCGTGCCGTGAGTCGAAAAGAACTGTGCGAACCGACCCTCGTCCAGGATCGTCGGCCCGGGGAGCGCGAGCTCCGCCCGA
>DATEUK010000053.1:0-3315 GCA_035283165.1 Thermoplasmata archaeon
GGAGAAGAACTTCTTCACGCCCGCCGTCTCCTTCGCAATGATCTCCACGTGCACGATCGCGCCCGGTTTCGGTTGTGCCGCCATGATTCGGCCCCCGCCAGACCATCCTACCGTGATATTTCAAGGAATCGCGGAATGGTAGTAGCACATCGAACATTGCGGGCGGCGGTGTCGACTCACCCCAGTGAGGATTGGCACATTCGTAGACATTTATACACCGAGGGCCATGCGTGCGGGAAACGCGACCGACCTCACGTCGGTTGGACGCGGGCGACCGAACGGGACGTCAGTCCGAACCCAGGATCCGAGGGTTCTTTCGAAGCTCCCCCGTCGAGGCGTCGACTTCCCAGCCCAGATAGTACACCGCGTGCCATCCCCAGGTGCACGGGTCCTCCGGGTGAGGGAACACGACCCGGCTCTTCGAGACCCGTTCATTGTAGCGGAAGTAGGCGGTCCCGATGTTGCGATCTTCGATCTTTCCGGCAATCCGGACTTCCTCGAGGGACTCGGGCTGGATGCCGACGCGCTTCAGGACATCGTACGGTACGACCGAGAACGGCGTGTCGGGATCGTAGGGGAGCGTGATGGCTGTCCAGCCGTTCTCGCCGTCCGGCGAAACCTCGATCTGCATCTCCGGTCGTCTCGGTGTGGTCATCCAAAGTCACCCAGACCGCGCTGCGCCCCGCCCGCTGCGGGAAAGCCCATCTCCATCATCCCCGCCAGCCGCCGAAACTCGTTTACGCTCGCGGGTCCGAAACCCGCATAGTGGTTGTTGAAGAACACGAGCACTTGCCGCACGTCGTCCCCGGAGGCCTCCGTCTCGAGGTGGCGGTACCACTCCCGCATCTCCTTGGAACGGTCCTTGACGGTTTCCTTGAATTCCTCAATGTCACGCTCGCCGACGAGCCGCAGGTAGACGAAGTCCGCCGTCACGACGGGGGGAGAGGTCACGTACTGGTTCTCCGTCCACGCCATCGCGACGTTCTTGTCGCGGAGCATCGCGTACACGTCGTCGCGGAACCACGACTTGTGGCGGAACTCGATGGCGTGCCGGATCTTTGGGTCGAGCAGGCCGAGGAACGTCCGCATGTGCTCTCCGTGCGACTCGTACTTCACGCTTGGCGGTAGCTGCACGACGAGGGCCCCCAGGCGGTCGCGAAGTTCCGCCATGGACTTGTAGACCCAGGAGAGGGGCTCCTCCACATTCACGAGCTTCTTCTCGTGCGTAATCTTCTTCGGGAACTTGGCGGCGAACAAGAAGCCGTCCGGAACCGTGCGCCGCCAGTTCGCGGTCATCGCGGGCTGCGGAATCCGGTAGTAGGAGGAGTCGATCTCGACCGTGTCGAACGTGTTGGAGTACAGCTTCAGGTAGTCGGACTTCGGCGTGCCCTCCGGATAGAAGCCGCCGAGCCAGTCGTCGTACCCCCAGCCGGAGCAGCCGATGCGGAACTTAGCGGGGAGCCCGGACGGACCCGACATGGCCGAGCGATTGCGACCGCCGCCAAAAAGGCTTTGGAGACGCCTCCTCAGCCGCAGCGAGGGCGGACATCAGTGGGGAACCCTGAAATACCGCCTCCTTCCATGCCCACATGTCCGGACGGAGGGTTCGGCCTGGGGAGTGGAAGGGTGACCATCACTCACCGCCAAATCGCGTGTGCGTTCGTGGGCGGGATCGTCATCGCGAGCCTGTTCTTGGTCTCGGGCGGGGCGAGGGCGCATTCCGGGGACAGCGTCGATGCGGAGTGGGCGTCTGTGGTGCCCGCCATCGACGGCGCCATGGGTCCGGGCGAGTGGGCGGACGCCGCGGCGGTGGACCTCGGGGCGATCCTCGGGAATCTTGTGCCCGCGACGATGCTCGTGAAGAACGACGGGACGTACCTCTGGTTCGCATACGACGCGACAGGGGACCTGGTGAACGACTTCGACGCCGCTTCTTTCGCCCTCGACACCGGGCACGACGGGCTCGCGACGGACGGACGGGAGGACCAATTCCTCGTCTACTTGAACTTCACGTCGAACTTCACGGAGCACCTCGTGTACTCCGCGTCCGGCACGTGGATGAACCATGACAGTCCGTTCAATCCAAGCCTCCCGAACCACGCGGGCCTCGCGGGGGCGGGGGGATTCGGCCCCAGCGACTTGGAGGCTGCCGACCACCGCATCTACGAGTTCCAGATTCCGCTCGCACTCCTCGGCGCCGCCGCAGGCGACACGCTCGGCCTCTTCGGAGGGAGCCAGGCCGGTCCCGGCGTGTACGACTATTCGCGGGGACATAGCACGTGGCCCGACTACGTGACGGGGCCAATCCCACTCGGCCTTTACGGTGACCTGAATCTCGGCCTGCCGCCGGGTCCCGTCGGGGTCTCAATCAACCCGTCCTCCACTTCGGACCTCGGGGCCCCCGGCAATCGGGTGTTCTACACGCTCCGGGTTCGGAACACGGGGACGGCGGGGGGGGACACGTTCGATCTCACGTCCCTCTCCGTATGGAGCGTCACGCTGTGGGACGCGTCGGGCGTGAACCCGCTCGTCGACATGGATGGGGACACCGTCCCCGACACGGGGAATCTGACCTCGGGCGGGTCGGTGAACATCATCGTGGGTGTCGACATCCCGCCGACCGCGAGCGGGTGCGACGTGGCCACGATTACCGCCACGAGTTCCGTGGACACGAACGTCTCGGATACGAGCTTGCTCACGACGTGCACGGGGCCCGCGTCGTTCGCGCCGCCGCACGCGGACTTTGGGGTCGACGTGGACGGCGACACTTTGTTCGACTACCTCGAAGTGGACGCTGTCGTGACGGTCGTGACGACGGGGTACTACTACGTGGTTGGGAGTCTGTACAGCGGCGACGGGTCCGTCTTTCTCGAAACCATCTACAGGGGCTTCTTCGCAGGTCCCGGCCCTGTCGCCACGCCGTTATCCTATCTCGGCCTCCGAATCTATGCCAGCGGCCTTGACGGGCCCTATCGCGTCGAGCTGGAACTGCGCGATGACTTCGGCGGCCTCCTCGACACAGACGTGCACACGACCTCGGGGTATCGGGCGACGGACTTCGATCCGCCCCCCGCCCAGTTCAGCCCGCCTCATGCGGACCTTGGGGTGGATACGGACGTGCCGCCGAACGGGGGGTATGATCTGTTCCTCCTCCGCGCGAGCCTCCAGGTCGACCGGACGGGGTACTACTACATCGGAACCCAGGTGTTCGACTCTCAGGGCTCCTCCGTAACCTACGGAGGATCGAACTACACATGGCTGGCGGCGGGAATCCGCGTCGTGGAGATCGCGCACCAAGGCATCGACTTCTACCGC
>DATEUK010000054.1:0-4335 GCA_035283165.1 Thermoplasmata archaeon
CGAACCCGTAGCGATAGAGCTCGAGCAACTGCTTGTCCACCCCTTGCCGGCGCAGTTTCATCCGTTTCGCGAGCTCCTCGGGATGGTCGACCCCGTCCGAGAGGAGGGAGAGGATGCGCAATCGACTCGGGGACGAAACGACCTGCAGAAGCGCGAGGGCGTCCTCGTCCACGGGGCGCGCGTAGGGAGTGCGGCTATTTTGAGATTCCCTCCCCCGCGGGGCTTTTTCCACCGAAGAGTTGACACATTCCATCCCGGGGTGGAGGCGCGCCATTTTCATTTTGACGCTTGTATAAATAACTCCGCGTCCATGCTGCGACCTGAGGTGGCTCGAAATGAACGCGGACCGAATTCCCGTGATGACCGAAATCGCGAAGACCCTTCAGCAGGAGCTCTTGCGCTCCGGGGGCCTACTGTCGGCTGGCCTGCGCGTCATCCGATGATGCCGACGCGCTGGTGGTCGTGATGCGGAAGGAAGAACTGCTGGATCGACTCCAAGAGCGGCTCGCCCGAGGGGAGATCAGCGAGAAGACGTACCTGGACATCAAGGGCCGGGTCGAGGCGGCGCCTGAGGGCCGGGAGTCGGAGACCCTCCCGCCCGTTCAGGAGCTGCCCGGCATCCCTTCCGTTCCCTCCGGGGTCGAGCCCCCTATGCCCCCGGAGCCCCCGGCTCCACCCGCGGCAGCGGACTCGCTGCGCCATGCCGGACATGCCGGCCATGCCACCCGTGTCCAGGTGAAGATCCGGAACGGAGACATCGGGGCGATGATCGAGCGGTCGATTGAGGGCGCGATGCAGCAAGTCGCCGCCGGCCTCGAAGCGGCGTTCACAAACAAGGAAGAGGCGCAGCGGCGGATGGAGGAGGTCAACGCCCGCATCCGGGAGGCGATGGGCAAGCTCGGTCCCCGGATCGAGGAGGGTGGACGCACGTGCGTGATCCGCGGTTCCGGCACCGTGGTCGGCGGCCAGCGCTTCGAGGAGTTCAAGTGCGCCGGCAGCGGCCGGGTGACCGGGGATCTGGTCGCGGACGAGGCCCACATCTCCGGCGCGTGCGTGGTCGAGGGCAGCTGCTCGGGCAAGGAGTTCCACGCGTCCGGCCGGGTGGACATCGCGAAGGATGTCGCCGTGCAGGAGTTCCATGTTTCCGGGAAGGCGAACATCGGCGGTGACGTGCGGGCTCAGGAGGTGTCGGTGTCCGGGAGCGCGCGGATTGGCGGCGCGGTCCTCGACGCTCAGGACGTGAGCTTCGCCGGCGCCGTCCAGATCGGCGGGGGCGTGAAGACCCAATCCTTCACGAGCCGCGGGGAGTTCCAGATCGGCGGAACCATCGAGGCCGAGGATGTGGACATCCGTCTGGTGGGAACCTCGAAAGTGCCCTCGATCAAAGCCCAAGAGATTGAGATTCGACGCGGGGAGCGGAAGGGCGAGCTGACCGCGGAGACGATCGAGGGCGAGGAGGTGTACCTCGAGGCGACCCGCGCGGGACTCGTGCGAGGGCACAGCGTTCGCCTCGGCCCCTATTGCTCCGTCCACACCGTCGAGGCGGAGGATCTCGAGGTCCACGAGACCTCGACGTTCAAGGAGCGCCGCGCGCCCTCCCGGGCTTGACCGGCGGCACAAGCGTTTTATCGCATCGTCGCGTCCGCGACCCGAAGCCATGGCTGAGGTTGTCTTGGCGAGCGCGGTCCGCACCCCGATCGGGAAGTACGGGAAGGCGCTCCGGGACGTCCCCGCACCGCGGCTCGGCGCACTCGTCGTCCGCGCCGCGATCGAGCGCGCAGGTCTCGTCCCGTCGGAGGTCCACGAGGTGATCCTGGGCACCGCCATCGCGGCCGGACAGGGTCAGGCGCCCGCACGCCAGGCGGCCCTGCTCGCCGGCGTTCCCGAGGACGTCGGGGCGGTCACCGTGAACAAGGTGTGCGCGTCGGGCATGAAGGCGATGACGATTGGATTCGACGCGATTCGCGCGGGCCATGAGTCCGTCGTCGTCGGCGGTGCGATGGAGTCGATGTCCCAGGCCCCGTACCTCGTGAAGGAGGCGCGGTGGGGAGTCCGCCACGGACACACGGGATTCCACGACGCGATGATCTACGACGGGTTGCGGGACGCATTCGCCGACATCCACATGGGCGTCACGGGGGACACGGTCGCGAGGAAGTTCGGCATCACGCGGGAGGAGCAGGACCGGTTCGCGCTCGAGTCCCACACGCGCGTTCTGAAGGCGCAGCGGGGCGGGAAGTTCCGCGACGAGATCGTCCCCGTGGAAATCACCAGGGAGGGCGAGACCGTCGTTTTCGATCAGGACGAGGGCGTGCGTCCCGATACGTCCCTCGAGAAGCTCGCCCGTCTGAAGCCGGTGTTCACGCCGGACGGGACGGTGACGGCGGGGAACGCGTCCCAGCTCAGCGATGGAGCGAGCGCCGCCGTGTTGATGTCCCGGGAGGAGGCGGACGCGCGGGGCATCCGGCCGTTGGCACGGATTGTCGACTATGCGACGAGCGGGGTGAGGCCCGAGGACGTGATGGAG
The DNA here is from genome assembly GCA_035283165.1 of Thermoplasmata archaeon. Lineage (GTDB taxonomy): Archaea > Thermoplasmatota > Thermoplasmata > RBG-16-68-12 > EA-27 > EA-27. The sequence continues at coordinate 2,528 of DATEUK010000054.1, forward strand.
GCCCCGATCCCCACGGTCCGGAAGCTGCTCGCGAAGACGGGCCTTGCGGTCGAGGACTTCGACCTGATCGAACACAACGAGGCGTACGCGTCCGCAAGCCTGACGATCATGAGGGTGCTGGGCTTTCCGCACGAGCGGCTGAACGTCCACGGCGGCGCGGTCGCCCTGGGCCATCCGATCGGCTGTTCCGGCGCGCGGATTGTCGCGACCCTCGCGCACGCGATGCGGGATCGGGGCGCGAAGAGGGGCCTGGCGACCTTGTGCCTCGGAGGCGGGAACGGGATGGCACTCATCCTCGAGAGGGCGTAGGCCGGGAAAGGCTTTTCACGCGCCGCCCCGTACCCTTCCTCATGGGGGGAATGGGACCGTCCTGGGGGACGTGCCCCTCATGCGGCGCGTTCGTGGTGGGGCCACCGCCGTGTCCCACGTGCGGCTACGTCCCCCCCTCCGCCCGATCGGCTCCGGCCCGTCCGGTCCTCATCCCCAAGTCAGGGTTCGCGAACGCCTATGAGGCCGTGCAGGCGAAACTGTGGCGGCGGACCCGCAGGGGACTCCTCCTCACCGCCATCGGGCTCCTGATCTCCTGGATCCCCTTCGTCGCCGTCGTCTCCGTATTCTTCCTCAGCTTTGGATCGACCTTCCTCTTCCTGGGGGCGCGGGCGGCCGGGCGGAAGCACGAGGTGTGCGTCGTGCTCGCGTTCCTGATGCTCGCGGTGGGGGGCGTCGTGATCGGGATTCTGCTCGGGGCGTTCCTCCTGGAGGCGTACGGGGCGGCCCGGGCCGGGCTTCCCCTCTCGACGATCCGGGACATCGCAGGCCTGCTCGTCTGGGGCACGCTGCCCGCGACATTTGTTATCTCGGCCGCATTTGCATCGCAGGTCGTGACACTCCTCCCCCGCCGCCAGGCCTTCACGCTGCTCGGCTTGTGCGGCTTGCTCGCGGCCACCGCCACCCTCGCGACATGGTTCTCCGGCTCGGAGGTCGTGGCGCTCGGCGCGGTCCCCATCCGGACGGCCACGGTTGCCGACTTTCTGTTCCGGATCTCCGTGTACCGGCTGGTCGAGGCGCCAGCATACGTGGGCTTGGCGATTCTTCACGTGATGGCGTACTGGGAGCTGAGTGCACCCGGGGGGACGGCCGGGGCATCGGCCGTCCCCCGCGCGGAGCCAGAATAGGCGTCCGACTCCGCCTGCGCGGACAGAACACGGGACGGTGTTCCCGCGAGAGCGAAAAGCTTTTCGGGACACCATGCCTTGCTCCTCGATTTCCGACTTCTCGCGGAGAGAGTCCCCTTGATAAAGAGAGTATCCAAGGCTGCCGGCCGAGACGAGGTTCTCGCCCTTCTGGAACCCCTGGTCGCGGGGTGGTTCGGCGGTCGGTTCGAGGGCCTCACAGAGCCCCAGGCCTTCGCGCTCCCCCTAATCCACGGCGGGAAGAACGTGCTCGTGTCCTCGCCGACGGGCTCCGGGAAGACCCTGACCGCGTTCCTGACCGTCCTCAACGAGCTGTACGCGCTGCAGAAGCGGGGAGAACTTGAGGAGCGGATCTACTGCGTCTACGTGAGCCCCCTGAAGGCGCTCGCGAACGACATCAACAGGAACCTCGAGGAGCCCCTCCGGGAGATGACGGAGATGTCGGCACGGCTCGGCGAGCCCGCACCGGAGATTCGCGTCGGCGTGCGTTCGGGCGATACGAGCACGAGCGAACGGCAGCGCCAGGCGCGGCGGCCCCCCCACATCTTCATCACGACCCCGGAGAGCCTCGCAATCGTCCTCAGTGCCCCGAAGTTCCGAGAGAAGTTCGACGGG
>DATEUK010000055.1:0-11849 GCA_035283165.1 Thermoplasmata archaeon
CCCGGCGGCGATGCCGAGGGTCACGAACCCCATGTGGCTCACGGAGGAGAACGCCACGAGGCGCTTCAGGTCGTCCTGCGCGAGGCAGACGAACGCGCCGTACACGATCGAGACGATCCCGAGGAGGGCGAGGAGCCACCACCACTGCGTGGCGGCCTCCTCCATCATCTGCACGTTCACGCGGACGAGGCCGTAGCCTCCGAGCTTCAGGAGGATCCCCGCCAGGAGGACGGAGCCCCCCGTCGGGGCCTCCACGTGCGCGTCCGGAAGCCACGTGTGGAGGGGCCACGTGGGCAGCTTCGTCCCGAATCCGATCAGGAAGCCGACGAACACGAGGCCCGAGAGCCCTGCGAGGGCGGGCGCCGCGAGGGGGTTGAGGTCGATGAGGCGGGTCATGTCGAAGGTCCCGCCGTAGAAGTAGAGCGCGAAGATCCCGAAGAGGACGAGGAGGGACGCGGCCTGCGTGTACAGGAAGAACTTGATCGCCGCGTACCGCTTCCGCGGGCCGCCCCACACGGCGATGATGAAATACATCGGGACGAGGCCCGCCTCCCAGAAGATGAAGAACAGGAAGAAGTCCAGGGAGAGGAAGACGCCGAGGATCGTCGTCTCCATGAACAGGAACATCGCGTAGAACTCGCGGACGCGATGGCGCTCATCCCAGCTGAACACGAGCGCGAGCGGGGTGAGGAGCGTGGTGAGGAAGACGAGGAAGATCGACAGCTCGTCGACGCCCAGGATGTACTGCACGCCGATCTGCGGGATCCAGGCGGCCTGCTCCCACGCATAGTAGGTGCTCGGCGCCACGCCGACCGGCGGGGACGTCGTGAAGGAGGCGAGGTCCCCGCGCGCGAAGAGGAACGCGTAGACGAGGTAGGAGCTGAGGGCGAGCGGGACGAGCGAGAGGGCCGTCGCGACCCACTTCGCGACCCGCGGGGTGCGGCCCACGAGGTACGTGATCACCGCCGCCATCACGGGGAAGAACAGCAGGATCGTGAGGTACGGGACCGCCATCCTACGGACCTCCCGTGAGGATCCCCGCGAGGTACACGCTCGGCGACTCCAACATCCCGAGCCATACCGCGGGCAGGAACCCGACCCCGAACATCAGCACGATCAGGATCGAATAGACCAAGGTCTCGCTCCGCGTCAGGTCGTGGAGCGTCCCGAGCGCCCGGTTGGACGATCCGAAGACCATCTTGTGCATCGTCCACAGGTAGTACGCGCCGGTGATCACGACCGCGAGGAGCGGGAGCACGACGAGCCACTGGAAGAACGCGTACGGGGGCCCGCCGAACGTTCCCGTGAACACCATGAACTCGCTGACGAAGCTGTTCAGACCTGGAAGGCCCAAGGACGCGAAGAAGCTCACCATGAGGACGAGGGAGAACACGGGCATCGGCTGGCCGAGGCCGCGGAGCTTCGGGATGTCGCGCGTCCCCGCGCTGTGCTTGATCGTCCCCGCAAGCATGAATAGCGCCGCCGTGATGATCCCGTGGTTGAACAGCTGGAAGATCGCGCCTGCGATGCCGATCGTCGTCTGGCTCGAGGCGCCGAGGAGGACGAATCCCATGTGGCCGATCGACGAGTACGCGATCAGTTTCTTCAGGTCGACCTGCCGGAGGCAGACGAAGGACGCGTAGATCATCGACACGATGCCGAAGGCAGCGAACGCCCACCATGCGCTCGCGGACGCGTCCGGCAGCATCGGGATCGCGACCCGGAAGATCCCGTATCCGCCCATCTTCAGGAGCAGGCCCGCCAGGATGACGGAGCCGGCGGTAGGCGCCTCGACGTGGGCGTCGGGAAGCCACGTGTGGAACGGGAAGCTGGGAAGCTTCACGAGGAAGCCGAAGAAGAAGGCCGCGAACACGGGCGCCTGGAACGCCATGCCGAGCGCCGCGGGGAGCGTCCCCGACATCCCGTCGAGGATCCGGATCATACTGAACGTGCTCCGCTCCCCCGGGAACAACGCGGGCGTCGCGACGAGGTACATCGCGAAGATGCTCAGGAGCATGATCACGGAGCCGACGTGCGTGTAGATCAGGAACTTGATCGACGCGTATTGGCGGTTCGGCCCGCCCCAGATCCCGATGAGGAAGAACATCGGGATGAGGACGAGCTCCCAGAACACGAAGAAGAGGAAGAAGTCGAGGGTGACGAAGACGCCGAGAATCGACCACTCCATGAGGAGCAGGAGCCCGAAGAATTCCCGCGGCCGGTGCTCCTTTCCCCAGCTGAAGGCGATCGCGAGCGTGGTCAGCAGAGGCGTGAGGACGACGAGCGGGAGGGAGAGCCCGTCCAGTCCCATCACGTACGAGATCCCGAGGCTCGGGATCCAGTTGAACTGCTCCACGTAGAGGAACGTCTGGGCGCCGCCCGCGATCGTGACGGACCCGGGAAGCGAGGCGTCCAGGGAGTGGGTCAGGAACGTGACGGTGAGGATCGCGACGAGCACCGTGTCCGCGATCGAGACGGCAAGGGCGATCGAACGTGCGCGGCGCAGCGTCGTTCCCGCCAAGATCGTCGCGACGAACCCGAGGAAGGGGAGCCACACGACGAGCGAGAGGATCGGGATCGCCATTCAGGGCGCTCCCAAGGACGGAAGGACCACCCGCCAGATCAGGATCACGAGGATGACGACGGAGAGCCCGAGCACGATGACCGCCGTGTAGTCCTGGACCCTCCCGGTCTGCCGCCGGCGCGCGGTGAGCGAGGAGCGGACCGTCGAGAGGGAGAGGGCGTTCACGGTGCCGTCGACGACCTTGCGGTCGAACCAGTCGCTTGCCCCGGCAATCGCCAAGGCCGCCCGACCGACCGCGTTCACGAACCCGTCGATCACCCGGCGGTCGAACCAGTCCGCCGCGGCGGCGATCCCCATCCCCCCGTGGGCGGCGAGCTTGTCGTACGCGGCGTCCATCCCGTACCGGTTCGACAGCACGCGGTGAACCCGGGCCGCCACGGGGCTGCGCGTGAACCGCTCGGCCGGGATCCGTTGGCGGTAGTACACGGCGAATGCGAGGCCAAGGCCCGCGAGCGCGACCACGACGGAGAGCGCGAGGAGGCCGCCATCGACGGTCGGCGCGAACGCCTTGAACGGGTTCTCGACGGCGGAGGCCCCGTAGTAGACGAAGTTCGAGAACGTCCCCGGCACGAGGAGCAGCAAGAGGAGGCCGCTCGCGACGGCGAACGCGGAGAGGACGACGAGCGGGCTCGTCATGACGCGCGGGCTCTCATGGAGGTGCTCCTCGCTGGGACCGCGGAACGATCCCGCGAACGTCATGAACCAGAGGCGGAACGTGTAGAAGGCGGTGAGGAACGCGGTGAGGATTCCGAGGGCGTACAGGGCGTAGAAGGCGGATTGGTCGCCCCCAGCGTGGAACGTGACCGAGAGGACCTCGTCCTTGGACCAGAAGCCGCTGAAGGGGGGGATCCCCGCCAGCGCGAGGCAGCCGAACAGCATCGTCCACGCCGTGATCGGCATGTGGCGACGCAGCCCACCCATTTTCCGCATGTCGTTCGTCACGACCGCATGGATGACGGAGCCTGCGCCGAGGAACAGGAGCGCCTTGAAGAACGCATGGTTCGTGAGGTGGAAGAGTCCCGCGCTGTATCCGATCGTGCCCTCCTCCACTCCGTGCGAGGCCATGAGCCAGGCGCCCGCGCCGAGGCCCAGGAACATGTACGCGAGCTGCGAGATCGTCGAGAACGCGAGGACCCGCTTGATGTCGTAGTTCACGAGCGCCATCGTGGCGGCGAAGAATGCCGTGAAGCCGCCGATGATCGCGATCACGAGGATCGCGTCCCACGGGACCGCCCCCGCGATCACCTCGTGGACGCCTGGGGAGACCTCGCGCGTCGGCACGAGGAAGATGAAGGAGCGCGCGACGAGGTACACGCCGGCCTTGACCATCGTGGCGGCGTGGATGAGGGCGCTCACGGGCGTGGGGCCCTCCATCGCGTCGGGCAGCCACACGTGGAGCGGGAACTGCGCGCTCTTCCCGACCGCGCCGCCGAACAGGAGGAGCGGGATCAGCGTAAGGAGTCGCGGGTCGATCGACGCCCAGTTCCTTGCGAGCTCCTCCTGGATGCCGCGGAACTCGAGCGTCCCGAAGACGTTGTAGATCGCGATGACGCCGAAGAGGAACAGCACGTCCCCAATCCGCGTGACCAGGAACGCCTTCTTCGCGGCGCTCGCCGCCTCGGGTTTGTGGTACCAGAATCCGATGAGGAGGTACGAACAAAGACCCATGATCTCCCAGAAGACGAGGAGTTGCAGGAAGTTGTCCGCGCTCACGGTCCCGAGCATCCCCGCCACGAAAAGGCAGATCTCCGCGAAGTACCGGGGTCTGCCCTCCTCGTGCGCCATGTAGCCGATCGAGTACAGCGCAATCAGCGTGCTCAGGAGGGAAACGAGGGCGAGCAGGAACGCGGATAGGTTGTCGATCAGGAGACGGAAGTGCACGCCGGGGACCCACTCGATCCCCTCTACGGTCACGCTCGCGCCGCGGCCGATCGGCCCGGCCTGCAGGACCTCGCTCAGGAGCCAGAGGGAAACGACGAACGAGAACCCGATCGATCCGACGGCGACCCATCCGACGTGCTTCGGGAAGAAGCGGCCGAACAGCCCGGCGACGGCGAAGCCGACGAGCGGCGAGAGAATGATGAGCCACGCGTACTCGAACACCTCACCACCTCAGCAGCCTCACGCGGGAGAGGTCCACCGTCCCGTGCGCGTTGTACAGGACGAGGAAGATCGCCAGGCCCACGGCCGCCTCTCCCGCCGCCAACGCGATCGCAACGAGGGCGAACATCTGGCCCGACGCGTCGCCGAGGTATGCGGAGAAGGCGACGAGGTTCAGGATCGGTGCGTTGAACATGATCTCGATGGACATCAGGACGATGATCGCGTTCCGGCGCGTCAGCACACCATAGAGGCCAATCACGAAGAGGAGCGCGGACAGGATCAGTTCCGCCGCGAGCGGAATCATGGGCCCGGTCCCTCCGTCTTCGCGAGGTACACGCCGCCAATCATGCACGCGGCGAGCACGAGCGCGCTGAGAATCACGAGGACCGGGTAGTCGCCGAAGAGCGCCTCCGCGATCGACTCCCCGGCGGGCGGCGGCGTCACCGGAATCTCACAGAGGGTGCCTCCGCACTGAGGCGGTGGAGAGTCCCACGGGATGTCCGCGAAGGAGACGACCATCAGGACGAAGAGGAGGGACACCGCGAACGCCATCACGCCCCGCGGACCGACGATCCAGGCCGCCAGCGCGCGCACCCGTTCACTCGGGCTCATGGGGTTCCTCCATGATCTTCCGCCGCGTGAGCATGATGCCGAAGAGCATCAGGACGGGGACCGCGCCCGCGTACACGATGATCTGGATGAACGCGATGAATTCCGTGCGGAACAGGAGGTAGATCGCCCCGATCGTCAGGAGTGTGATGAAGAGCCAGAACACGCTGTGAACGAGCTTCTTCGATACGACGACCATCAGTGCCGCCAGCACCTCGATGGCGGACAACACCAGGAACGCGACGAGCTCGCCGTCGACCGTCACAGCCAATTCAGGCCTCCCGCAAGCGCCGCAATCAGGATTGCGAGGAGGGAGAGCGGCACGAGCCTCCTCCATCCGATGTTCAGGATCTGGTCGATCCGGATGCGCGGGACGGACCAACCAATCCAGACGAAGACGATGAAGACGACGTAGATCTTGACCGTGAACCAGAACTCCTGGAACAGGACCGGCAAGGGAACGGTCCCCGCGCCCAAGGTGGCGAGGTTGGGCACCTGCAGGGTCGTGAACACCGGCCCGTCCCACCCGCCGAAGAACATGATCACGATGAGCGCCGCACCGGCCAACGCCCGGAGCCACTTGAACCCGAACACGATGCCGAACCGCATCCCGCTGTACTCCGTCGTCCAACCCTCGACGAGCTCCGCCTCCGCCTCCGGGATGTCGAACGGGATGCGTTCGGCCTCCGCGATGATCGTGATGAAGAACACGACGAAAGCGATCACGAGCGCCGGATGGAAGATGTACCAGTTCGGGAGGAAGGGCACCGTCAAGCCGCCGATCGTCAGGGGCCGCGACTGGTCCCGCACGAACTCGAACGGGTCCAGCGTCCCGGACAGGACGACCACGGCGATCAGGGACAGCACGAGGGGGATCTCGTACGCCATGAGCTGGGCGGCCGCGCGCATCCCGCCGAGGAGGCTGTACTTGTTGTTCGATGCCCACCCCGCGATCAGGATGGCGAGGGGCGCGATCCCGAACGCGGCCAGGATCACCAGGATGCCCCATGGGTTCACGGGCACGGACTGCGGCGTCCCATTGATGAAATGCGTCTCGTACGACCCCATGATCCAGAAGCCGTCGGACCACGGGATCGCGACGAACAGCATCAGGGTCGAAGCGGCGATGACGACCGGCGCGACGTGGAACATCCACCGGTCCGCCTTCGCCGGCGTGATGACCTCCTTCTGGAACAACTTCACGCCGTCCGCGACGGTCTGAAGGAACCCCGTGCCCAGATGGCTCGGACGCCGGAACGGCCGGCCGAGGAGCGGGATCGGTCCCAGGATCCGGCGGAGGATCTCCGAGCTCCCGAGGCCGATCATGATCCCCCGGCGATCCTGGAGCCGCGAGTACATCTTCCGCTCGATCCACATGATGATGAGGAGGTGGAACGCCGTGGCCCAGAGCAGCAGGAGGTTGATCGCGATGATGACGCCGAGGAAGGACACGAGGTCCGGTCCGGTCACCCAGCCGATGACGCCCGTGAGGGGGCCGGGGGAGGGGGCGCCGACCTGGAGGGCGATCCAGTTCCCCAGCGCAAGGGGCAGGCTCAGGAGCCAGAGGAGAAACCCGGCGATGGCCTCGGACCACCCCAGGAGGTCGATGAGGTGTCCGCTCACTTGTCCATCTCCCCGACGCACACGTCGATGCTCCCCATGATCGCGACGACGTCCGCAACCTTGTTCCCGCGCAGCATCAACGGCGCGGCGAAGATGTTCGAGAACACGGGGCTCCGGATCTTCACCCGGTACGGACGGTCGTCCCCGTCGCCGATCACGTAGAAGAGGGCCTCGCCGCGGGAGTCCTCCGTCCGGCGGAACGCCTCGCCCTCCGCGCGTCGCGGCGGCTTCACCCGATACGGCCCGTCGGGCATCTTCGCCAGCGCCTGCTCGATGATGCTGCAGCTCGTCTTCATCTCCTCCACGCGGACCTTGTACCGAGAGTACGAGTCGCCGTCGTGCTCGACCGCAGGTTCGAAGTCAATCTCCGGGTAGGCGTCGTATGGGTCCAGCTTGCGCAGATCGATCGCCGCCCCGCACGCACGCAGGTTCGGGCCCGTGACCCCCCAGTCGATCGCGTCCTTGCGGGAGATCGAGCCCACACCAAGGGTGCGCATCTGGAACAACTTGCTCTGCTCGAAGAGCTTCTCGTGCTCGCCGAGCTTCTTCCGGAAGTGCGCGATGACCTTGCGGCAGTACTTGTCGAAGTCGTGCGGCGCGTCGTTCCGCACACCTCCGATGCGCGGGAAGTTCTGATTCATCCGCGCCCCGGTGATCAACTGGAGCAAGTCGAGGAACAGCTCGCGCTCCCGCAGGGCCCACAGGAGGGCGGTGAGGAGCCCGAGGTCCGGGCCGTACGCGGCGAGCCACATCAAGTGGGAGGCGAGCCGCTGCAGCTCGTTCGTGATCACGCGGAGGTACTCCGCCCTCGGCGGTGGCTCGACGTCCATGACCGCCTCGCACGCGAGGCAGTAGCAATGGCTCCACGTGATCGACGACACGTAGCACAGGCGGTCCGTGAGGACGACGTTCTTCTGGAACTCGCGGACCTCCATGATCTTCTCGTAGCCCCGGTGCAGATACCCGATCTCGGGCTCCGCGTCGACGACCGTCTCCCCGTCCACCTTGATGCGGAGGTTCCACAGGCCGTGCGTCATGGGATGCTGCGGTCCCATGTTGATCCACATCTCCGCCATCAGCCGCCACCTCCGATCTTGCGGCGGGAGACGTACTGGCGGTCGGTCTCCTGGGGGAAGTCCTTCCGGAGCGGGTGGTACTCGAAGTCCCTCGGGAGGAGGACCCGCGTGAGGTTCGGGTGGCCGTCGTACACGATGCCCATGAGGTCGTACGCCTCTCGCTCGTGGGCGTCCGCACCGCTCCACAGCGGCGTCACGGAGTCGATGCGCGGATCTTCGTGCGGGATCCACGCGTTGATCTGCACCATGACGTTCCGCGTCCAACTCGTCAGGTGGTAGACGGACTCGTAATGATCTCGCCAGTCCACCGCCGTGATGCTCGACAGGTGCTCCATGTCGAGCGTCTCCTTGAGGAACGCGCACAGCGCGGACAACCGCGTCCGGTCCACCGCGATCCGCACGACGCGCTCCCGGACGATCCGGAGGTCCTGGAAGGCCTCCGCGCCGAACTTCTCCTTGAGCCGGGCGAGGATCTCGCCCTCACCCGCCACGGACGCCCCTCCCCATCATATGTAGAGGACCTCCTCCTTTTTAAGGGCGTAGTTCGTGGCCACGAACATGATCGCGATGAACACGATGATCGATGCGAACCCCGCGGTCAGGCTCGCCACGACGCCGAACGAGAGCGCCCAGAGCAGGAGGAAGATCGCCGCCACGTCGAAGACCACGAAGATGAGGGCGAACACGTAGTACTGGAAGTGGAACTGGATCATCGCCTCGCCCTCGGGGACCTCGCCGCACTCGTAGGTGAGGTCCTTCAGAGGCCCTGGGTTGTGCGGACGGATAAACCGCGTCGCAAGGAATGTCCCGATGGGGAACAGGAGGCAGAAAATCGCGAACAGGGCGACCGGAAAGTACCGCGCGAGGAGATCCGCCGCCATCTCGGCGCACGGAAATCGGCGGGTTATATAACGGTTCCCCATCGAGCGAACGCGCTCTGGAATCGAGAGGACGCGGAGGTGGCGGTCATGGTTACGAACCCCCGCGGACGCCTTTCCCCCGAGGACGTTGCGCCCGGGGTCACTGCGAGGGAGGCCCCGCGAATTCCCGCCCGATTTCCCGCTCCACCTCGAGCCGGCCGCGTCGGAACTCGCCCCACGACCGCCCAATCGCGCGGGCGAGCTTCGGGAGATGGCTCGGTCCGAAGAGGACGAGCAGGGCGACGATGATGAGGATGACGACCCATTCGAGTCCCTGCATCATCGGTGTGGACGCGCCCGGTGCGGATGCGGCTTTCGCCGAACCTGTTCGGGCGTCTTCTGGAGGCTCTCCAGGATGTCGGATGGGCGGAGCGCGCCGACCACTTGCCCGCCCCTCGTGACGACGACGAGGTCCGAGCACGCGCGGAGCATGCGCCCCGCGGCGACGGATACGGACTCCGTCTCGGACACCGCGGGCACGTCTCCCCGCATGAGGGTTGCGACCGGGGTTTCCCAAAACCTTCGCCAGATGTCCCGCAACGCCCCGGAGTCGAAGGCCTCCGGCGGGACCATTCCGAGCGCGAACTCCTGCTCGGTGAAGAATCCCCCGGTGCGCTTGCTGAGGGCACCCAGGATCTCCCTGGGCCCGATCAGGCCCGCCGGACCGCCCTCGGGGGTGAGCACGATTCCAGTCGGCCATCCCTCCCGGAGGAGTGCCTCCGCCGCCTCTCGAACCGTCCAGGTGAGCGGGATTCGGGGAACGCCGGATGCCATCGCGGCCGTCACGCCCGGTGGGCGCACGGGAAACGGATTCCCTGCGGCATGGTAACGATTGTCCCGAAAGGGTTCGGCATCCCTCGGGCCGCGGCGCCTAGGGATCGAGGCTAGCGTGCGTGGCACCATCGGGGCTTCCCGTCCTTCGTACCTCGGTCGTGGCGGGAGCAGGTCTGCTGACGACATCGCGCGACCTTGCCGGTCGAGCGAACGGCGGCCTCGCCAACAGCCACAGGAGCCCGACCGCAACGAGAAGGACTTCCTGCGTGGTCCGCAGTCCCACCCCCGCGAGGACCAGGAGCCACATGCCGGCGATGCCTCCCCGCGTCCCCGTCGCCCGCATCCGTTCCAGCACGGCGTAGGCGAGCATCCCCGCGCCCACCACGTACAGCGGCAATGGGAAGGATAGGGAGAACGAGACGGACCACATCGCGACGAGGGGGACCAGGGTGGACGCTGCGGTCACGGCGGCGAGGGTGAACGCAACGGCGAGCGAGAGGGCGAGCGAGCGTCGGTCGAACCGGCACCCGAGGGCGAACGGCGAAGACACGGCGATGATCACCGCCATGAGCTCGGCCAGCCCCATGGATGCCGCCGTTCCGGGAAGGCCGAGGGGCGCTCCGTGCGCCCACGCGATGGCCCCATACAGGACGGCAATCGCGCCGACGAACGCGGAACGCGCCCACCGGTGCGTCCGCGGACCTTCCCGAACCGTCCCCTCCTCGGGTGCGGACCACGCGCGCGCCGCCAGAACCGCCGCCAGCAGGGCGGGAAGGATGCTCCGGACGGCCCCCGCGGAGGGAAGGGGCAGCACCACGACCACCACGATCACCGCCGCGAGGAGGCTGAGCGCCGGGGACCCGCGCCGCCACACCAGAGCGGACCCCAAGAGCACGAGGACCGCGAGGACGAACGTGGCGTTGTACGCGATCATGCCGCCAAAGAGCACGGCCTGGAACACCGCGTCCGTGGTGGGCCCCTGCGGCGCCGCAGACCCGCCGCGGAGGACGACACCCAGGAGAAGGAACGAGAGCGTTGCGGCGATCACGAGCGCCGTCGACAGGCCGTCGGGCGGGTCACGAAGCGCCGACAGCCGACGGACCGCACGCGAGAGGGACCGAACGCTCCTCCGCAGCAGGTCGTTCTCGGTCGTGGAGGACCACCTCCAGGTCCGCCGCGTCGCTCATCACGAGCGCGTGGATCACCGCAACCGCCGCGCCGAGCAAGGGGAGCCGCGTGCGAGCGCGCAGGTCCTCGGCGTACAAGGGGAGCCACGTGCCGAGGTGGTCGGAGAGGAACGCCGCCCTCGCCCGCCTCGTCGTCACCCGCTCCTCTTCCCGGCCCGACGCGCCGGCGATCGCCTCTTTCGTGCACAGCAGGGAAGCGAACTCGCACTCGACCGCCAGGTGGTCGGGGCGCTCCCCCTCGATCTGAACCCCGAAGGCTCTGTAGAACCCCGAGATGTCCGCGAGTTCCCGCTGCCGGGAGAAGGGATGCGCATACGCGGTCTCGTAGGCGGGGCAGTCCCCGAGGAGGAGGAGACGGCTGCGTTCCGCCGCTGCGGAAGGGGCGTTTCGCCGGGCCTCCTCCATCGCGTGCAGGAGGGCGCCCGACAGGACCCTCGACACGAACTCCGCGCCGAACGCCTGTACCGTCTCCCACGAGTCCGCCCAAGCGCGGGCCAGGGGCGAGAATTCGTCGCGGAAGATCTCCCCCGCGAGTCCGTACAGCCTCCCGAGGGCGAGCGGGCGCGTCCAGTCCGCCGGCCGGACGTTCACGTCATCCCCCCGGCTCCTTCTCCCTGGGTGCGATTCGGTTCTCTTCCGCGGGCGTCGAGGATTCCGCCATCCCTCCCGACTCCTCGCGGCGCCGCTTTCGTCGGCCGAGAAGCATCACGACGACGACCATCACGATCAGCAGGACTAACCCGCCCGCGAGGACGAGCGACAGCACGGGCGTTTCCGTGACGACCGTGAACGAGATCCACGACGAGACGGACTTTCGGGAACCCACGTCGCCGGTCGCGCCGTCCCACACCGCGAACGCCAAGATCATGCCCGGTTGGATCGGGATGTCCTCGGCGTCCCCGGAGTCGAGGCGACGCGAGATCACAACGGACCACCCGGCGCCCTCGTGAACCCCCCTTCCGAGGGCGTCCTG
>DATEUK010000056.1:0-8027 GCA_035283165.1 Thermoplasmata archaeon
CCTTCGACGGCGGCGGCTCGACGGACTCGGACGGGGACCCCCTGACGTACCGGTGGGACTTCGACGGCGACGGCACGTGGGACACTCCGTCCTCGTCGAACCCGACCGCGACGTTCACATGGGGTGACGACTGGACGGGCACGGCCCAGCTCGAGGTGAGCGACGGGGAGCTCACGGACACGAGCGGGTCGTCCGTAACGGTGTTCAACGTCGCGCCGACGATCGCGCTCGCGGTCATCCCGTCGGGCGACGAGGCGGACGCCCTCGTCTTCGAGGTCCAGGTCACGGACCCGGGCAGCGACGACATCTTGTACACGTGGTCGGGCGACTGCACGGGCTGGTTCGCGCCCGTCCTGTACCCGAACGATCCCTCGATCGTCCCCGACCCGGACCCGAGTCCGGACGTTCATCCGCGGGACGTCACGGACGCCCAGACGATCGTGTGCGGCGACGACGCCGCCTTCGCCTGGAACTTGAGGGTGGAAGACGACGACGCCGGCGTCACGACCTCAGGGGGCACGTTCTCCGTGTCGAACCTCGCCCCGGGGCTGACGATCCTGCCCCCGGATTTCGTCGCGGAGGACGAGGGCGTCGCGTGGACGCTCACCGCCACCGCCGAGGACCCGGGGAGCGACGACCTCACGTTCACGTGGGCCTGGGAGCTCGGCCCCACGGAGAGCACGACACACTACAACGACGGCGCCTCACCAGACCCGGACGCGAGCCCCGGCGGCACGTTCCCCTTCGCCGCCACGGACTCCTCCACGCACACGTACGGGGACGACGGCAGCTACACGGTGAACCTCCGCGTCGAGGACGACGATGGCGGCGTCGTCGAAGTCACGACGACGTTCTCGATCGGGAACCTCCCGCCCGCGCTCACCGTGTCCCCGCCGGACTCGGTGTCCGTCGACGAAGGCACGGTCGTGTCCCTCGACGCGACCGCTTCGGACCCGGGGAGCGACGATCTCACGTTCACCTGGACGTGGACGCACGGCCCCACGGAGAGCACGACGTACTACAACGACGGGGTCGGCCCCGATGCGTTCCCGTCCCCCGGAGGCACGTTCCCCTTCACCGCCACGGACGGCTCCACGCGCACGTACGGAGACGACTGCGCGTGCCTCGTCACCTTGACCGTGGAGGACGACGACGGAGGCGTGGTGACCTACGAGACGACGGTCACGGTCGCGAACGTGGCCCCGACCGTGGCGGCGGACGACGGCGGCGGGGACGAGGCGGCGACGATCGCGTTCGAGGCGGCGTTCTCCGACCCGGGCTTCGACTTCGGGGCCGGCGACTCCCTGGAGGACTTCACCGCCGTGGTCGACTGGGGCGACGGTTCCGTCGAGAGCGTCTCGGTGGCGGAGGTTCCTGGCAGCCCCGGCATTCCGACGACGGGATCGTTGGCGGCAGACCACGTCTACGGGGACAACGGGGAGTTCCTCGTCACGGTCGAGGTGTGCGACGACGACGGCGGGTGCGGGACTGCGTTCGCCACGATCGCGGTGTCCAACGTCGACCCGTCCCCGTCGATCGAGGAGGTCACGCAGGACCAGGACCGGCACCTCCCCGCGGGATTCTACTTCCCGCTCGACCCGATCACGTTCAACGCATCGGCGGACGACGTGGGGAGCGACGACCTCGCATTCGAGTGGGACTTCGGGGACGGCACCGTCCTGGAGGGCGGGACGTACTTCAACGACGGGGTCGGGCCCGACCCGTTCCCCTCTCCCGGCGGCACGTTCCCGTTCGCCGCCGAGGACTCCGTCGAACACGCGTACGCCCTCCCCGGGGACTATCGAGTCACGCTCACGGTGACGGACGACGACCGCGGGAGCGCGCAGGTCTCGTTCGAGATCCACATCGCGGGCGCGGACGAGCTGAAGTCGGAGGCGGCGTCTCTCCTCCGGGCTCTCAAGGGCGAGGCGATCGACCACGGCGACTGGCGGTTCGTCCGGAACCTGGACGACGCCGAGCGGTTCGTCTGGATGAGTCTCGGGTACGCGGCCCCGTTCCGGCCTCACGCGATCACAACGCTAGTGGCACCGGATGTGTCCGTCGCTAGGAACCTCGGAGACCGCGTGGACCTCGTCCTGGGGCCGTCCTGGACCGCGGGCCTGGGTTCGTACGCCGATCTCGTCATCAACTGGGCGAACGGCGTGGTCACGACGGTCGACCTGCCCGACAACTGGCCGAAGAAGTCCCTCCGGTATCACGACACGCTGTGGATCGACGCGTGGGAACAGGACGTCGCGGTCGAGTCGAAGCGGGACAAGACGACGGGGCTCGTCACGCTCAAGGTCCACGCTCACGACGCGAGCGTGGGCTTCTCCCTCTCCCTCGACGCGGACGCGGTCGCGGGCCTGTCATTCACGTATGAGATCCTCCCGTGGTGGATCGACGGCGCCCACCTCGACCCCGAGCTCGGGAAGAACGTGTTCCTCTGCGAACGCGCGGCGGTAGACGTACTGATCAAGCTCGAGGTCGAAGACGACGACGACGATGAGGATGACGACGACGGTGACGACGACGAGGACGACGATGGCGGGGATGATGATGGCGGTGACGACGAAGAAGGAGACGGCGACGACACACCCGGCGGCGCAGGCATCCTTGGCGGCGACGGCGACGAGGGCGGTGAGGATGACGACGAGGATGATGACGAGGATGATGACGATGATGAGGACCGCGGCGGTTGCGGTTGCTCGGGCAGCGATGGCGACGACGATCGCGACGGCTGCGGCGACGACGGTGACGACGACGAGGACGACGATGGCGGGGATGATGACGGCGGCGACGACGGCGATCGCAACCCCGGCGGCCCGGATGTCCTCGACGGGGACGGCGACGACGACGAGGGCGGGGATGATGATGACGACGAGGACGACGACGACGACTGCGACTGCCCCGACCGGGACGATGACGACGAGGACGACGATGATGACGATGACGACGACTCAGGCGTCCGCACGGTCCACTGCCGGCTCACGGCGAGCATGTGGACCCCCGAGAAGCGTGCAGACCTCGACGCCGAGTGCGATCTGATCGCAAACCTCCTCGTGAAGGCGGACGAGATGCTCGCGCGGATTGCGCTCGCGGAGGCGATGGAGGCGCCCGTCAACGATCCGGACGACCAGGGGAAGGTGGACCGGGAGATCTCACGGTCCGAGCGGTCCCTCGCGGAGGCGTACGAGGATTGGGGCCTCCTGGAGTACGGGAACGCGATTTGCGACTTCATGCGCTCATGGCAGCACGCGCAGCGCGCGATGGCGATCGCCCAGAGGTGAGTCAGCCAAGTCCAAGCAAGCCCCGTGGTCAGGGTCACGGCTACCGCACCCACGAGGACGGTCACACGGATGCGTGTCCAGCCCCTCCGCAGGCTCGCAGATCGCCTCTGCACTTCATCGAGCTACCGTAGGCGCACGGCGATGTCGATCCGACACTGGGCAGGTATGCCCCAGACGTCGACGCTCTGCCCCCGATGGGCTCCGGTCCCGGAAATCAGGTGAACCCGGCTGATCTTGCGACCCCATGCGACGAGCTTCTCTCCGACGACGGCATCGCCTGGTTCACGAAGCTCGGTCAACGTTCCCCTCCTTCATCAGCGCGTCCACGACCCGGAATGCCTGCTCGGGCTCCATGCCGAGCGCCTCGACGATGTCCGACACGTGGGTCGACCGTCTTCCTCTCAGGTACTTCAGAATCGCCGCCGTGGCCTTCGCCTCTGTCCACGCCCTAACGACGACGATCTTTGTCTCCGCGAGTTCCTCGATGTACCGCGAAATCGCCTGCTCGATGAACTGCGTCCGCGAGCGCATCCCTGTTCGCCCTACGATGTCGTCGATCTCCTGGAGTTGTCTCTCCGAGAGCCGTAGGGAGGTCGTCGGTTTTCCCGCCCCTCTGGTGCGTCTTCCAAGTCGCACGCCTTGCATGCAATACATGTATTGCATTCCTCGTACTTAAGGGAGGGGTTTACAAGTACACCGGCGATAACACGTCAGGACTTCGAGTTCACGCACCTAATCAGGCCTTCGAAGCTGCGTAGTCGAGGGCAGACTCGAAGATCGCCCGACCGTCTCCGGGGGCCTCCGGATCTCCCGTCCGCGTCCAGTCAGGATGGAGATACCGGAAGAACGCGCGCTCGGGGTGGGGCTGCACGCCGAACACATTCCCCTCGCGGTTGCAGATGGCGGCGATGTTGTCCAGCGCACCGTTCGGGCACCACGGGTAGCCCGCGTACCGCCCCTGATCGTCCACGTACCGGAACACGACCTGGTCGTTGTCGATCAGCTCGCGGAGCATCTCCCGTTCCCGTTCCTTGGGGAGGAGGAACTTGCCCTCGCCGTGCGCGGAGACGAACACGCGGACCTCGCCCCTCCTAAGGCCGCGGGTGAACGCGCACGTGCCGCCGTTCTCGTGCTTCAGGTACGAGGGCCGGCATTCGTAGTGCGCGGAGTCGTTCGTCGCCAGCACCGCCTCGGGCTCGTCCGTCATCGGGCCCCGGAGCGCGGGCAACATCCCCGCCTCGACGAGCACCTGGAATCCGTTGCAGACGCCGAGGACGGGTCGCCCGGAGCGGACGAAGTCCTCCAGGTCCGCGCCCAGCTTGCTCTTCATCCGGGCGGCGAAGATCGCGCCCGCGCGCACGTAGTCCCCGTTCGCGAACCCGCCGGGGAGGAACAGGAGGTCGTAGTCCGCGAGTTGCCGGCGGAACTCGGGCGGGGCCTCGCCCGTCAGCTGCTTGAGGTGGACCTTCTCGGCCTGCGCGCCGAGGAACCGCATGTACGCGGCGCTCTCGTCCTCGCAGTTCGTTCCCTCGAGGAGGAGCACGCAGACGCGCACGTCCGCCCGGTTCATCCGACCACCAGCCGGGGGATGGCGTGCGTCCAAGCCTCGCGCATCTCGCCGACGGGAACCTCGACGGAGTCCCGGCCCCGCCGGATGTGCAGGGTCCCGCCGCCCGTCGTGCCGATCCGATGGATCGGGACGTGGAACAGGTTCGCAAACGCCTCCTCCCGCCCGTGCCGGACCTCCACGAGCCACCGCGCGTTCGTCTCCGAGAAGAGGAGGAGGTCGAGCCGGAGCGGATCGAGATGCCCGAGGTCGAGGGTCGCCCCGAGGTCTCCGCCGAGGCACATCTCTGCCGCGGTGACGACCAGCCCGCCCTGGGAGAGGTCGTGGCACGCGGCCGCGTGGCCCGCGCGGATCGCCGCCAACACGCCCTCGATCCCGCCACGGAGCGCAACGACGTCCGCGTCCGGGACCGTCGCGCTGGAGCCGCCCGCGAGGCGGAAGTACTCGCTGCCGCCCATCTCCTGGCGGGTGTCGCCCACGACGTACAGAGGGTTCCCCGCCGCCTTCAGGTCCGACGTCGCGCACGTTCGGAAGTCCTCCACGATCCCGACGCCCATCACGACGGGCGTGGGGGGCACCGCCCCGAGAGGGCTCTCGTTGTAGAAGCTGACGTTCCCGGACGGGATCGCGATGCCGAGCTGCCCCGCCAGGGTCCCGATGCCGCGCAACGCCTCCCGGAAGGCCCCGAGGCGGTCCGGCTTCTCCGGGTTCCCGAAGTTCATGCAGTTCGTGAGGGAGTGCGGACGCGCGCCGACCGCCGCCAGGTTCCGACACACCTCGTCGACCGCGCTCGCGCCGCCGCGGAACGGGTCGATCGCGGTGAACTGGGGCGTCGAGGCGCACGCGATCCCGAGCGCGCGGTACGAGTCGAGGAGCGGGCGGATCACGGCGGCGTCTCCGTGGCTTGACTTCCCGATCTTCCCGTGCAGCGGCTTGATCACCGTGGACGCGCGGACCTCGTGGTCGTACTGCCGGACGACGAGCTCCTTGCTCGCGACGTTCGGGGACGCGAGGACCCGCAGCAGCGTCTCCGCGTAGTCGTGGGGCTCAGGCGGGATGCGCTCCGGCGGCGGCGCCGCGGGGACCTTTGGATCGAACGGACGCGTATACTCGGGGCCGCCGGTGTAGAACTCCAGGTCCAAGTCGAGGACGACTTCCTCGCGGTACCACACGCGGCAGCGGTCTCCCGGGACGGCGCGGCCGATCGGCGCCGCCGGAACATCATACAGCTCGCAGATCGTGAGCACGCGTTCCACATTCTCCGGCGGCACCGCGAGCATCATCCGTTCCTGGGACTCGCTCACCCAGATCTCCCAGGGCGCGAGCCCCTCCTCCTTGAGGGGAACGCCCTCGAGGTGGACCTCTGCGCCGAGGCCTCCGTTCCTCGCCATCTCCCCGACGACGCAGCTCAGGCCGCCGCCGCCGAGGTCCTTCATCCCGTGCAGCAGGCCCTGGCGCGCGGCCTCGAGGCACGCGTGAATCAGCGGCTCCTTCACGATCGCGTCCCCGATCTGGACGGCGCCGCCGGACCACGCCTCCGCCGCCTCTTCCGTGAGGTCCGCGGACGCGTACGTCACCCCGTGGATGCCGTCGCGTCCGGTGCGCCCGCCGCACAGCACGAACACGTCGCCGGCCTTCCCGACCCGGTTCCGCTGGATCTGGGACTTCCTTGCGAACCCCACGCACCCGACGTTCACGACGATGTTGCCGACGTACCCCTCGTCGAACTGGATGAGGCCGGAAACGGTGGGGATGCCGACGCGGTTCCCGTAGTCGCGGATCCCGGAGACGACGCCGCCAAACAGGTATCGCGGATGCTTCGTCCCCCTCGGGAGCGTCTCGAACGCATGGTCGAGGGGCCCGAAGTGGAGGGGATCGCAGAGCGCGATCGGCTGCGCGCCCATCGCGAGCACGTCCCGAAGGATGCCGCCGATCCCGGTCGTCGCCCCGCCGTACGGCTCTACGGCACTCGGATGGTTGTGGCTCTCGATCCTCAGGGCATACGCGTGGTCCTCGTCGAACTCGCAGACCCCCGCGTCCCCGCGGTCCAGCACCCACGGCGCCTGGACGGGGAAGATGAACTCCTTGAGGAAGACCTTCGACGACTTGTAGCAGCAGTGTTCGGACCACGCCTGCCCGAGGGACTGCAGCTCCACGTCCGTCGGGTCGCGGCCCAGGCCCCGGAAGTGGGACTGAATCGTCCGCATCTCGGCGAGGGAGAGCGCGAGGCCCATCCGCTCGTCAACCGCACGCAGTTCCTCGTCCGATGCGTCTCGGAGCCCCACCTCGGCGAGCGGGAACGGCACGGGTCGCTGCCGGGACACGTCACGCACGACCGCGCCTCACAGCCAACCCATTCCCGTATACTATACATTCTTTTGGCGGGGTTCCTGCGTCACCGTGGATTTCGCATCTTCGGCCGGTTTGTCGGTCATGGTCCGGCGGACCTTCCGCCAGCGGCCGATCGTGGACATCACGAGCAGAACGCCGACGAAGACGACCCCGCCGCCACACGCCACCTCGGCAGCAGGGTCTACACAGAACGGCTCGCACGACGGCCCTGGCGGCGCCCGAGGCGTGATCAGGAAGTTGAGGGCCAGCGCGATGAGGACGAGTCCGATGAGCATCGGGGCCCAGACTCCCAGGACCTCGCGCACTCGAGCGCGCATCGCCCCGGCAAGGGGCGCGCCCTTAAAAGCGTCCGGAGTCGGGAGGAGTCCCCCGGGCGGTTCGTGATCGCGACGCGGCGTGGCCAGCCTATCGCGACATGAGGCGGATGATCGCCTCCGCGGGCTCCCCGTTCGCCTCTTCGAGCGCCTTACGGGCTTCCGCCTGGGTCACGCCCGCCTTCTCCGCGACGAGTTGCACATCCTCGTCCGGGATCACGAGCGGCGCGGCCACGGCGGCCTTCGAACCGGGGCGGTCTCGGATCAAGGGCTCCCCGACGACCTGGACCGTCTTCTGTCCCTGGACGGTCATCATCGTGACCTGCGCGCGGGAGAACACGTACTCTTTCGTGGCGGTGCGGATGACGACTTCCTCGACGCCCGCGATCTCCTCCTGCTCGATCCCGAGACGCTTCATCATCTGCTTCATCTGCTTCGGGTTCATGCGGCCGCCGGGGACCATCGACGCCGCCAAGGAGAGGGCGCGCGATAAACCTTGGCGTC
>DATEUK010000057.1:0-8771 GCA_035283165.1 Thermoplasmata archaeon
TGAGCCGACCGAGCCGCTTGAGGGCGACGCCCTTGCTGGTCCACGCGCTCGCGGGGTTCGAGCCCATCCGGATCGCCCGATCGTAGTAGTACAGCGAGTCCTCGTAGCGGCCGTCCTTGACGAGCTGGTCCCCCTGGGCGATCGCGCTCGTGGACATCCGGAAGAAGACGAGGCCCAGGACGAGGCCCGCGCCCCCCACGGCGCCGAAGACGACGAGGGAACCGGGGTTTTGGGCGATCGAGGACCACTGCCACATCTGGAAGGCCGCGAAGACGACACCGAGGCCGACGATCGTACCGAGGACCACGATGTCGATCAGCTTGGCGCTCCGAACGCGGAGGCTCGAGACGTCTGGGTCCGTGATGGCGACCTCGACCGGCGGCGTCTCCTCCCCCGAGGGGGTCTCCGAGGTTGGCGGTGCGACAGCGGCCTCCGCTTCCCGCCCCTCTGATGGGGTCTCCGCCCTCTCGGCCGCCGGGGCCACGGCCCCCGCGAACGTGGCGCCGCATTTCGCGCACATGCTCGAACCCAGCGGCAGCTTCGTGCCGCACAGGGGACAGTCGAAGTGATCCGCGGGGCCCTCCTCGACGAGGAGGGAGTCGAGGAGCTCGTCCACGATTTCCTTGTCGAGGTCAAGGCCTTCGCCGCCTGCCTCGGCGGCCTTCGTCTCCGTGAGCGACTCCAGCAGCTTGTCGATCTCGGGCTCTTCCTTCCCCTGGGTCGCGGCGACGATCTCCACGCCGCACGACTCGCAGAACTGCACGCCCTCGGGGTTCTTCGCCCCGCACACGCGGCACGCCACGGGTTCCGGCACGACGGCTCTTTACCCGGGCTTCATCTTATAAACGTTGCGCGGCGGTTCTCCGGAGCGGACTTTCTCGCCGTCGCCTCCCGTCCGGCGTCGTCGCCCCGTGGGAAACGTTTATGGAGCGACCCGACCATGCGTTCCCGCTCGTGGGGAGCGAGGTCCCGGCCTTGCGTCATGACGCTTGCACACATCAGAACCGAGAGGGGGGGACGGTGTGAAGCGTCCGTGGGAGGCCTGGTCCTTCCACGGCGCTCCTTTTTGGGGGGATGTCCAGTGACGCCCGAGGCCGCTTCCCTCGCCGCCGAGGTGCCGGAGGATTGGTTCGCGCGCGCGCAGCGCGCCTTCGCGGACCTTCAGTTGCGGTTCGAGCGGCGGCAGCGGGAACTCGGGGTTCGCGAGGAGGAGTTCGAGATGCGGAGCCGCGACCTGGCGGCGCGCGCGGAGCAACTGCGCGAGGCGTTTCGCTCGGCCGAGGATACGTCTCAGGCCCTGATGGATCGCACCCACGGACTCCGGGGGGAGGAGAAGAAGATCGCCACCGAGCGGGACGCCCTGTACCGGGAGCGGCAGGAGGTCGCGACCGCGCGACAGGACGTGGCCCAGCGTCTTTCCGAGTTGGCGTCACGGGAGGCTTCGATGGCGCAGCTCGACCGCGCGCTCCGGGAGCGGGAGGACGCGGTCGCCCGCTCGGAGGCCGAGATCCGCAGCCTTCGGAGGCTGCAGGAGGCGGCCCTCGTCGAGGCCCATACGGCTCTGTCCGGCGAGGAGCGCCCTGCCGCCGAAGCGGAGACCGGCGGGGGACCGCCGCCATCGGAACACCACCACGTGCGCCGAATTCTCGAGCTCGAGGCGGCGGTGGAGGCCGCGGCGATGCAGGCCTACTCGCGAGAAGGCGAGGCCGAGCGACTCCTCGCCCATGCGACGGAACGGTCCGCGGAAGCGCAGACCCTCGAAGAGCGAATTCGCGAGCAGGAAGCGCGCTTGGAGTCCGTGCGCATGGAGATCGTGAACGCGAAACGCGCCCTGTTGGCGGTCGACGCCGCGATCACGCGGCTCCCGTACGAGGTCGTCGACGACTTCACGCGGAGTCAGGCCTTCGACGCGTACGAGAAGGCGGTCCGGTCCCTGAAGCAGTTCGGCGAGGACTCGAAGGGCCGCTAGCGGGGGCCGAGAACCGGCGGGACCGCCTGCATCTCCTGCAGCACGGGGAGCGTCCGGGCCGGCTCCGCGCGCCGGATCGCCCCCTCGTCCTCGCGGCAGTACCGCGGGTCGATGCCCCCGTCCGCCTTCAGGGGGAACTTCGGCGGCATCCCGTTGAAGTTCGGGAACTTCGCGATCTTCATGATCGGCGCGAACACCTTCTTCCCGTGCTTCCAGCGGAAGTACGCGTAGTAGGCGAAGAGGGCGGCGAACGTGAACAGGGGCTGCTGGTGGGGCGCCCAGTTGTCGATGTTCATCCGCCAGGCCGTCGCGAACACGTCCCATTGCTCCGGCGTCATCAGCTCGAGGCTCACCCGGCGCTCGTTCCGGAGCTTCGTGTCCTCGAGGGGGATGAACATGAGCGGGACGAAGAAGACGTTGAACCCCTTCATCTTGTCGAGCAGCTCGAGCGTCTGCACGGTGTCGTCCGGCGTCTCGTCCGGCCAACCCGTGATCAGCGTCGCCATCGGTCGCCAGTGGTTGTCGTTCAGGATCCCCAGGCCCTGGACGTTCACCTCGTGGTACTGCTCGATCGGGTACGGCCAGATCTTGCCGCGCATGTACTTCTTCATGATGCGGATCGACCCGGACTCGATCCCGAACAGGGCGGTCACGAACGGTTCCTTGTAATGCGGTCGGAACGCCGGCGTGTAGCGGGTCTTCTCGAGCAGGATCGGGGTGATCCGCTCGACGGCCGTCGGGTCGTACACGACCGGGGCGATCGCGATGTGGCTGAGGTGCACGTAGTCCACGCCGGGATGCCGGCCGATCGTGGTGAACAGCTTCTCGAGCGCCGCGGGGTTCGGCTCGAACCGCGAGCCGCATTCGTACAGGAACAGGTCCTCCGTCGCGCAGAACACCTCGTTCGACCCTGCGGCGACGTTCGTCGCGACCTCCTTCATGATGTGGTCGAGGGGCAGGGAGTGGGGGCGGCGGTTCGTCGGGGAGCAGAACTGGCACCCGCGTCCGCACCCCCGCGTGATCTCCACGACGCCGTAGGAGGCCCCGTTTCGAATCGTCGGGATGAACTCGATGGGGACCTTCGAGCCGTGGACCTCCCGGTCGAGCGTCTCCCCCGCGAGCGCCCGCCGGAAGAGGTCGACGACCGTGAGCTCGCCCTCGCCGTGCATGAGGACATCGATCCCCCACTTCTCGACCATGCCGGCGTGGCGGATCTGCCACGCGCCCGCGCCGCCCACGATGATCGTCGGGTCATACTTCTGGAACACCGGGTTCTCCATCACGCGTCGAAACTCCCGGGCGTCCGCCGTCTCCCCGGGTACCGCGATCATGGAGCTGTACGTGACGGACACGTACGCGAGGCCCATCGGGTCCATGCTCGTGATCCCCACGATCCGCGTCTTCGGGCCCACGAAACGCTCCAAGTTGTCGGGGTGGCAGCACGCGATGTCTTCCCGCGGGATCCCCGCGTTGAGGAGGAGGGCCTCGATCTTGCGGATGCCGTACGGCATGAACGTCGCGGTGCCGTCCTCGTTGTCGCGCGGCGCGAACCACTCCGGGCGGAGGAGGGGGCGAGGGATCACCTTCTCCGGGAAGACGGCGATGAACGCGGCGAACGGATCGCCGCTGTAGGCGCTCATCTCTCCCCGGGGCGCCGTCAGCACGATTTTCGCACCCTGGGGGTCGTAGTGGACCACGCGGACTCCTTCCCCCGGCGTCAGCCGTTCCCGCGGCCATAGGAGGGAGGCCTCATTATCCTTTTGTCTCGCGTGCTGCAACTGGAGTTGCATACCGCGGAGGGACCGAGAGCCTTAAGTGCCGGGAGCTCGATATCCGCCGCGATGGGACCCCCGATCCGCCGGTTCACGATGGGCCTTGCGGAGGCCCTGAGCCTCCCCCGCACCTCCGCGCGGATTGTCGAGCTCCTCGCCCGATCCCGCAGGCGGTTGTCCGTGCGGGAGATCGTGACGCGGGTCCGGATGAGCGAGCGGAGCGTGCGCGGCAATCTGGCACTCCTCCTCCGGAGGGGGGTTCTGGAGCGAAAGGTCATCGTCACCGCACAGAGGCGCCTCGCGTACCTGTACCGGCTGCGTCCGGCGGAAGACCTCGTGCGCGCGGTCCGCGGCCATTTCTCCAGGAATCTCGCGGCGTTGCGCGCCGCCGCCTCGCGCCTCAGTCCCAGAAGCGCCGGGTCCTCGCGTAGTTGACCTCCGCCGCCAAGACGTCGCGCAGAAACGCGTCCTCGTCCTCGTGGAGGTTCCGCAGGATGCGGGCCGCGGTGTCGGGGCCGACGCCACGGGCCACGAGCGCGTACACCGCCTTCTTTCCGTGCGCGCTCACAAGGCTCGCGTTCGTGTACAGCCGCTTCGTCTCGACCCGCTCCATCTTCGTCGGCCTCTCCTTTCCAAGGAGCGCCGCTCGGTCCCGCTCGTAGGGGCGAAGCACCGCAACCATGCGGGCGGAGCAGCGGGAGCACGACGCCCTCGCTCCCAGGTCCCCCACGATCGCTCGGGACGCGGACCGGCAGCTCATGCACAGGAGGAGGATCGCTTCCCGGTCCAGCCGGTTCTTGAGCGCCTGCAGCGTGGCCTTGTCCGCCCGCGCGGGGACGACGAGGTGGCGCCTGCGGTCGAGCCCGACCTTGCCGATCGGGGAGAGCCGCCCGACGTGGACCCGGATCCCCCCGTCCTTGATCGCGCGCAGGACCTTGGCGGTGTTCCGGACGTCCATCCGCTCCCAGAACACCTTCCCCAGGACCTCCTCGAACAAGGGCGTGCCCTCGAAGGTCTTCAAGAGCCGGCCGAGGTTCACGGACTCCCAGTCCACGTCCCGGCGGATCGCGCCGAACTTCTTCGCGACGTGGATGAACGCCCAGCGGAGGAAGCTCGAGTTCTTCAGGACGACGCGGAGCAGGGGTCCGAGCGCCTCCGGGTCCTCGGGGCGGAGGAACTCCACGACGTGTTTCACGTCCACGGAGCGCGGGACCTGGAGGACGACGCGGTACGGGTCCGTGTTCATGCCGACGGACTCGCCGAGCCGCGCGCTGAGCAGGGAGGACACGAGCTGCCCCAGGGTCTCGTTGACCCGGGTCCCGAAGCAGGCGTTCATGACGATCACGTTCTTCGCGGTCTCGATCGTGATCGTCTCGTCCGTGGGGAGGGGATGATCGCCCTGGCCGCGCACGTAGTCCCGGACGCGTCCCGCGCCCGACGCGTCTGCGGGGTACCCCGAGAAGTCGAGCGTCCGCCGAAGCCTCCCGACCTCCTGCGCGACCGCGAAGGGGACCGGGATCTCCTCGCCGATCCACGACGGGACCTCCCCGAGGTCCCGGACGGGCTCCACGAGGATCTGGCCATCGTCCCGGAACTCGACGAACCGCCACGCGGACCCGCGCATCACGAACGTGGCGCCCAACTTCGCGCTCTCCGCGACGAACCACTCGTCGAGGGTCCCGATCACGCGCCGCGAGGAGATGTCCACGACGCGGTACGTCTTCACATCCGGGATCATCGAGATGTTCTCGAAGAAGTACGTCATCGTGCCGCGGGAGCGCCCGAATCGATCGTCCCGGGCCCACACGATGCGCAGGTCCGCGAGCTGATTCAGGAGCGCGTCGAAGTCCGCCCGCTTCAGGTTCCGGAACGGATGGGATCGGCGCACGAGGTCGTACGCCTCCGCGAGGCCGACGCTCTGCGCGGACATCGCCATCGCCGCCACCTGGTTCGCGAGGACGGAGTAGTTGTCCTCCCGCACCGCCAGCGGCTCGAGCTCCTCCGCGAGCGCGCGCCGCGCGATCACGGCCGCCTCCGCGAAGTCGTCCTCGTTCGTCGAGACGACCGCACCGTCGCTCACCTCGCCGACGCCGTGGCCTGAGCGGCCGATCCGCTGGACGAGCCGCGTGACCTCGCGAGGGCTGCCATACTGAAGGACGAAGTCCGCGGTGCCGACGTCGATCCCCAGCTCAAGGGACGACGTGCAGATGAGGCCTTTCAGCCGCTCGCCCTTGAAGTCGTCCTCCATCTGGATCCGGACATCCTTCGACAGGGAGCCGTGGTGCACGCCGATCGTCGGGGTGTCCGACCAGAGGTGGAGGCGGGACGCGAGGAACTCCGCAGTGTCCCGCGTGTTCGTGAAGAGGAGGGTCGACCGGTGCCCCTCGATGAGCTGCCGGCACCGCCGCATCAGGGCAGCCTGCTCCCGGGGGACATGGAGCCGCTCCATCATCCGCTCGTCCGCGGGGACGTGCTCCGGCCACTCGACCGCGACCCGCATGCCCTTCGGCACGCGCACCCGGATCGTCTGGACCGTGCGCCCGACGCCACCGAGGAAGGCGGCCACCTCCTCGGGGGAGCCGACCGTCGCGCTCAACCCGATGCGCTGGAACTCGCGGCCCGTGAGCGCCGCCAGCCGCTCGAGGCCGACGGCCAGCTGGGATCCGCGGTCGTCGTTCGCGAGTTCGTGGATCTCGTCCACGACGACCCACCGCACGTGCGCGAGCTGCCCGCGGAGTCGGTCCCCCGTGAACAGCACCTGGAAGGTCTCCGGAGTCGTGATCAACAGCTGGGGCGGCTTCCGCGTGAGGCGGGCCCGCTCCCGCGGCGGGGTGTCCCCGTGGCGCACCGCGATGTCGAGCCCGAGGCGCTCCGCGAAGAACGTCATCCGGCGCAGCATGTCTCGGTTCAGGGCGCGCAGCGGTGTGATGTACAGGGCCGCGATTCGCGGCGGGTTTTCCCGCACGAGGCGGTGGAAGATCGGGAGCGCCGCGGCCTCCGTCTTGCCGATCCCCGTCGGGGCGACGAGGAGCACGTGTTCCCCCGCAAGGATGCGAGGGATCGCGCGGAGCTGCGGCTCCGTGAAATCCGCGATCCCGACGTCGCTGGCGGCGGCGACGATGCGGGGGTCCAGGCCCAGGTCCTGCACGGAAATGCCCCGTACGGGAGCACCCCTCAAGTAGTTTGGCGGCGCCTCGCAGCGGAAGAGTATCTGGTTCGATAATTAAGAGGCAAGGCATTAGCCCCCTTCTCCCGTAATTGGCGTTGGTGTCCCTCAGCGGACGGTCAGCGACCCTTCTGGTCGCCCTCACGGTAGGCTTGCTCCTCACCGGACTGAGCGCGGGGTTTGGCGAGAAGGTCTTCAACGCGAACGAGCAGACCGCCGGTATCAATTACTACTCCGTGACCTCCACGCAACGTCTCGCCCAGTCGTTCCAGGTCGCGGAGTCCTTCATCCTGTACAACGTGACGCTCGAGGTGCGGAACATCGATGACCGGCCCCTGAACGTCACGATCCGCCCGGACACCTCGGGAGAGCCGGGGACCGTGGTGCTCGCCTGGTCGGAGCGGACGGGGGGCGCGCGCGCGTGGCTGGACTTCCCGATGACCCCTCGACCCCTCCTCCTCGCCGGCCGCACGTATTGGATCCTCGCGGACGAGCAGCCGTCCAGTCGGACGTACCGATGGTACCGGTCGAACGGGGACATCGTCCCCGGCGTGGCGAAGAGCCAGGGAAGCGGCTCTTGGTCCGCCCCCCTGTCGGCGGACCTGGGGTATGTCGTCTACGGCCTCGCGTTCGAAGCGAATGTCGCCCTCGGCTTCTCCGTCGACCGGCCCTCCGTTCCCGCCGGCGGGAGTTTCAGCTACACCGTCTCCATGAACAACTCGGGGTACCGCGCGACTCCGTTCGCGTGGGTGAACCTCACGCTCCCCCCGAGCATCCAGATCACTTCCGACACGGCGTCCGACCTGGGCGGGACCCTCCTGGGCCCAGGCTCGTGGCGGTTCACGAATCTCGGGAACGGCCAGCACTCGTTCGTGGTCAACGCGGTCCTGGACTCCGCCGCCCCCGGTGGGAGCCTCCACACGACGACCGCGCGCCTCGTGTACACCCTTTCGTCGGGGACCCCGCAACCGCCGCAGACCGCGATCGCGACCGTGACCGCCGCGCTGGAACCGAAGTGGCTGAACCTGGCGCACGACGGCACCGCGGGGCGGGCGGACTACCTGCAAGCCGCCTCCCCGACGAATCCTCCCACGGGGCCGGTCCCGGACTTCGACGGCGATGGCCGGCCCGGGACGACCCTGACGGCCGTCTCTGCGGACTGGACGCTGAACCCGCCCTTGTTCCGCCCGTTCCGGACCCGGGGGTCTGTGACCGTGGCCCTCTTCCTCAACGGGGAGAACCCGGCCGGCTCGTCCGCGACCCTGAACCTCTCGGTCTACGACCGCAGGAACTTGGCGGAGACCCTCGTCGTGTCGGCCGAGCCCACCGTGATCGTGGACGGGAACAACTTCACCTACCAGCTCGTGGCGGTGGACCTCGGGAGCACGGACCACCTCTTCGCTGCGGGGAACACGACGGAACTGCGGATCCGGAAGGTGTCGGGGGACGATCTGTGGGTCGGGTACGACCGCACGGACCTCCCCTCCCGGATCCTCGTGACGACGACGACCTACGTCTCGATCGACCGCCTCGAGGTGAGGGACCTCCGTGGACCCGCGTCGACGTTCTCGCCCCAGGACACGGTCCGGATCGAGGCGAACGTCTCCGACCCGTTCGGGAACTCCGAGATCGCGGGCGTCCGGGTGAACATCACGGACCCGGACGGGAATCTGGAGCTCGCGGGGACCCCGTTCGCGGTCATCGCATCGGACCCGGGGGGCGCATGGCAGCGGTACCGGATCGACTATGTGAACCCGCCGATCGCCGGTGCGTACACGTTGCTCGTGACCGCCACGGAGGGCAATGGCGTCGAGGCGTCCCTCCGTCGATCCTTCCTCGTGGTCCACCCCATCCTCGACCTGAT
>DATEUK010000058.1:0-22581 GCA_035283165.1 Thermoplasmata archaeon
CGCGTCGGCGTGCGTTCGGGCGATACGAGCACGAGCGAACGGCAGCGCCAGGCGCGGCGGCCCCCCCACATCTTCATCACGACCCCGGAGAGCCTCGCAATCGTCCTCAGTGCCCCGAAGTTCCGAGAGAAGTTCGACGGGGTGCGCTGGGTAATCGTCGACGAGATCCACGAAGTGTGCAGCAGCAAGCGGGGGGTCCTTCTCAGCGTGACCCTGGAGCGACTTCAGGAGCACGTGGGGGAGGACCTCACGCGGATCGGCCTGAGCGCGACGATCGCACCGATCGAGGAGGTCGCGAAGTTCCTCGCCGGGTATCGCGGCGGGAAGCTCCGGGAGATGCACGTCGTGGAGGTCGAATCCCGGAAGTCCCTCGATCTCTCCGTGGTGTGCCCGGTGCGGGACCTCACCGAGGTCGACATGGAGTCGGCGAACGCCCGCATGTATGCACTCCTCAGCGACTTGATCGAGGGACACCGGACGACGCTGATCTTTACGAACACGCGTTCGGGGACGGAGCACGTCTCGTTCAAGCTGAAGGAACGCGGCGTCGAGGACTTGGAGGCGCATCACGGCTCGCTCTCGAAGGTCACCCGACTGGAGGTGGAGGACAAGCTCAAGAGGGGCCTCCTGAAGGCGGCAGTCTCCAGCACGAGCTTGGAACTCGGCATCGACATCGGCTACATCGACCTCGTCGTCCAGATTGGGAGCCCGAAGAGCGTCGCGAAGGGCCTGCAGCGGATCGGTCGCGCGGGCCACGCGTACGGGGAGACGAGTCGGGGCCGGATGGTCGTGTTCGAGCCGTGGGACCTCGTCGAATGCACGGCCCTCGTGAAGGCTGCCTACGATAATCGGATCGACCGCGTAGACATCCCACGCGACTGCCTCGATGTTCTCGCCCAGGTCGTCGTCGGCATGTCCTTGGAGAAGCGGTGGGAGGCGCGGGAGGCTTACGATCTGGTGCGGCGGTCGTACGCGTACCACGATCTGCCTTGGAAGGACTTCACGTCCGTGCTCGACTACCTCGCTAGCCGGAACCCGGATGTGCGCGTATACGCGAAAATCTGGTATGACCCCGAGGAAGGGCGGCTCGGGAAGAAGCGCGACGCGCGGATGATCTACTTCACGAACGTGGGGACGATCCCCGAGGAGGGCTCGTACCACGTGTTCAGCGAGCGCGGGACGCCCCTGGGGGAGTTGAGCGAAGGGTTCGTGGAGTACCTGAAGCCGAACGACGTCTTCGTCCTGGGCGGGCGCACGTACCAGTTCGTCCGGGCCCGCGGCATGACGATCTACGTGAAGGACGCCGCCGGGCGACGCCCGACGGTTCCCTCATGGACGGGGGAGATGCTCCCGCGGTCCTTCGACCTGTCCCTCCTGGTCGGGCAGTTCCGGAGGGAGCTCGCCGAGAAGATCGACGGGGACGGGGAGGACGCAGCGATCGGGTGGCTCATGGATGCCTATCGCGTCGACGCGGGCAGCGCTCGGTCCCTCGTCTCGTTCCTCCAGGAACAGCGGTCCATGATTCCGGAATTGCCCACGGACCGGCAGGTGTTGGTGGAGGGATACGTGGACGTGAAGGGGAACCGGAACCTCATCTTCCACTTCCCTTTCGGGAGGCGGACGAACGACGCGTTGAGCCGCGCGTACGCGTACCGGCTATCGCAGCGTACGAAGACGAACGTGCGAGTCTCCGTTACGGACGACAACTTCATGCTCACCGTCCCGAAGCGCGTCGAGATCAAGGACGTCGGCGGGCTCGTGTCCAGCAAGGACCTCGAGACGGTCCTCAAGAAGGCGGTTCGGAACACGGAGCTGTTCAAGCAGCGGTTCCGACACTGCGCGACGCGCTCGTTCATGATCCTTCGCAACTACAAGGGGCGGGAGGTGAGCATCGGGCGCCAGCAGATGCGGTCGCAGCGGGTGCTGGACTGGCTGCACGAGATCGAGGACTTCCCGGTGATCAAGGAGACGTACAACGAGATCCTCAACATGGTCATGGACCTCCGGCACGCGCGGGAGGTCGTGCGATCGATCGAGGAGGGCGAGTTGGCGGTGAAGTACAGCGACTTCGCGCCGCTCCCGAGCCCGTTTGCGCACAACGTGGTCCTCGCCGGCATGAGCGACATCGTCCTCATGGAGGATCGGACCGCGCTGCTCCGTGAGTTGCATCGCGAAATCCTGAAAAAGGTCCTTCCGGCCGACCAGATTGCCGGGGCGCAATTCTCAGAAGACGAGGTCCGCGAGCACTTCCGACGGAAGGTTCCCCGCGTGAGTCGAAAGGAGGATGTGCTCGACTTCCTAGAACGTCACGGAGCCGCAAGTATCCTCCAGCAGAAGGGCCCGAATCCATTCGACCACGCGTCCGTCCCGTTCCCGGAACTCCGGAAGTGGGCGGGGGAGATCATCGACGCGGGGAAGGCGCAGAGCGTGTGGACCCCCAAAGGAATCCTCTGGGCTCTCACCGAGGACGTCCCCCTGTATGCCGCCCTGTACGCGCAGAAGTCACGCCTGAAGCCGCGGGAGGAGAAGGTCCTGAAGCTCATCGAGGCGGGACCGATCCCGCACAAGGATCTCCTCCGGAGGTCGAAGTTGGGGAAGGACGCGCTGAACGAGGTCGTCCGAAAGCTCGAACGCTCGTACGTGGTGCACCGCAGGGGAGTGGAGGAGACGGCATACCTGACGCGCTCCGTGACGCGGGAGGATTTCCAGAAGGCCCTCGACCGTGCTGCCGTGCGCCATCTCGACATCGCCGGACCGGTTACGGCGCAAGACCTCGCCTACGCGCTCGACCTGGAGCTGGAGATCGTGGCCGAGGCGCTCA
The DNA here is from genome assembly GCA_035283165.1 of Thermoplasmata archaeon. GTDB lineage: Archaea > Thermoplasmatota > Thermoplasmata > RBG-16-68-12 > EA-27 > EA-27. Next base: position 2,822 of record DATEUK010000058.1, read on the forward strand.
AGGACCTGGAGAACGAGGAGGTGGTCGCGTCCGGTCACTTCGTCCTCGGCGAGGAGTTCCAGTACCTGCTCACGAAGGACCTCACGAAGCTGCAGAAGAAGGACGAGACACGTCGCATGTTTGAAGAGGCGAATATCAAGGCGTATCTGATCGGGAAGCAGCTGCGCGACTTCCGGGACGTCGACGACTACTTCGACACGTTCCTTGAGGCCGGGATGGTGTACGACATCGCCGCGCGGATTCCCGGATTCCGGTGGGAGGATTGGCTCGACCGGCGCAGGAAAGGGGAGATCCTCGAGGGCCGGTTCCTCGCAGGCCGGGTGCGCTACGTCCGGGAGAGGGACGTCCAGCTCTTCCTTTCCGCGTACCCGAGGGAGGCGCTCGGCGAATTCGAAACGAAGGTCCTGGACGTCATCCGTGCGAACCCGCAGGGCCTCGACCTGTACGGGGTCGCGAATCGGCTCAAGGAAGACACCGAGCGGGTGAAGGAGGCCCTCGAGACGCTGGACTGGGAGGTGTACATCATCCGGAGGTTCCACGGCGATGACGCGTGGGCATCTCGGAACCTGTACGTTGCGTTCGACGTGGCGCCCACGATCGCGGAATCGGATGCGGAGGAACGTCTCGTTCTCCAATTCCTGAAGGCGTACGGTCCTGTGCCGTTCAGCGGAATCAAGGAGCACACGCGCTTCCGGTGGGACGATCTCGAGCGGCTCGTGGACCGCATCGAAGGGAAGGGGCTCTTGGAGCGGGTGTTGGTTACCGGCCTCCGCGGCGAGGAGGAGATGATCGTCCTCAAGGAAGAAATGCCGGCGCTCGAGGCGGCCAAGGTCGGCGGTGTGCCCGACCGCACGCGCATCCTCTCCCTGTTGGACCCGTTCACGCAGGGGCTGTGGGCTCAGATTGCCGCCAAATGGGGGGAGGGTTGGTTTTACCCGGTGATCCGCGACGGGGAGTTGGCCGGCGTCGTCGAGAAGTGGGAGATGTCCGGCGCGGTCGAACTCCGCGAGATCGACCTTGTTGATCCCGGAGGCCTCCCGGACGCGTTGGCGGCGGTCGACCGAATGATGGCCTACTACCACCAGCGCGGATTCGAGATCGTGCGGGTCACGCAAGCCCTTCGGAAGCCCGTGCCGGAGCTCACAGACGACGAAGTAGGATTCTTCCGGGCAACGGGGTATCATCGCATCGGGGATTTCCTCGCGAAAGGGGCCTTCATCCCGATTTCTTTCGCACCCGCAGAGGTCATGTCGTACGTGCTTTGGCGACAGGGCATCCATCCCGGGAACCGGTTCCCAGACACCATGGGGGCGGTCGACGCTCTCGGGGGCCTGCGTTCCGACTACGCGGCGCGCCTGCGCGTCCGCGCGTTCACCACGCTCGAGCGGCTCCACCGCCAAGGGGCGGTCTTCCGGGCGACCGTGATTCCGGAGTATGTGACGTACTGCACGATGCGTCAGCTCGGGCTCTTTCAGAGGGCAAAGGACGTACCGCTCCAAGGATTGATGAAAACGGTACTCGCAATGGTGCGACGGGAGGAGCCCGCCACCCGGATGCGGGTCTTCACGGAGTCGGACGCGGGGTACGCCGCCACGAACGCTGTGCTCAAGAAGCTCCTCGCTGCGAACTACGTGACGCGCGACGCCGCCGGCCGGTTCCTTGCGGTCCCCTCGGCGCGGATTGACGTGACGCGTGCGCGGCGCGAGGTGCTCCTTTCGTTTTTCCGCGGATTCGGCATCTTCAGCGCGGAGAATCTGGCGCAGTACACACGGTCCGAGTACTCGATGGCGGAGGTGCGCGCGCTCCTGCGGGAGTTCGAGAGGGAGGGTCTCCTCGCGAAGGGCTTCTTCGTCGCGGGAGACCGGACCCTGCACTGGATGCTCAAGGAGGACCTGGGGCGGCTTGGCACGATCGCCTTCGAGGGGAACTTCGTCCTCACGCCGATGGACAACCTCAGCGTATACCTCCGCCGACCCATGGTGGACCGGTGGGGCACCGGGTATGCATACCTCGTGTTCCAGGGACCCGAGCCGGTGGCGGCGTTCAAGGCGCGGCGTCGCCGGCACCAGCTCGTGGTGACCGAGTTGATGGGGGACGTGCGCGCGTCCGCCGTGGTGAAGGGTTTCGCGGAGGAGAACGAGGTGCGCGTGACGGAGGAGTCGTCCCAGATCCCGGACTCCGAGGTCATGGAGTGGTATGAGAAGATGTACGGGAGGGGCGCTGCGAAGTAGACTACCGCCGGCGCCACCGCGACCGGGATTCGAAGGTGAGATGGATCCCGGCGGCAGACACGCCCGGGCTGACGGCCTCTCTCGACCCCTCCATCACCCGGTCGTCCCCGTCTCGGCCGACCCCGACGTTCGACTCCGTCGATCGGCGCATCTGCTCGCCACGGAGGGCCGCATACGCGGCGATGGCGGTGAGGACGGCGGCCAGGAGTAGGATCGGGTTCAGCACGACGATCCATCCGAGGAACGCGACGAGCGCGAGGAGCGTCAGGACCCGCATCAGGTTACGGAGAAGGGCGTCGACGTCCACGTGTGGAGCACCCGCCCGGCCGGTATCAGCCTTGTGCCGCCCGAGCGCCTTCCCGGATCACGGTCAAGGAAAGGCTGTCGAGCAGGACCAAGGCCTTGCACTTGAAGCACGTCACGCCCTGCATCGGATCCAGGTCCTCCGGATTCTTGAGTTCCAGGCGGGCGCCCTGGCAATACGGGCAGTTGAAGCTGATCCGAATGCCTCGATCCCGCAGGCGGTCGAGGGTGTACTTGTCGATGCGGGTCACGTCTGGGTGCCCTCCACGACCGTGCAGTGCGTGCTCCGCCCCCGCCTCTCGACGCGGATCAGGTTCCGATCGCTGAGCACGGAGACATGGTAGTTGACCGTCGGCGGCGTCAGGCCGAGGCGGTCCGCGATGTCCTTCTGCGTGATCCCCGGAGAGCCCCGGATCACCCGGAGGATCATGACTTGGACGTCGTTGGGCTGGAACGCGTCGTCCGCCGGGAGGCGGAAGTTGAACGGATAGAATCGGCGGTAGAGCCCGAACCGTTTCGACCTGATGAACTGCTCCCGTTCCAACGTGCGGAGATGGTGCGCGAGGGAACCGTTCGTGAGGCCGAGCGCATCCTTGATCGCGTTGTAGTGCTCGCCGGGATTTGCCTGGATGTACCCGAAGATCTGGCCGCGGACGAAGTGGTCGAGCACGCGCTCGCGCTTGATTTTCGAATAGAGCGGGACGAAGAAGAGTAGGAACAGGTACTTCGCGTTCTCGTTGATCAGCGCGGCCGCCGCGACGAGGGCCGCCGAAGTGGCGGCGATGCCCACCGCCAAGAGCGCGGTCGGGGGACCAATCGGGGCGGGGACCACGACGATCTCGAACTCCTGGACCGTGAGGCCGCCACTTCCGTCCCGGACCTCCACCGCGACCGCCTTCACGCCGACCTGCGTCGCTCCCGGCGTCCATGTCACGAGTCCCGTCACCGGGTCGATCGCCATGCCCTGGGGGGCCTGCGAGAGGCCAAATGCGGGGCGGTCCGTGGCGGGATACGCGTCCGTCACCGTGACCTCGTATCGGTACAATCTCCCCACCACGGCGCGCCGGACCGGGTCGCTCGTGAATGCCGGGATGTCGTTCACGGTGACGAGAAACCGGTTGCTCTCGATCGGAGCATGGTTGGGATTCTCGTCCCAGGCGCTCACGCGGAACTCGGCGTCGCCGACCCAGTCCGCGGCCTCTAAGCCCAACAGACTCCCGTCCAGGCTCGCGGAGACATGCTCCGGGTCTGACTGGAGGACGACGGAGAAGGTGAGCCGGTTGTGGTCGTCCCAGAAGAACTGGCGCAGGTCGACGGCATCGCGGGCGAGGGCGTTGCGGTTCACGACGAGCGGGGGAATCGTGCGGACCAGTCGCGGCAGCGTATCCTCCTGGAGGTAGACGTAGAACGCCACCCGGCCGCGCAGGAGGATGTCCGCGTACGTGTCGCCGTTCACGTCGCCGATCGCGACCCGGGGGTCCGAGGCGTCCTGACCCTGAAGGACCCAGTCCGGTCCGACCAAGCTGAACGCGGCGGCCGCGCGCTGCAAATAGACGGCGAGGGAGCCGTCTCGGCGTTCGATTACCACGTCGGCGCGCCGGTCGTCGTTCACGTCGCCGACCGCGAACCGCGGGGCAAAGGGACCGCGGATCGACGCGTCGTGCCGGAAGCGCTCTCCATCCCACCGCCAAAACCCGACCGTGCCGTCCGTGACCGCCTCGGCGTTCATGACGGTGAGGACCGGGATGTCCCCGGCCGTCTGCACCACGCCGAGCCCCGCCTCCCCCGGGGCGCCGGTCCCCAACTGTTCGGGGACGAGTTCCAGGTCCTGCGGACCCTGACGGTACACCCGGACCTCGTAGGCCTTTGCGATTGCAAGGTCGTCCCGCCCGTCCCCGTCGAGATCCCCGGCGACGAGGTCGTCGAAGGCCACATTGTCCGACAGGACGTGCGCGGGCGCCCCCCCGAACTGCCCCGAGGCGTTCTGGTACCACACGGCGACGCCCTTCGTCTGGAGCACTGCCAGGTCCGCCCTGCCGTCCCCGGAGAAGTCCCCCACGGCAACGCGGTGGGCTCCCGATGCGTTTACGTCCAGGACCGGGGACCACTCCGCGCCGTCCAGCCTCGAGACCCCACGGTCGTCCACCCCGAGGAGGTCCGAGCGGCCGTCCCCGTCGATGTCTCCAACGGCGAGGTCCACGATCGAGCCGGTCGGGACGAGAGTCCCAGGCTCCTGCGGCAGCCCGAGCTCGTGGCCCTCGTATATCCACAAGGATCCGTTCGCGAGGTCCACGGCGGCGAGGTCGGTCCTCCCGTCGCCTCCCGCGAAGTCCGCGAGGACGACGTCACCGTACGCAGGTGCTGGAAACTCGCGGTCCCAGCCCGTCCGTTCGGGATACGCAGCCGTCGGGCTCGCGAGGAGCGCCGCCAGCGCGAGGAGCGCCAGGGGGACCATGGCCGCACGTGCGAGCGCGGAGGTTCGCATCGTAGTCCGTCTCGAATCCGGGACGGAAACCCGTCCGGGGCTCGAAGTTAGGGACTGGGCCTCATATATAGTCTGGTGCAGAGTTCGAATCGAGGCCGGGGTCATCCGCTCGCCGCCGCGCCGGCCGTCAGCCGGAGCGCGGTGTCCGCGCACGCCGCAGCCTCCTCGAACCGCCCGAGCTTTGCAAGCACGAACCCCTTGTTCACCCAAGCCGTGCGATAGGACTCGTCGATCTCGAGGGCGCGGCTGTAGCAGGCGAGCGCGATCTCGTGCTTCCCCAACCGGGCGAGGGCGTTCCCCTTGTTGTTCCACGCGACCTCGTAGGCGGGATTGACCTTAATCGCGGAATTGTAGCACTTCAGCGCGTCGTTCAGCCGCCCGAGGCGGGAGAGCGCCGTCCCCTTGTTGATCCAGGCGATCTCGTTCTCGGGGCTCAGCGCCAAAGCGTGGTCGAACGCGACGATGGCCTTCTCGGGCTTGCCCGCGGCGACCAGCGCAGCTCCTTTTCCGTACCAGCCCGCGGGGATCTCGCGCCCCGCGCGGCGCGCGAGTCTAATGGCCGTGTCGTACGCGGCGATCGCCCCGCCGAAGTCCCGGCGAGCGTACTCCTCGTCCGCCCTGAGGAGCTGCCCGGTCGCGAGCTTGCGCAGAAGCCGCCGCACGGTCACGAGGCCTGCGGGTCCGAGGGCGAGCCCCCCCGCGACCGCCCACTGGACCCCCACGGTCTCGCCGGGAGGCGCGAGGGCGAGCGGCTCGGCCGAAAGGATGGACAGGAGCAAGAGGCCAGAGACCCAAGGCAGGGACACGATTGCCGGTTCTCCGAAGCGCCACGCAGAGCCGCCCAGCGCAATCAGGCCGATGGACAGCAAGATGGTCTCCACAACCGCCGAGCCGACCCCTGCGTAGTTCAGGAGGGGCATGGTCGCGAGGATCCCGGTGCCTACGAGGAACCCAAGGATCGGTAGCCGATGTCGTGCGAGGGGCCGAAGGTCCAGGAAGGCGAGCCCCGTTGCGAACCCGAACATCACTCCAAACACGAAGAACCGGCCGGATTCGTGCCCCGCGACGTTCGCGTACGTCGCGACCGCCGCGACGGGGAGGGCCAGCAGAGTGCCCGCCGCCGCGAGCTCGCGAAAGGTTTCGGTTCGAGAGAGTTCTTCATTGAGCGACGGGGGAGGAGCGGTCCGCGCGGGGGGCGCCGGCGGGGGGGCGGACCCGAGACCTGCCGCCGCCGCGTCCGTCTCGACGCTGGCAAGGGGCCCCGCACTCTCCGAGATCGTCGCTGCAAGGTCAGGGGCATGCGGCTCCGGTCCCGCCTCAACCTCCGGGGCGGGATCGCTACGGTCCGCCGGGGCAAGAGGCTCGGTGGGCGGCGGCTGCATTGGCGTGACGGTGCCAGACTCCGTGGCGATCTCCGGAATCAGGGACGTGCCGCACACGGCGCACATCCGGAGCTCCGGCGGTGCGTTCGACCCACACTCGGGGCACAGTCGGTGGGCATCGGCCGGCTCCTCCTGCAGGGCGGCGCCGCACCCGGAGCACTTCGCCTCCGCCGTGCTGACGAAGGCGCCGCACGAGGGGCACAGGTAGGTGGTCGGGATCGTCGTTAACTCCTCGGAGATTTGCCCCTCGGCATCCAGGAGCTTGGACGAATCGAGGCGCTTCACGCCCTCGTCCCCGGATCTCAAGCTCTCTGCGAACTCCTCAAGATCCGCGCGGTCCGTCTCCGGAACGATGGAGCCACAGTTGTCGCATCGACGTGCGCCCTTCGCCAACGGCTCGGAGCAGAGAGGGCACGGCGGGTCTGGGAGCGGCGCCATCGGACCGTTTTTCATGAGGGGTCTTCCCTAAATATCTTGTTCCGCGGGTATCCGGGAACCATAATGAGGGGCGCGTCCCTACGCGCGGGCATGGCGGACGCGCCCGCCTCCTTGATCTTCCTCGCTTCGGGGATCCTCGGGTTCGGGCCCGCGGTCGGCGTCCTGTATCACGCGCTCCGGACGTACGACTACCCGTACACGGAGAGGGCATACTTCGACACGACCCGGGTGTTCTTGGGGGTGGCGGTCGGGATGATCCTGGGGACCGCGAGCGGCGCGATCACGGTGTGGGTGGGTGCCGCGGGTAGTCTCCTCGGGCTCGTCCTCCTGCTGATCGGCGTTGCCCTGTTCGAGGAGGCCTTCAAGCTCGTATACCTGAATCGGAAGGGGTATCGCGGTCGGTTCGACACCACGTTCGTCGGCGTCTCCCTATCGACCGGGATGGCGGCGATCGCCGCCGCGGGCCCGGCCTACTCGAACGGCCCCGGTCTGCTGACCGTCTCCGTGTTCGTCCCCCTGGCGGTGTTCTCCGTGACCCTCGCTTTCCTCCACGGTGCAACGGGTGCGATCCTCGGACTCGGATGCTCGCGGGGGGAGATCGTGACCCCGTTCGCGCAGGCGCTCCTCGCCCGCGTGCTTCACGCAGCGATGCTCATCCCGTTCTTCGTGTGGTACTCCCAGCCCAGTACACCGATCGCACTCCCGGGGTTCTCGCTCGCGGCGGCCACGGGCTTCACGCTGTTTCTGTACTCGTATGCATACCGCTCCGTGATTCCCCGCACCCTGCCCGTAGACTTGCGTCGGGAACGGCGACGCCGCGTGCGTCGCTCCCCTAGAGGGTGACTACACCGTGCGGTAGTACCGGGGCTTCGGTTCGTACACGACATTCCCGCGGACGAGCTCCTCAAGCAAGTCGTCCGCGTTCGGTAGCCCGAGGGTCGCCGCCACATGCCGCCAATCCTCTTGGGAGAAGAGGACGAACTCCCGGGTGAGCCCCTCCGCCGCGGCCCGAGCCCTCTGTCGGCGATCCCCCGCGCCGCTCGCCGCCGCGACGATCCGAGTGAATGCATCCTTCGATCGCCTCTTTGGCCGTGGGGTGGTTGTTTCGACCTCTTTCTGTCCGCCGCCAAGGTCCGCCTGGATTCGCCCGACGGCCGTCGCCAGCTCCCGCGCGTTCGCCGTCTCGTATTTCACGCGGGACCGATGGACGCGAATCTCGAAACCACACGGGCACGACGTCGTCTTCTTCGGAAGCTCGATGCCCTTCGCGCGCCCGCATCGAGGGCAGACGACGACGCCGAACATGCTCAGAACAGGAAGACGAGCGCCGCCAGGCACACGCCGTAGTGGTCCATCGGGATGGACAGGTCCTCGATCTTGAAGTCCAGGGTCTTGAATTTCACACCACGCAGTTTCGCCATCTCCGCCATCTTCCACTCTAGGACCTCGCGGAGCGCCTTCCCGGTCCCGTGCATGTGACCCTCCGCCACGTAGCCGCCGTACCCGTCGTCGCGGAACCCCCAGGCGATGCCCGCGCTGATCATCTCGCCCTCGCCGCCGCGCTGTTGCGCGAGGACGCAGTGGGTGATCGCCCCCATGGGGAGATTCGCACGGCGTGTCTGCTTGATCCCGATCGGGAGGATGGAGGAGACGTAGACGAGGTTCTGCTCGCCGATGCCCGCGTTGAGGAGCGCCTCGTCGAATGCATTCAGGTCCGAGACGCGAGAGACCGCCTTGCCGGAGGTGACGAAGAACTTCTTCGGCATCTGGAGCATGGTGTCTCTCAGAGTTAGAGATAGTTGCCACTTAAGACTTTCGAATCAGAGGTGCGATGGGCTTCGCCATCGAGTAGGCATCGGCGCCCCACGAGTAGTACGCGGGCAGACGTTCGAGCAGCTCGTATCCGAGCTCCCGGTAGAACGCGATCGCGCCCGCGTTGCTCGTGTTCACCTCGAGGCGAACTTCATCCGCCCGGAGGCGTCGCGCCACGTCCTCTGCCGCCGCCATCAGATCGCGCCCGACTCCTCGGCGACGGTGTCGGGGATGCACGCCGACGCTGATCACGCGCATCCGGCGCGGCTCGGTCAGCAGAATGACGGCCCCGATGAGGCCGCCGTTCTCGTACACGTAGGTCGACGCCCGTGGGTTCTTGAGGATCCACAAAAGGTGCTCTTTCCGGAACTTCCGCTCCGCGAAACACAAGTCTTCGAGCTCAAAGAGAGCGTCGAGGTCGTGGACATCCGCCGCACGAATCACGCGAGAAGGAATGGCGCCCGCTATTTGTCCCTACCGTAGTGCGTAGTGCGGGAATCCTTAAGCCGTGGCGAACCGTGGTCGTGCCGTGGGCAAGAACGCGAACCATTGCCCGGAGTGCGGCGCGTTCGTCAAGCAAGGGAATCTCCCGGGTCACATGCGCAAGGCGCACGGGATGTCCGAGGCGGCAGCGCGTCTGGAGAGGTCCGCGCCCCGTCCCCGTCGGTCCAAGGCCCGCCGTCGACTTCCCATCTTGGTGCCTGTCCTTGCCGCCATCGTCGCGGGAGTCGTTGGGGTCGGCATGTACGTTGGCACCCTTCCCCCGCCCCCGCTCACGGACATGTGCGTCCAGCACCCGAGTGGCGTCCACTATCACGTCGAACTCCACATCCGGATTCTCGGGCTGGAGTATTCGACGGTGGCGAACATGTCGGACATCGGTATCGTGTCCGACACGTGTTATCGGCCGGTTCATACGCATACGGACGTCCCACTCGTTCACGTGGAGCTCCCCAGCCGCCGGGACGTCTACCTGCGAGACTTCTTCGAGATATGGGGTCGGCCGTTCTCGAGTTCCCAAATCATGTCGTATTACACGGACGCAACGCACAGGATCGACTTCACCGTGAACGGCGTGCCGGACAGTAGCTTCCAGAACGTCTTGTTGGTGGAACGCCAGCCGATGCAGTCGATTGTCATCGAGTACAGGCTCGTATAGGATTGGCACAGGCCTGCAGGTGGGGAACATCCCTACGGACCGCCACGAAACGGTAATCTATCCGACGCGGCTTTCGCGGACAGTGGTCCGAATCACCGACATACTCCGGGGTGGCTTCACGGGTCAAGAAGTCACGGTGAGGGGCTGGATCTACCGGACGAGGAGTGTGGGCGGGAAGGCCTTCGTGGTCCTCCGCGATTCCACCGGGATCCTGCAGGTGACGGTGTCAAAGGAGTCCGTTCCCACGGATCACTTCGATGCGGCGGAGAGGGCACTCATCGAATCGTCCGCGACCGCCCGCGGCACGGTCGTCCAAGACAAGCGCGCTCCCGGCGGGTACGAGGTGCGCGCGTCGGAGTTTCGCGTGATCTCGTACGCGGAGAAGTTCCCGATCCAGCAGGATCTGAGCGAGGAGTTCCTGCTCGACGTGCGCCACCTCTGGGTGCGCTCCCAGCGGATGACGGCGATCTTTCGCGTGCGGCACACGGTGTTCGGCGCCGTCCACGAGTACTTCCGTGGCCACGGATTCTGGGAGGTCCACCCGCCGATGATCACGCCCGTCGGAAGCGAAGGCGGGTCCACGTTGTTCAGCGTGGAGTACTTCGGACGCAAGGCATACCTGACGCAGTCTTGGCAGCTCTACGCCGAGGCACTGGTCCTCGCGATGGAGAAGGTGTACTACATCGGCCCCTCGTTCCGCGCGGAGAAGTCCCGCACGACCCGCCACCTCACGGAGTACTGGCACTGCGAGATGGAGGAGGCGTGGGCGGGATTGAGCGACGTGCTGCATCATGCGGAAGGCGTGATTGCGCACGCGTCCCATCGTGCCGCCGAACAGAACGCGGACGACCTGCGATTCCTCGGGTGCGACGTCGAGTCGTTGAAGAACGTGCGCACTCCGTTCGAGCACATCACGTACGACGAGGCCCTCCACCGCCTAAGGGAAAAGGGCATGGAAGTCGAGTGGGGGAAAGACCTCCGGACGCTCGAGGAGCGCGCCCTCACAGAGCTGGCCCCCCAGCCGATGGTGGTCTCGCACTATCCCCGCGTTTCCCAAGCGTTCTACAAGCGACGGGACCCCGAGAACCCCAGACTGGCGCTCAACTTCGACGTGATCGCGCCGGGGGTCGGTGAGATCGTGGGCGGGAGTGAGCGGGAGATCGACATGGAAGTCCTGAAGGATGCCATCTCCGGATCCGGCGAGGATCCGGGGCAGTACGAATGGTACCTAGACACCCGGCGGTTCGGGAATGTCCAGCACGCAGGCTTCGGCATGGGCATGGAGCGCCTCATCCAATGGATCTGCAGGCTCGAGCACATCCGGGATGCGGTGGCTTTCCCGAGGACCCCCGCGAGGTTTGCACCCTGAGGCGTCACCCGGACCGCCCAACCCTCGCCCTGGCCCCCCTGAGGTCGTTGCGATGTGGGAAGCTCTCCGAAGGAAGGGGTGGAGTCGCACGGGTTAAAGGGACGGCCCGGTTCCCCGGCCGATCAAGATGGACCCCCTTCTCACGTTTCACCGGGAACACGAGGCGCTCCGCCCACGGCTGAGGGCGTTTGAAGGGGCCCTCGACGTCGCAATGAACCGCGAACAGGCCGGGAGCGCGGAGCTGACGGTGTTTCGCGAGACCCTCACGTTCCTGCGCGCCGAGCTCGAACGGCACATGCGTCGCGAGGAGCACGCGCTCCTCCCTGCCCTGGAGGCGAAGATTGGGCGACGTGGGACCCTCGTGAGCGTGATTGCATACGACCACGAGGAGATCCGGCGCGCGCTGGGCAAGCTGGGAGAGGCCTTGGCGGCACTTGAGGGACAGGCGGCGACGGCCCACGCCCTCGCACTCCGCGAGGTGAACCGCCACGGGATCTTCCTCGTGCAGTACCTCGGACTTCACATGGCGAAGGAGGACTCGGCCCTCATGGCCGTCGCGCGGGAGTCCCTCGGGGAGGAAGGGCTCCGCGAGGTCGAGCGTCGCCTGGAGTCGATGGGATGACGGACGACCGTCGCCGCGCGCTCGACACGATCTTGGCGACCCTCGAAGCCGCGTGCGAGGTCATCGCCGAGTCTTGGGGGACGTTCGTCGTGAACCCGGAGTTCCACCGGATCCACATGGCGAACTTCCTCTGGTTGCAGGCGTTGCCGCCGGGAGGCGTGCCCACGGTCGTCGATCGCATGGAAGAGATCTTCGCCCCACTCCGGATTCCCGACCGGCAGTGTTTCGTCGAGGACTCCGCACTGGCCGCGCGGCTCGGGCCGGAGCTAGTCGCCCTCGGATACACCAGGAGGGTCGAGCATATGATGTTCGCGCGCCGGCCCCCGCGGATTGCCGCGAACCCCGCTGTCTCCGTTCGTCCGGCCCGAGACCAGTCAACGAGGGACGACCACGATTCGATCGCGGGGCTCCTTCACGAGGAGGACGGCTACGACCACGAGGTCTCCCACCAACTCCTCTCCCTGAATTGGCGGCGGCAGGCGGAACTCGGGAGCGAGGTGTACGTCGCGTATCTCGCCGGTCAACCGGCGGGGAACGTGTCGTTCGACGCCATCGGCGGGGCGGGCGAGATGTACGAGGTCGAGACGGTCCCCGCGCTGCGCCGCGGTGGCGTTGCCGCAACGATGGTGCTCGCGATGCGGGTGCGGGCGGAAGAGCGTGCCCTACACCCCTTCTTCCTGCGCACGACCGTGGGGCACACTACGTACGCCATGTACGAGAAGCTCGGGTTCGACCGGGAGGGGACGCTCGAGGGGTTCCTTCGCACGTCCGGCGGCCGCGCGACTACTCCCGCTCCCGGCTCGATCCAAGCAGCCGCTCCGCGATGATCAGCTTCTGGATCTCGTTCGTCCCTTCGTACAGACCGAGGACACGGGCGTCTCGGAAGTAGCGCTCGACGTCGAAGTCCCCGCTGAACCCATAGCCGCCGTGGACCTGGATCGCGCGGTCGCAGACGCGCATCGCCATCTGGGCCCCGAACAGCTTCGCCATGCTGACCTCGAGGGTGTTGTCGACGCCCTGGTCCCGGAGCTGGGCCGCCCGGAGCGTGAGCAGGCGTGCGGCATCGACCTCCACCGCCGACTCCGCGATCATCTCCCGGACCAGCTGGAACGACGCGATTGGTCGGCCGAACGCCCGGCGGTCCTTTGCATACTTCGTCGCGGCCTCGAGCGCCGCCCGTGCGACGCCGACGGCGCCCGCCGCGATGCCGAGACGCCCGCCGTTCAGCGTCTTCATCGCCTGCTCCCAACCCTTCCCCCGCGTCCCCACGAGGTGGTCCCTCGGGACCCGACAGTCCTCGAACGCGAGGTCCGCCGTGGGGCTCGCGCGGAGCCCGAGCTTCGTCGTCGTCTCCACGTTCGTCACCGAGAAGCCGTTCGTCCCCTTGGGCACCATGAAGCACGACAACCCTTCGTGCCCTTTCGTCCCCGGCTCGCGGGCGTAGACGAACACGTAGTCCGCCATCCCTCCGTTCGAGATGAACCGCTTCGCGCCGTTGAGCACCCATCCGCCGCCCTCGGGTTTGGCGGTCGTCTGGAGGTTCGCGGCGTCGCTGCCCGCCTCCGGCTCCGTGAGCGCCCATGCGCCAAACCGCTCCCCTTTCGCGAGCGGCACGAGCCACGCGCGCTTCTGCTCCTCGCTCCCGAACAGCATGAGGGTCGACTCGCTCAGGGACGTCTGTACGCTGACCGTCGTGCGAACGGACGAGGAGCCCCGGGAGATCTCCTCCATGAGGAGCGCGAATGACACGTAGTCCATCCCGGCCCCCCCGTACTCCACCGGAACGGGCGCGCCCAGGAACCCGAGCTCGGCCATCTTCCGGTACAACGCCGAAGGGATCTCCCCGTTCCGCTCCCACTCGCGTGCGTGCGGGACGATCTCCCGGTCCACGAAGCCGCGCGCAGTCTCCCGGACGAGCCTCTGCGCCTCCGTCAGCTGGAAGTCCATGGCCGCCGGCGGCTAAGGTCGGAACCGCCAAAAGCCTTCCGTCTACGCGGGCACGCCCTCGAGGTGCCACAAGTGCCCGGCGTCGACGACGAAGACGTCCTTGCACGACTCGCACCGGTAGTACTGAACGTGGTCCTCGGTCCCCAGGTGCTCGAGGGCCTCGTGGCGGCACGTCCTCGGGTCTTTCGTCACGGGACCCACCTCGGCCCCGGCAGCCATGAGCCTTCGGTCCATACCATTGGATAGGGAAAGTTCAACTCGGGTCCTGGAATGCCTCCGCGGTGCCCGTGCTCTCGGACCGCGACATCGTGGCGGCGATGGACGCCGGCCGGTTGCGAATCGAGGGGTTCCGGCAGGACCATCTCACCCCGAACGGATACGACCTCACGATCGCGGAGGTCGCTGTGCCCCGCGCGGACCCGGAGACCTTGGCCTCCGGCATCGCGCGCGTCCCTCCGCTCGCGCGATTTGCCATCTCCACGGCGGAGGTCGTCGAGTTCGGACCCACCGTGACCGCCTCCCTCTGGCTCCGGACGACGTGGATCCGCAGGGGCGTGATCGCCTCCTTCGGGAAGATCGATGCGGGGTTCCGCGGTTCCCTTACGCTCGGCGCCTTCAATGCGAACTCCGACGTCCTCGAGGTGCCGATCGGAGAACGCTTCGCACAGGTCGTGTTCGAGGATCTTACGAGCCCTGCGGAGAAGACGTACGGCGAGCGGTCCGGTCATTACCAGGGCCAGCGGGGCGTGCGGCTCAGGTGACCCCGACGTCGAACGCAAACAGCTTCTGCGCGGGCGACCATCCGTGGACTTCTCGCACGGCCAGAATCTCGGCACTTCGCCCGACGGACCCGGCGGCGTCCGCAAGGTCGCGCTCCCGCTCCTCGCGTTCGGCGGCGTTGAGAATTGCATAGTAGTGGACTGTGCCGCCGGGAAGCAGGCGGAAGAGGGCGGCACGGAACGCCGGGTCCGGGTCGCTTGGATAGTCCAGGATGATTCGATTGGGCCGGTCGACCGCGGCCACGAGCCCGATGCCGTCGCCCAGGCGCGGCCGCACCCGATCCGCACGGTTCCGCCTCACGTTGTCCTCGAGGTACCGGAACGCGTCCGGGTTCGCGTCGAACGCGTGCACGACGGCGGGCGCGCGGCGCCTCGCGATGAGGATCGCATGCGGGCCCACGCCCGAGAAGACGTCCAGGACGACCTCCCCCGGCTGGACCTGCTGTGCGACCCGGTTGCGTTCAGAGGCGAGCCGAGGCGAGAAGTATGCCTTCGCGATGTCGACGCGATAGGCGAGGCCGTACTCCCGGTGGACGGTCTCCGTGCGGTCCGGCCCCGCCAGGATCCGGAGGTCTCGGATTCGCAGCGGACCCTTGACGCCGCCATCCGCCGCCACGACCCGGACGCGCGCGTTCGTGCGGAGGATTGCCTCCGCGATCGCGGTCTCGTGTTCCCTCAGGTCCTCCGAGATCCGGATGATGGCGATGTCCCCGACGATGTCGAAGCTCGTCGGGAGGTCCGGCTTCACCTCCGCGGGCACGTTCGCGACATCCCTGTAGGAGCGGATCGGGGCGAACGACTCGCGGAACTCCCGCTCGGACACAGGATAGGGAGTGTCGACGCGGCTGGCGGTTGGCAGGAACACGGTCCCGCCTTCGCGGACGATGGAGATTCCCGTGCGCAGCAGCCCCTGTTTGTGGAGAGCCCGCCGAATCCCCTCCGCTTCCCTCGCTGGCACAGCCACGCACAGGGAGCGCATCCCGGGGACGAGCCGGGCGCGTCGTATTAGCCTTCCCTCCCGCGCCGAGTTGCGCTGCCTCGATGCGGTCCTTTGAGGTTCCGGGTGAGCGGGCCAGCCCTCCGGAAGGCTTATTCTCAGACTCCGTATTGCATCGCCCCATGGCATCCCCCTCGGCGGCCCCCTTCCATCGGCCTCTCGGCGTCGCGATTCTGGCGATCCTCGTCATCCTCGCGGGCCTCGCGTCGGTAATCCTCATAGGCCTCGCGATTTTCGGTGTCGCGTTTCTCGATCTGGTCATCCCTCAGGCCCCCACGGGCCTGCTTCTGGGGATCCTCGGCGTCGCCTTCGTCCTCGCCCTCATCTTGTTGACCTCGGGGATCGGCCTCTGGCGGATGCGGCGTTGGGCATGGTTCCTCGCCATCCTCGCAACCCTCGGGGGCCTGGGGTTCCAGCTCTACGGATGGTACATCGCGGGCAGGCCGTCCCTGACCACCGGCGAAATGATCTCCATCGGGCTGTCCGCCTTGATTTTCATCTATCTGCTGGCGGTCAGCAAGTACTTCGGCCGAAGGAGGGCGCCGGCGTAGGTCTTGCGACGCCCGCGGGCGCAAGTGGGGATATATAGAGGCCCCCGATTGCGGCGAGAGGCGTCCCTTGCGTTCCGGGCCGCTCCAGCGCTTCCGTCTCGCGTATGACCTGAGCGAGCTGTTTCGACGGTACTTCATCAACACCTTGTTCGACGCCACGTTCGTCGTCCTCGGAATCGTGGCGGCGACCGCCGTCGTCGCCGATCCGACCCCGCAGGTCACCCTGGGGACCCTGGCGGCGGCGTGCCTTGCGATCGGGATCTCCACGGGCTTGAGCGTCTACGAGGCGGAACGGGTCGAGGCGAAGATCCGGATGGCGAAGCTCGAGCGGGCGATGCTAACGGACATGGCGGGGACGGACGTGCATCGCTCCCTCCGTCTCTACCGCACGCTCATCAGCCTGGTCAACTTCGCCGCCCCGCTCTTCGTCTTCGCGGTCACCTCGATCCCCTTCCTTCTCCATGTCCTGGCGGGGTGGCCGAGCTTCCCCGTGGCGGCCGGGACGTCGATCGCGTTGGCCGTGGCGCTCATCTTCATCTCCGGCCTCGCCCTCGGTCGCGTCCTCGGAGGCAGCGCCCTCCGGCAAGGCCTCCGGATGACCATCGCGGCGCTCGCGACCTTCATCCTTCTCGTCTTCGTGCAGACCTACCTCTTGTGAGCGAAGGGTTCTTGCGCGTCGCGCGGTTCCTTCCGCCGTGGGCGAGCTTGTCTTCATCGGCCTCGGGCTCTACGACGAGCGAGACATGTCCTTGCGGGCGGCCGACGAGGCTCGCGGGTGCGACGTCCTGTTCGCCGAGTTCTACACGTCCTCCCTCCGCGGGACGACCGCCGAAGCGCTCGCGACGTCGATTGGGAAGCCCATCACGGTCCTGCGCCGCGAGGATGTCGAATCCGGCGGTACCCTCCTGGAGCAGGCGGCCTCCCGTCGTGTGGGATTCCTCGTGGGCGGAGACCCGATGATCGCGACGACGCACGTGGACCTGCGCCTCCGGGCGGCGGAGGCGGGGATTCCGACCCGCATCGTCCACGGGTCCTCCATCCTCACGGCGGCCATCGGCCTTGCGGGGCTGCAGGCGTACAAGTTCGGTCGCACGACGACGATCCCGATTCCGGAGGCGGGATTCCGACCGACCAGCCCGGTGGACGCGATCGCAGCCAACCGCGCCGCAGGCCTTCACACGCTCGTCCTGCTCGACTTGAAGGAGGACGAGAGGTTCCTGACCGCCCCCGAGGCGTTGCGATACCTTCTGAAGGTCGGGGGCGAGAGGTTCCCGGGGTCCACGCTGGTCTGCGTGGTCGGTGGAGCCGGGTCCGACCGCCCGACCCTCCGCGCGGACCGTGCCGAGCGGCTGCTCGACGCGGACCTCGGGCCGCCTCTGCACTGCCTCCTTGTTCCCGGCATGCTTCATTTCGCGGAGCGGGAGGCCCTCATCCGCTTCGCCCACGCGCCGGGAGACGCCCTTCCCCAGGAAGGACTCTAGCGAGCGCGGCTCAGAAACCGCTAAGTACCCCGAGGCGGTTCCCGCCCTCGTGTCCGTGCCGCCGCCGCCGGGAATGGAGGCGGCCCCCAACGTGTCCGTCTACGGGCCCCCGCTCGCGGCGCCGATGCCGCCCCGCCGGCGGAATTCCCTCTTGGTCTGGGGTTCCATCCTGCGGATGGTCGGTGCGGTCATCGGCGGCATCGCCGTGATCTGGCTCGGGCTCCTGGTTGCGAGCCCGACGGGGCTCGTCGACCCGCTGAATCCGTTCGGGTTCTTCACGGTGCTGGGCGTGATCATCGTGCTGGGCGGGCTCTCCGCGATCCTGGTGGGCGTGGGATGGGCTCTCCAGACGTGGGGCGTCGGCCTCGTGCTCTCCTTCGACCGGGGCGAGTGAGCAGGGCCCCCACCCGTCCGAACCGTGCCTTGGCCGGTCCCTCGTCGCTGGGCGGACCGACGCAAGGTCGAAATACCCCTGCCCCGTGGTCCCCTGATCGTGGCGCAAGGGCTCCTCTTGGACTTCCTGGGCACAATCGCGCGCCCCTCGGGCGCGGGTCTCGGGCCGGTGCTCCGCGAGGTCCGCAACCTCGGGTACGAGGTGTACGAACCCGAGCTCCAAGCCTCGTGCGACTTCGTCCTCCGAGTGGAGTTCCCCGGGAAGGGCTACGCCGGCCCCGAAGCCTTCGTGGAGGCGGTCATGGAGCACCTCGGGCACCGGCCGAAGCGGACGGAGCTCATGTCCCTCGCACCGCTGCTCGCAGAGTATTACGGGTTCACGCTTTACGAGGACGCGGAGCGTGCCGTCCCCGGACTCCTGAAGAGCCGCAAGGTCGCGGTCCTCACGGGGTTCCCGTCGTTCGCCCTGAAGCCGGTCTTGGAGCCGTTCAAGGGGGCCTTGGCGGTGATTACGCCGAAGGAGGCGAAGGCCGCGCCTCCCCACGCCAAGACCTTCCGGGCGGGGGCACAAGCACTCGGCTTGCGATCGAGGGACATCACGGTCGTGTCCGCGGACCATGAGGATTGGCTGGCGGTGCCGAAAGGGCTCGGCTTCCGCACGGTCCATGTCCGCCGCGCCGGCAGCCCTCCGTGCCTGTACGCGGCGGTGGAGATCCCATCGCTCGTGGAGCTCGAGGACGTGTTGAAGCCTCCTCCGCCGAAAGCGCCGCCGACGCCGCCGGCCGCCTCGAATCCCTAGAGGCTCCGGAGGTCCTCCGCCCGCCACACGAGGAGTTCCCACATCCGGGTCGTCCGGAACGTACGCCCACCGAAGGCGTCGCGGAGCCCGGCCATGGCGGCGGCGTGGATGCCGTCCGGGATCTCCCACTGCCACGTGAACACCCGGTTATCGAATCGGTCGATCAAGGCGTCGGTCGCTTCCTCACTTTCGTGGACGATTTTCGGGAACCGAAGCGTCGGGGAGACGCGCTGGGCCAGACCATCCGCCGACAGTCCGGGCTGTTCCACGGCCTCCCAGCCATGGGCCCGCAGGGCCGATACGTAACGGGAGCCCACCTCCGTATCGCGCATGCCCCCGGTCGTCGAAGCGACGAGGGTCCGGATCACCCGCGCGATCTCCCGAATCGCTTCCCCCCAGTTCGGGAGGAAGTGCAGGATGCCGAACGCGATCGCGTGGTCGAACGAGGCGGGTCGGAACGGAATCGCGGCCACGTCCCCCAGGACAAGGCGTCGGAGGCCGCGGGCCCTGGCCTGCCCGAGCATTCGTGCGGAGACGTCCAGGCCCGTCACCTGGAATCCACGCGCCTCAAGGGCCTCGGCGTAGCGACCGGTGCCCACGCCCGCATCAAGGACGGGTCCGGAGCCGAACGCCTCCGCGAGTTGCTCCGCCAACCAGTCGAGGACCTGAGGCGGGAGCCGTCGCGTCTCCTCGTACGTGTCCGCGATCCGATCGAAGTTGAACCGCGCCGCCATCGCTCGTGCAACGGATTGGGCGGTAAGCGCCTTTCGCTCAATCGAGGAGGCCGATGACCTGCCACGCCCGTTCTTGAAGTAAGAGGCGCGAGCGGGTCGGGAGTCCCGCAGCGGGCAGCGCGTCCACGAAGGAAGACAGCGTCGCGACCTCCTGCGCCATCCACCCTGCGGGGCGGCCTGCTTCGAGCGCCATCGCATTCGAAAGGTAGGGCATCACCGCGTCCGGATTCGTGGCGGACCGCCTCACGGTCGAGGCCATGACGCGGAGGGTGACGTCG
>DATEUK010000059.1:0-2673 GCA_035283165.1 Thermoplasmata archaeon
CCGCCACCGTCCGAGTCGGGGTCCGTGGGGTCCGTACGGGTGACGAACACCTCCTCCGCGTCCAGGAGTCCATCGTTGTCCGAATCGGGATCGACGGGGCTCGTGCCGTGGAGGCGGATTTCATCGCCATCGGGCAGGGCATCGCGGTCCGTGTCGGCGTCGTTCGGGTTCGTACCGTACACGTGACGCTCTGCGAGGTCGCTGAGGCCGTCCCCATCCGAGTCCGCGACCGCGTATCGATTCGCCCAGATGCTTCCTACCGGGCCGGAGCTCCACACCGCCATGGCGTTCCCGTCCGCGTCGAGGGCTACCTGGGGGTTGCGTGCGCTCGCGACGTCGGTTTCGACGAGCGTCTCGGCGCCCCAACTCGTGCCCACCGCGTACCGGTTCGACCAGATGTTCGTCCGCGTGCCGTCAAATTGGTGCCACACGGCGACCGCGTTTCCGAAAGCGTCCATCGCCACGTCGAGCGCGATCGGGCCTCCCGGCTGGTTCTCGAGGAGGACGGGCGTCCCCCACCCGGAGCCGACCGCATAGCGGTTCGCCCACGCGTTGAACACGGTACCATCGAACTGCGTGAAAACGGCCACGCCGTTCCCCGAACGGTCCATCGCAAGGGCGGGACCGAACGCGTTGTCCGCGCCGTTCTCGATGCGCTCCGCCGACCCCCAGCCGGCACTCGCGACGAATCGGTTCGCCCACACGTCGAAGCGCGTGCCGTCGAACTGGTACCAGCCCGCGAGCGCGTTCCCCGCTGCGTCCATCGCGACGTCGGGGTATTCCGCGTCCCCGAGGTCCAACGTTTCGACGAGCTGCGCAGGACCCCAGCCCGCGCCCACCGCGTACCGGTTCGACCAGATGTTCGTCCGCGTGCCGTCGGATTGGTGCCACACGGCGACCGCGTTCCCCGCCGCGTCGACCGCGACCTGCGGGTCGGAAGCGCTCCCCGCGTTGTCGGTCTCGATGCGCTCCGCCGTCCCCCAGCCCGCGCCCACCGCGTACCGGTTCGCCCAGATGTTCGTCCGCGTGCCGTCGGATTGGTGCCACACGGCGACCGCGTTCCCCGCCGCGTCGGCGTCGACCTGCGGGTACGCGGCGTTCCCCGCGTCGTCCGTTTCCACGTAGACCGGCGCCCCCCAGGCCACTCCCGCGACGTATCCGTTCGCCATGATGCTGTCCCGGGTGCCGTTCGACTGCCTCCAGACAACGATCGCGTTCCCCTGCGGGTCCAGCGCAATCTGGGGCTGCGTAGCCCCGCCCGCGTCCTCCGCTTCGATCAGGACCTCGCCGGTCCATCCGAGGCCGGCGACGTACCGGTTTGCAGTGAGGTTGTCGATGTTGCCATCGAACTGCCGCCAGACAGCGATCGCGTTCCCTCGGGGGTCCACCGCGACTTGGGGGAACACCGCGTCCAGATTGTTCGACTCCAGGGAGACCGCAGCGCCCCAGCCCGGATCCGAAGCCGCTGAGCCAACCCCCGCCAGAACCGCGCCTGCGATCAGCACCGTCAGAAGGCACAACGAAGCCGCTCGTTTCATGCGACCTCACCCGCTCCTCAGGGGCAACCCCGAACGGCACACCGCAAGGCGCACACGGCTAAGGACTCTTCGGCGCGCCGAAACCGGACCTCGGTGAAGGGAAATACCAGGTGACCATCGTAAGCCTTCGCATTGCTTCCGTCCACGCATCATTAATTCATCCCTCCGGCAGGTGAATGAGAGTGGAGTGAGGGTGCGTGAGTGTGCACTGAGATTAATTTCGGAGCCCCCGACCGTCCTTCAGAATTCCGGCTCGCTCGGCAATACGATAACGACTTCATTAAGCAATGAATTAATGTAGTAGTCTGGACCTACTCCTTGCCGATGACGCCTTCCACTTCGATCATGGCGCCGAAGGGGCCAACCGTGGCCACGCTGAAGGCCATCGAAGATGTCCTGCGGCGAGAGGCGGTGCCCATGACGCGATACAAGATCCGGCAGGTTCTGGGAAACCGAATCGCCCAGCCGCTCTTGGACCAGGGCCTCGAGTACATGACCGACCACGAGATGGTGTACGACGAGGGCCCGGGCGGCAACGTCCTCTGGATCCGCACCTCTGACGCGACGCGCGCTCGGGTGCGCGGCGCATAGGCGGTACGCGTGGCCAAGCCGAAGCTTCTCGGCATCGATTACGCCGCGAAGGCCTCCCCCGTGTTTGAGGAGTGGCGCCGCCTCGCGAGGGTGGGAACTGGTGACGAGAAACGCCTGGCGAGGGCCAAGCTCAAGAGCCTCACGACGTTCGAAGCACGTGCTTGGACAAACCCATTGACAGCCGGGGACCCCGTTGCCAAGGATCGCTGGCCGGGCGACCTCATCCGTGACTACGGGGCCGACATCCCCAACCTATTCCAACTCGAACTGGTCGAGCGGTGGCGGGGCTACTACTCACTGATCGGTGAACCCGGCGGCGCGCGCATCTGGGTTCTCTACTTGTGGGACCATCGCACGTACAGCAGACAGAGCGGGTATTCGAAGAAGTAGTTCATCCCGCGCCGCCGGAGATTCCCCGCGGGCGGCTTGAGTCATGAGTGCCCGCACGGTCGAAAGGATCCGACGAATGCCCTCGACCACGATTGTGGTCTAGTCCTGGCCGACGCATCTCTCTTCGGCGCTCGCAATTCAACGCTCGCAAAAC
>DATEUK010000060.1:0-4084 GCA_035283165.1 Thermoplasmata archaeon
CCGGATTCCTCCCCGCTCGAATCCTC
Organism: Thermoplasmata archaeon; assembly: GCA_035283165.1. Classification (GTDB taxonomy): domain Archaea; phylum Thermoplasmatota; class Thermoplasmata; order RBG-16-68-12; family EA-27; genus EA-27. The sequence goes on from DATEUK010000060.1 coordinate 27, forward strand.
GTCGTCCCGAGGCGTGCTCGTCCGCATCGCCTTCGAGGGCTCCCATCCCGTGCGACCCGAGGGCGTGGACCCGCTCCCCTATCGCAGCCACTACTTCCTCGGGAACGACCCGGCGGGGTGGAGGACAGACGTCCCCCACTACGCGCAGGTCGTGTACCGGTACCTCTACGACGGCGTGGACGTCGCCTACCGGGTCGGGGCGGAGGGGCTGAAGTACGACATCACGGTCCGGGCGGGTGCGGACCCGGGCAAGATCGCGATGGCCTACGAGGGCGTGGAGGGCTTGGAGGCCGACGGCGTCGGCCTGGCGGTGCACACAGCACTAGGGGACCTGTTCGACTCGATCCCCCGTTCGTACCAGGGTGGAGAGGAGGTCGCCTGCCGCTTCTTCCTCCGGACGACCCTTTCGTACGGGTTCGACTGCGCGGGATGGGACGCCTCCCTCCCCTTGGTCATCGATCCCCTCCTCTACTCTACCTTCCTCGGCGGTGGCGAAAGTGATGGGTGGTCCTCTGTCGCGGTCGACGCCTCGGGCAGCGTCTACGGGACAGGCACCACGTACTCGACGGGCTTCCCCACCACACCGGGCGCCTTCGATAGTACGTACAACGGCGGCTTCACCGACGCGTTCGTGACGAAGCTGAACCCGACGGGGAGCGGCCTCCTGTACTCGGCCTTCCTCGGCGGCATCGATTGGGACAACGGTGTATCCATCGCGGTGGACGCCTCGGGCAGCGCGTACGTGATCGGCTACACGGTCTCGACGGACTTCCCCACGACCCCGGTCGCTTTCGACACCTCGCACAACGGCGGCTGGAACGACGCCTTCGTGACGAAGCTGAACCCGACGGGGAGCGGCCTCCTCTACTCGACCTTCCTCGGCGGCGGCGATATCGATGAGGGATTCTCCGTCGGGGTCGACGCCTCGGGCAGCGCGTACGTGACCGGCCGCACGTGGTCGACGGACTTCCCCACGACCCCGGGCGCCTTCGACACCTCGCACAACAGCGGCGTCGACGCCTTCGTGACGAAGCTGAACCCGACGGGGAGCGGCCTCCTGTACTCCACCTATCTCGGCGGCGGCGATAGTGATTGGGGATTCTCCGTCGCGGTGGATTCCTTGGGTAGCGCGTACCTGAACGGCGTCACGTTATCGACGGACTTCCCCACGACCCCGGGCGCTTTCGACACCTCGTATAACGGCGGTGGCATGTTTGGCTACGACGTTTTCGTGACGAAGCTGAACCCGACGGGGAGCGGCCTCCCGTACTCCACCTTCCTCGGCGGCGGCGATGAGGAGTGGGGATACTCCCTCGCGGTCGACGCGTCGGGCAGCGCGTACGTGACCGGCCTCACGAGGTCGACGGACTTCCCCACGACCCCGGGCGCTTTCGACACATCGTACAACGGCGGCTACCAATACGACGCCTTCGTCGCGAAGCTGGACCCGACGGGCAACGGTCTCCTCTACTCGACCTTCCTCGGCGGGGGCGATAGTGATGGGGGATCCTCCATCGCGGTGGACGCCTCGGGCAGCGCGTACGTGACCGGCGGCACGACCTCGACGGACTTCCCCACGACGCCGGGCGCCTTCGACAACACATGTGGCACAGACGGGAATTGTAACTTTGACGGTTTTTACTATGGCGACGCCTTCGTGACGAAGCTGAACCCGACGGGGAGCGGTCTCCTCTACTCGACCTTCCTCGGCGGGGGCGATAGTGATGGGGGATCCTCCATCGCGGTGGACGCCTCGGGCAGCGCGTACGTGACCGGCGGCACGACCTCGACGGACTTCCCCACGACCTCGGGCGCCTTCGACACGACGCACAACGGCGAGGACGACGCCTTCGTGGCGAATCTGGATCTGCCTGCTGAACCCAACGCACCGCCGCTCTTGATCCTCACGGCACCCCTCGGAGGCGAGGTCTGGGACCAGGGCAGCTCCCACGCGGTCACGTGGACCGCCTCGGACAACCAAGACCCCTCAACGTCCCTCGTCGTCTTCATCAACTACACGTCAAGCGGGGGAAGCGGCACGATCTGCGGACCCGTTCCCGGCTTTCCCGGTTCGTGCGACTGGATCGCGCCGAACATCATTGCCACGGACGTCGTCGTCAACGGCACCGTCATCGACACGGGCGGGCTGAACGGGTGGGACGAGAGCGGACCGTTCACGATCCAGGTGCCGCCGCCCAGCACGCCTCCCACGGCGGATGCCGGTCCGGACCAGAGCGCCTTCAAGAACGATCCAATGGTCCTGGACGGGAGCGCCAGCTCGGACCCGGATATGGACCCGCTCGCCTACGACTGGGTCCAGTCGAGCGGACCCCAGTCCGTGACGTTGGTCCCCGTGAACGCCTCGGCGGTCACCTTCACCGCCCCGACCGGGACCGGGGCCGCGGGCGTGTACATGTTCGATCTCACCGTCTCCGATCCCTCAGGGGCGAACGACACGGACACCGCGAACGTGACCGTCGTGAATCGCATCCCGGTCGCCGACGCGGGTGCGGACCAGGTGATCGCCGGACCGGGCAGCCCGGTGCTCCTGAACGGGACAGGCAGTTACGATCCCGACGCGGAACCCCTCTCCTACTTCTGGTGGCAGATTGCGGGCCCGATCGCCCTCTTCATTAACAATGCAACGTCCGCGGTGGCGGACTTCATCGCGCCCCTCCTCGGCGTGTACTGCTTCGAGCTCGTTGTCACCGACCCGGATGGAGCGAACGCCAGCGACGGCGTGTGCGTGACCGTTCAGGACAATCCCCCGACGGCCTTGGCCGTGGCGACTCCGATGATCGGTTTCATCGGGACACCGTTCCTCTTCGATGCCACGGGGTCGACCGATGACGTGGGTGTCACCGCCTACCTCTGGGACTTCGGCGACACAGCCACGGGGACGAACCCCCTCTCGACGCACGCCTACACCGCTCGTGGCACGTTCACCGTGAGCCTGACCGTCTCGGACACCGCCGGCCAGAACGACACGGACACCCTCACGATCCAGATCGAGAACCGGGCACCGACCGCAAGCGCCATCGCCACGACCCCCCCGATCTATCGCGGACAAATCGTCGTGCTGGACGGCACGGGGAGCAGTGACCCCGACGGAGACTCGTTGACATTTTCATGGAGGCAGGTCAGCGGTCCGGAGGTGAGTTTGACAGGCGCGAATACCGCCACGGCATCTTTCGTCCCGACCGAGCTCGGGTCGTATGGGTTCAACCTCACCGTCGACGACGGCTTTGGCGGGTCGGACGAGGCATCGGTCATGGTCACGGTGCTCAATCGAAACCCCGTCGCGGACGCGGGACCCGATCAACCCGCCGCAGCGAAAAACATCGTTCTCACGCTGGACGCCTCCGCATCGAGCGATCCCGATGGCGACGCCCTGACATACGCGTGGACCGCACCGCTCGGGATCACCCTGTCCGATGCGAACAGCCCGACGCCCACGTTCACCGCCACGAGAAGCGATACGTACACCTTCCTCCTCCAAGTCGACGACGGTCTTGGCGGTGTGGCGACGGACACCGTCGTCGTCACGGTCCTCAACACGCCGCCGGTCGCGGTCGCAAACGCCCCCGCCACGGCGGCCAAGTACGCCCCGGTGTCGTTGGACGGCACCGCATCCTCGGATCCGGATGGGGACGCGCTCACCTACGTTTGGACGCGGGTTTCCGGACCCTTCGTGACGATCAACGGCCAAGACGGCGCGCTCGCGGCTTTCACGCCCGCGGTGTCCGGCACGTACGGGTTCCGGCTCACCGTGGACGACGGAGACGTCGGCGGCACGGCGACGGACGACGTAGTCGTCACCGCCACGAACGCCGCCCCGATCGCCGCCGCGGGACCGGACCAAGTCGGCGTGTTCCGCGGGGCGACCGTCACCCTCGACGGGACCGGGTCGAGCGACCCCGACGGCGATCCGCTCACGTACTCGTGGACCCAGACGTCCGGTCCGGCGGTCGCCCTCGCGGGCGCGAACACCGTTACGCCCTCCTTCACCCCCGCGGCGGCGGGTACACATGTATTCGCCCTGACCGTGGACGACGGCT
>DATEUK010000061.1:0-23611 GCA_035283165.1 Thermoplasmata archaeon
GGGCACGGCTCGCCCTTCTGGCCGAGGCGGTCGCGGCGGAACATCGCCGCCAAACTAGGCCGGTCCCGCTTAAACCCTCCGGTCTCTTCGATTCGCGACGGCATTCGAAGGCTCCGACCGCAACGGCTTTCTTCCCTTCGCGGTTCGGGTGTCGTCCAGGATGAAGCTCACGCATCCCGTGGTGATCCTCCTCGCCGAGACCCACGTCCGTCCGGAGGGCGTCGCCCGATTGTTAGAGACCTTGGGGGTGTCCGACGAGGGCGGTAGGCGGTTTCGCGAGGCGCCCCAGGGCGCCGAAACCCTGATTGAGATGGCGGGCCGTCTGTGTTACGAGTCGTTTGAGGTGGGCCTGAATCCGAACGTCACCAAGATTCGGGGCACGAACAAGGACTATCTCGAGAACATCCTTTCACGCGGAGACGGGAGCATCCTTGAGCACGGCGTGGTTTCGCTCGCTTTCCTGAACGTCAGTCGGGTTCTCACGCATGAGTTGGTCCGCCACCGCGTCGGGGTCGCGATCAGCCAAGAGTCCCTCCGGTACGTTCGTCTCAAGGAGATCAAGATGTGGTTGCCGGAGGAACTGACCGACGAGCAGAAGGAGCGGATGATTCACGCGGCCGAGCAATCCGAAGAGGCGTATCGTCGGCTCGCAGAATCGATCCCCTGGGACACCATGAGCATGGACGCGAAGAAACGGATGACGTCCGCGTTGCGTCGCATCCTCCCCGACGGCCTCGCGACGAACATCATCTGGAGCGCGAACCACCGAACGTTGCGCTGGGTCATCGAGATGCGGACGGACCCGGCCGCGGAGGTCGAGATTCGGATGCTGTTCGACCAGGTCGCCCAGCTGTGCATCCGAGAATGGCCCAACCTGTACCAGGATTTCGATCGCACTGCTCTCCCGGACGGCACCGGGTCTTGGAAGCCGAGGCTCCGGTCGAAAGTGTAGCCGCTACAGCCATCGATACAGGATTCGGTAGATCTCGGTGTCTTCCCACTTCTTGGCGGTCGGAAGCTCCTTCAGCAGCGCCTTCACGAGGTCCTCGACCTCCTTGTACCCGCTGACCGTCGCGTCATGGCGGGTCAGGCGCCCCATCGGCCCCGCCTCCACGAGCACGATCTGGCCCTCGCCGATCACCTCGTCCTTGAGCTTCAGAATCAGCTTGTTTCCCGGGTAGAACTTCCGCGCCCGCCAGTCCCGATCCGTGACGTACGCCTGGTACACGAGCTTCTCGTTCAGCTTCTCACGGAGCGATTCGTCCTGATACACGATTGTCTTCGGCGGCTCTGCCCAAGGAGGGATGTCGACCGGCGGAGCCATCGAACGGCCACCAAGACCGACGCGCGGCTTAAGCTTTCGGGAGCCTCACGGACCCCCTCAGCTCCATCTACTGGAGTTACGATTTCGGTAGGCCAGCGATAGCCTCGAGAACCTCGGCGGCGTGGCCCTCCGCCTTCACGCGCGGCCAGTGCTTCGCGACTCGCCCCTTCTCGTCGATGAGCACGGTCGAGCGGATCACGCCCTCCGTCTCCTTGCCGTACAGGACCTTCGTGCCCCACGCCCCGTACGCACGGTGAACGGCCGCGTCGGGGTCGCTCAGGAGCGGGAACGTCAGCCCGTACTTCTTCTTGAACCTCACATGGGACGCCGTGTCGTCGCGACTCACGCCGAGCACGATCGCGTCCTTCGAAGCCAGCGCCTCCAGGTTGTCGCGGAACGCGCACGCCTCGACGGTGCACCCGGGCGTGTCGTCCCTCGGATAGAAGTACAGGACGACCTTCCGGCCACGGAAGTCCCGGAGGGAGACGCGGCGTCCGTCGTCCGCGACGAGCGTGAAGTTCGGGGCCGCCTTCCCCTCCTCGATCAGGCTACCACCGACCGCCGGCCAGACCTTCGCGCGGCTAAAGGCTTTCCGTGGGGGCGCTGGAGCCGCCGGACGTCCGTTCTCAGGTACGGTCATTCTCATGAGCAATTATAAGTACCGGTGTTCGTACTTTTCGCTTCTCCCTCCTCCGGATTGACCCCGATGGTTCGCTCGCCGACTGCGCCGGCCCCGCAGAGCACGGACGCCCTCCCGGGTGACGCGACGGCAGACTCCCCGCCGGTCGACAATCAGAAGACGTACCTGCAGCGGTGGCGGGAGACGCAGCAGAAGCGGGAATCGGAGGGCGACAAGTGGGCGAAGCTCGAGCTTGAATTCGGCCGGTTCGGCCTCGGGGCGTCGCTCGCTTGCGGGTTCATCCTCGTGTTCACCGCGTACATCGCCTCGATCATGAGCACGTCGGCGTTTGTGACGGGGATCGGATTCTACCGGCCCGAGATGGCGCTGTGGTTCCCGGTCCTCGCGACGAGTTTCGTCGTCGCGGGATTTACGGTCGCGAAGAAGCTCGGCCCCTACCGTCGGGGGTACACGTCCGCGCACTTCTTGTCCTCGATCGGCGCCTTCACGGTGGCGTCCGTCTTCCTGATCCTCGCCGTCCTGGATCATGCCCGAGTGTTCGACCTGGGGCTCCTGGTCCTCCTGATGTATCCGTGCTCCGCGCTCGGCATGTCCCTCGCGGTCGTCTCGCTCGCCATCACCTGGGAAGGCGTCGGCATCCGGCGGGGCGCGAGCATTGCGACGGCCCTCGCGGTCCCCGTCACACTCTCCCTGATTCCCCTCGCCGGGATCACCTGGGACGACCCCCGGATGACCCTCCTGTACGCGCTCGACTCCATGTTCATTGCCTTCTCGGGGGCGATGCTCCTCATGATCGCCTCCGGGGCGGAGACGAGCCAGAGGGAGATCTTCAAGACGAGCGACACGAAGGTCTCTCATCTCAAGGAGGAGATGGAGTCGAAGATCGACGCCCTCGCCTACAAGGAGAAGGGGTACGTGGACCGCGAGGCCCACCTCGAGGCGAAGGAGAGGGACCTCCTGGAGATCGAGACCGAGCTGAACTCGCGGACCAAGGAACTGAACTCGGTCCAGGCGAAGCTCGACGGGCAAGGCAAGACGCTCACGGACCTCGAGTCGAAGCTCGCGAAGATGCGGGCGGAGGTCGAGGTGAAAGTCGAGGAGTACACCCAACGGGACAAAGAGATGCGGGAGACGCGGACCCAGGTCGACGAGGCCCGAAAGGCTCTCGCGGAGCGGGAGGCGGCGGCCTCGGACCGGGAGAAGGAGTTCAAGCGCGCCCAGATTGAGGTCGGGAGCCGCCAGCGGGCCACGGACGCGAAGGTCGCCGAGCTGAAGGACGCGGAGACCCGCCTCGCGAGGGAGGGATCGTCGGTCGACGCCCGGCGGGACGAGGTCATCCGGCTCGAGAAGGAACTCAAGCTGAGGGAGAGCGCGATCAACCTCAAGCTCCAGGAGATCGGGGCGAAGCAGGGGCAGGCCCTCAACGGAACGGCGAAGGACCTCCAGGGGTGGGAGGCGAAGATCCTCGAGAAGGAACGGGAGATCGCGAACCGCGAGGTCGCGTTGCAGTCCACGGCAGAGGAGCTCAATCAACGGCAGACGGACGGAGACGCCTACGCGAACGCGCTCCAATCCGAGCGCCAGCGGCTCGCGGATCGGGAGAAGGAGCTGAACGCGCGGGAAAAACAGGTGTCGGACGCCTCCGGGGAATGGTCGGCGAAAAATGCGGAGATCGAACGACGCTGGAAGGAGACCACGGAGACCCAGAAGCGGGCTGGGGCACGGGAGACGGAGTACTACACGCTGTTCAAGGACGCGAAGCTCCGGGAGGCGGACGTGTCGACCACGAAGGAGGAACTCGCCCGCCGGATCTCCGCGCTCGAGGCGCGCGAGACGAAGCTGAAGGAGTGGCAGACGAACCTGGCATCGGAGACGAAGCGGTTGCAGGGCCGTCAGAAGGACGTCATCAGCCGGGAGAAGTCCCTGCAGTCGAAGGAGAGCGACCTGTCCTTGAAGGAACTCGAGGTCGCGACGAGGGACCGCGCGCGCGCCGCTGCCAGCCCCGGCGTGGTGGACGCGGACGAGCAGCAGGTATGGGAGCTGCGGGAGAAGGCGCTCCGGGAACGGGAGGAGGAGACGAAACGACGCTTCTACCAGAGGGAGAAGGAGCTGGAGGGCCGGGAGGTGGCGCTCCGCGAGCGGTTGAAGACGGTCAAGGATCCCCTCGACTTGGACATCCTCGAGGCCGACACCCGAATCCGCGTGGACCGCGGCGGCAAGCTGAAGTCGGGCACGCCGCGACTGGACGACCTCATGTACGGGGGCTTCCCCATGAACGCGAACGTCCTGTTCGTCGGGCCCGCCTTCGTCGGCAAGGAGGTCGCGATCCTGAACTTCCTCGCGGAGGGGCTGCGGTCGAACATCCCGGCGGTGATCGTGACGACGTCGAAGCCGCCCGTGGAGATCGCGAAGGAGATGGCGCCCGTGCTCCCGACGTTCATGGAGTATGAGCAGCTTGGGCTCGTACGGTGGATCGACGCCTCCGGCACGACGCCGACGGATCGCCTCACCCGGGACGGTCACTCGTTCCGGATCCCGAACGCGGCCGACTTCGAGGGCGTGCTCGAAGCCGTGGCCGAGGCGGAAGACGAGTTCCGGGAGAAGGGCTCACCGTACTTCCGCTTCGCGTTCCTGACCCTATCCTCGTCCCTCACGCAGGCGGACGACAAGTCCGCGCTCGGGTTCGTCCAGCGGCTCGCGAACCGCCTTCGGCAGTCGAAGTGCATCGCGGCGTTCGCGCTCGAGCGCGGGATGCACACGGACCAGCAGGTCGAGGCGCTCCAGCAGCTCATGGACGGGGCGCTGCACTTCAAGCAGGACAAGTCGAAGACCCTGATGTCCGTCGTCGGGGTCGGGGAGGCGCAGACGCGCGACTGGGTCCCGTACAAGTTTACGAACAAGCAGCTCATGATCGGCTCGATCCAGCTTGAGCGCATCCGCTAGCGATTCCACCGGGCCCATCCGAGCGCGTCGTTCCCGTGCGTGTTCCCGTGCGTGTGCCCCCCGCGCTTCGCCGCGAGTTCCCCGTAGGTCGGACGCGTGCGCTTCCGGATCTCCGACGGTGGCACCGCCAGCTCGCACAGGATCGCCTCTGCGCCCCAGTCGATCGTCTCGAACCCCGCGCGCCGCGCCCCCTGGAGGAGGTCTCGGGCATGCGGGATGTACGTGCCCACTTGGGAACGACCGGCGGCCGCCGCTTGGCGGCACGCCTCCTCGAAGAGCGCCTCCGGCTCGCCCGCCCACAGACGGACCTCGAGCAAGTCCGGGATGTCGTGGCCCCGCATGTCGGGCACCGCGATCAGGTTCCGACCCCACGCCCGGAGCGCGCCCCGCGCCGCCACCGCGAACACAGTGGACCGGGTGGCGGGGACGAACCCCCAGTCGTGGGCCACGTAGCCGCGACCGTCACGGACGATCGGGGAGGATTCCACCTGTCTCGCGAGGTCCTCGTCGAACGAGCGGGGTCCCGCCCGGAGCGTTCCCCGGGCGGAGGGTCCGTGCACGCGAGCGAACCGGGCGACCTCGCGGAAGCCGCCCGCGCGGAACGCCGCCACCCCGTCCGCGTTGGAGGCGTCCGTCCACAGCCGGAGGAACGGGACGCGGGAGGTACGCGCCATGCCGACCATAGTATCGAGGATCGCTCGGTTCACGCCCTCGCGGCGGTGGTCCGGGTGCGTGCGCGCCATCGCGAGCCACCCGCTCCCGTCGATGCACGGTCGGTAGACGGCCATCCCCACGATGCGCCCGTCGTCGTCCAGGGCGACGCGGACGACACTGTGCAGCAGTTCCCATTCCAGGTAGTGCAGGACGTAGTCGTCCGGCCCGACGGAGGCCCTGCACAGGGCCGCGAGCGCGTCGAGGTCGTGGAGGGAGGCGCGTCGGACCCGCCACGTCATGCCGAAGCCCCCGCGAAACTCCATGGCCGCGCGAGCCTCGTTCCGTTCAAGACGGTCCCGGCGCGCGAACGTGCGGAGGGGGATAAGCGTTTCATCGTCGTCCTTGGGAGCGGCCCCTCGATCGTCGAACGCGACATCGCCGTACCGCCAACCTGAAATCCCCGGGAGATGATGATCTCCCGTGGAAGACCTGATCCACGAGCAGCGGGAGGTCGGGCCGCTCGCGAACTTCTGCTACCTGATCGGGGACCCCGCGACGAGGAAGGCCGCCGTCGTGGACCCGAGCTTCGACGCGCGCCCGCTCCAAGGGTTCGCCGCCGAGAACGGGTTGACGGTGGAGATCATCCTCGTCACGCACCACCACCCGGACCACATCGCGGACGTGGAGCGGCTCGCAGACGAGACCGCCGCCCGGGTGTTCGCCCACCGTCTGTCGAACGTGCGCAAGGACGTCGCCCTCGAGGACGGCGACTTCGTCCAACTGGGTGAGATCCGGATCAAGGCGCTCCACACGCCGGGCCACTCCCCCGATTCCACGTGCTACCTCGCGAGGAACCGGATCTGGACGGGCGACACGCTGTTCATCGGGGAATGCGGTCGGGTGGACCTTCCCGGAGGAAGCGCGGCGCAGCTGTGGGAGTCCTTTTTCACGAGGATCGTCCACCTCCCGGACGAGCTCGTCGTCTTCCCGGGGCACAACTACGGCGCGACGTCCTCCGACACGCTGGGGAACCAGAAGCGGAGGAACCACACGCTGCAGCCGCGGACGAAGGAGGAGTTCGTCGCCTTCATGGCGGCGCCGTAGTCACAGGAGGTAGATCGGCGGCTCCGGCGGGTTCTCCGGGAGCACGCTCGCCTCGACGGGATGGCCCGCGATCCTCTCCGAGAGTTCCCTGACCCTCGCGTCCCGCGCGGTCGCATCCGGCATGTACATCACGCGCACGTAATTCGTCGATCCCACGCTCGTGCGGCGGATGCACAGTTTCGTGACGTCCCGGTACCCGGGCGGTTGGCGGCTGAGCATGCTCGCGATCTCGACGCCCCACCGGCCCCCGATGAAGAACGACTTCCACTCCGACGCGCTGCTCTCCGTAAGCGCCCCCTCCACGACCCTGGAGATCGCGTCCGTGTAGTTCGGGTTCATGTAGTTCCGGAACGCCTCGAAGTTCGCGAGCGCCTCCTCCAAGATGCCGATCAGGCGCGGGTCCCTCGGCGGGTTCGTGAACTCCCGCCAGTACGATTCCTGGTACGGCGCGTACTTCGGCGTCCCCTCCGCGAGCTCGAGATGCGCCGCCGCCAAATCGACGAGGTAATGGATGCGAAGGTGGGACACCAGGAAGTCGAGCGCGAGGCTCAGCTCCATCTGGTGCACGAGCTGCGCGGCGGGCGTGCCCTCGTAGCCGCCGGACTTCTCCATGTAGCCCTTCAGCGCGCGCATGATGATCCGGTCGAACTCCTCCCGGATCGCGACGAGGGACGCCGGTCGCAGGTAGAGCCCCCACCGGTCCGCGATGCGGAACGAACGGTAGAAGCCCGCCGCCTCGGGGCCCTGCTTGAGGAGGCCGGGGATCGTCCCGGGGTCTTTCGGGATTCCCGCCAGAGCGGTGAAATCCCCGCCGAACTCCGTCGCGCCCTCGGTCGGCGGCGAAGCGCCGAGGCCCGGGACGCGCACCGCGGCGGGGTCGCAGTACTCCGGATGGTCCGCGCGGAACGTGGCGGCGTCGAACGTCTTCATTCCTGGTGCCGATGGAGCGGCCACGGTTTAACGTTTGCCGCCCCCGGCTGCGGATGGGGCTACTGCACCTGCGGCGGCTCCGGCGGCAGCGACGTTGGCGGCTGCGTGCGACGCCTTCGACGGGAGACCGCCGCGAGGAGGACGAACGGCACCACGACCGCCACGAGCATCAGCGCCACGAGCAAGAGCCCACCGCTGCCGGGGGCCGCGTTCACGATCTCGAAGGCGTCCGAGCTGACGGTCGGGTCGTGCTCGATGTCGTTGCCGCCGGGGAAGCTGAATCCGATGAGCAGGGCGAACCCGACGTACGTCGCGTTCCGGTGGGCAATCGCGCCGACGATCCCGCCCTGGACCTGCGCGTACATCGTGGCGGTCGCGTTGTCGACCGTGCACGCGGACGCCCACGTGAGGCGGCCGATCTCGGTCCAGTCGCCGCCCGCCTCGATCGCGGAGTTGTCCCGGAGGCGCTGCGCGGGCCGATAGCCCGTGGTGTCGTTCGCGGTGCTCGACCCCGTCCCGTTCTGCCAGTTCAGGCGGCCTTCCTCGCGCAACCGGTACACGACGGCGGCGTCGAACCAGTCGCCGAGATCCCTCGGGAACCGGTTCGCGACGATCGCGCCGACCTCGATGACGAGCGCGCGGTTCGCGTTCGACGGATCGAAGTCCCAGCCGACGATCTTCTGGTCCCACTTCACCGAGTACGTGAGCTTGTCCCCGGACCACGTCACGGTGCCGTCGCGGCTCGCATTCGTGATTCGCCACGAGAGGCCCTGGCGCTCGACCGTGATCGTGTACTTCGGGACCGTCGCATTGTCGACGCGGACGACCGTTGTCGTGAGGTGGAACGTGAAGCGCAGGAGGTCGAGGGCTCCGGCGGCGGAGCTCCCGTTGATGGACACGTACGGCAGGTTCCATGCCGTCAGGCTGAACGTCCACGTCCGCGAGGTCGACGTGTTCACCCGCGTCACGGGGGAGTCCGTCCAACCCGTGCGGAGGGACGCATACTTGTGGAGCGGCTCGACGCCGGTGTAGCCGGTGTAGTTCAGGTCCGTGTGCGCCCGCGAGTACGTGGCGACGCCGTCCCCGTTCGTGTCGTTGAATTCGACGATCGCGCCGAGCTTCATCGCGTAGATCGTGTAGATGCGCACGGCCCGGTCGCGGACGATCGTGCCGCCCGCCGCGTTCTCGACGTCGGCGACGCCGAGGTACCGCGCCTTGATCGCGACGAGGTAGATGTTGTTCGGGGTCGCGTTCGTGCCCCAGAGGACTCCGAAGGCCGCGTCGCTCCCGAAGCGGATGAAGTGGTGGTCGCCGCCGCCGAGCCATGTGGAGTCCACGGTCCCTGCCTCCTCGGACACGGGGGTCGAGGGGTCCGCGGCCCGGGCGAAAGGCGAGAGGCTTGCGAAGAGGATCGCGATCAGCACTCCGAATGCACCTACCTTATGGAATCCGTCCATCCGTAACACCGTCCGTAGCGTTGCAGGGGGAGCGGGGCGGACGCGTATTTAACCTGAGCGGGACGTTTCGCCGGGCTGATTTTCAGAAAGCGCCTTCGCGGACTCGCCAAAGACGATCGTGCTCCGGGAGAGCACCCTAATGGCGCAGAGTCGCCATCGGAAGAGACAAGTAGTGTGTCGCCCGATCTCGGAGTCGTGCGGAAGGGGATCCTGGCGGCGCTCGTGGCAGCCGCCGTCGGTGCGGTCGTTCTCGCGGCTGCCTGGTTCGCATTCAGCGGGCCGAGCATCCTCGATTCCGACCGAGATGGAGTTCCGGACGACCGAGATGCCTTCCCCTCGAATCCGGATCAGACGTCAGATTCCGATGGTGACGGGTTCGGGGACAACTCAAGTGGCAGCGGTGGCGACGCGTTCCCCGACGACGCGACCGAGTGGCAGGATTCGGACGGGGATGGGGTGGGCGACAGGGCCGATGTGTACGATGCCGGGAATGCGGCCGTCCGCATCGTGATCCAGAAACTGGTGAGACTTGATTCGACGCTCTGCGATGGTGAACCCTGTGACATCGTCTTCCATTTCCGCGTGGATGTCGATGGTGCGGACCCCTTCGAGCCGACGTGTCTGGTGGACTCCATGGTCTATCCTGACGTAGAATTCAGCCTCACGGAACCAGGAGCAACAGCGACGTGCGATGTAGACGAACGCGCGACGGTAGTCCTTCACGAGATCATCGTCGCGGACGATGGGGGCACGGAGCTGGACTATGCGGGCGGCCCAGGGACGCGCACGACTCCGTCCCGGATCGAGCTTCCGCCCTCCGGCTACTTCGCATCTGAGGCCGCATATCCGTACCACGGACCCCCGACCCGGCTGGAGTGGCGTGCGGAGATCGTGGGTCTGTAGCCGACCACGTGGCAGAACACTGCCAGGTGACCGTCGCAAGCCCCCTTCTACATCAGAGCTGCAGCTCTGTGGGTCATCTTACCATACGCAGGGGGACTCGTTCTCATCCCTGAGAATGGCGGGGATCCCTTGAAGCGGGGAAGTTGCCCCTCTCGGCGCGGAGTCCCGGTGGCGAAGGATCCGACGGACCGCCAACAGGGTTTCGTCTTCCTGAGGAAGGACGAGAAGGACCGCATGTTGCGCCTCGGGGTCCCGGCAGAGATGATCCGCGTTTTCGAAGCCACAATCGACGCGTACTGCCGTGCCAAGAGTGAGGCTCAGACGAGCGGGATGCGCGTGGGGCAAAGGCGGCGGACAAGCGGGTAGGGCGCCATTTCACCGAGCTCTCCCTCCAGAATCTGGAGGGAGACCATTCGACAACTCGTCGGTTCTCACGCGTAGTCGTCAAGCGTCATAGGGGCTGGCGCCGCCGACGCCAGGCGCTTGACCACGGGGCGAACTCGAGCGTCCGCAAAACCTCGCTCCCCACAAAGGAACGCCACGACACCCTCCGGGTCGAGCCGGCCCGCGTGGACCTCAGGGACGGCATCAATCTGCGGCTCCAAGAAGCATGACCGGACTTCATCGCAATTCGCGGGCAGAGCATCCCGGACTTTCGCGGGAAGTTCCTCGAGCCGCCCGCATTCGCGGAGGAGCTTCACCGCCGTCTTCGGCCCCACGCCCCTCACGCCTTCGTTGAAATCCGTCCCTACGAGAATCGCGACCTCTACGAGCTGGCGGTGCGTGAGGCCGAGCGCCCGCAACATCGCTGCCAAGTCGATGAGTTCGGGAGGCACCACCCGGGACGTGCGCTTGCTCGGGAGGAACTCCCGCCCGCGGATGCCCACGAACCGCGCGAGCCTCGGGGCGCCGAACAGGAGAGAGTCGTAGTCTTTCGAGCTGACGGCCCAAGCGCGCCCTTGCTTCGCGAACCACGCGGCCTGCGCCTCGCCCTCGGACGGCGCCTGGACCCACGGGATGCCGAGCAGCTCGAGGAGCCTCTGGGCGTCCACCTTCATCTCCCGCGTCAGGCGCGTCGTCATCACGACCTTGGACCATGCGGCGGCGCGGTCCCCCCGAGCGACCGCCTCCGCGAACTCCCGCTCGGCCTTCTCCTTGACGGCGCGGCGCGTTTCGATCTCCCGCCACTTCAGCGTTGGCGGCTTGCCGTCGAACACGTACAACAGGCGTGCTTGGTGCTGGCTGATGAGACGCGTCGAGCGGAAGAGGATGCCGTTCAGATGGGAGGTCACGTGGCCGTGACCATCCGAAAGCGAGGAGCCGTCCGGGAGGCGCATGATGCTGAGGAACTGGTACAGCTCAATCGAGGCGTCCACCGCCAACGTGCGTCCGGCGAGGCGGTCGAGGGAGATGGTCTCCTTGAGGACGATCGGCGTGAGGTTGACGCCCACGACGGGCGCAGTACGGGAGCCCGGAAAAGGATGTCGAACCGAAGGGGCCGAGTCGCAGGATTGAAGTAGTATTCCGCGAATACCAGCATCATGGACACGACCGCGAAGATGACCAAGACTACGAAGTCCCGGCTTGAGGCGCTTCGCGCAGAAATCGCGCGTCGTGCCGGCCGGCGGGTGACCCAGCGAGAGGTGTTGGACCACCTGGTCAAACGGGCCTCGAGAGATCCCGCATCGGAGGCAGCTGCGTTCGTTCGGGAATCGCGTTCCATGGGGGCGGCGGAGTTCCGGCGCTTCCTAAGGAAGCGAAGGCCCAGCGGTATCCGGAATCTCACCGAAGATATCGACGCGCACCTGTACGGAGGCGCCGAGTGAGCGTGCTGTTGGACACGGGCTTCGTCCTGGCGCTCGCCTATTCGGACGACGCACGTTCGCCCCGCGCCGCCGAGATGTACCGGGAGGTGGCCGAGGGGCGACACGGTGCAGCGTTCGTGACGGACTACATCGTCGACGAGGCCCTGACGCTCATCTGGGTGCGGACCCACCATTCGTCCGTCGTGCGCCATCTTGCGGCCCTGTTGCTTGATCCGGAGCCTGCGAATCGGCCGGGTC
The DNA here is from genome assembly GCA_035283165.1 of Thermoplasmata archaeon. Classification (GTDB taxonomy): domain Archaea; phylum Thermoplasmatota; class Thermoplasmata; order RBG-16-68-12; family EA-27; genus EA-27. The sequence goes on from DATEUK010000061.1 coordinate 12,019, forward strand.
GTCTTGTCTTCGTGGGAGAGCGCGATTTCCAAGAGGCAGCGCGTCTGCATGGGAGGATGCACGATCGACTGAGCTTCACGGACTGCTCGACGTTGGCGGTGATGGCGGAGCGCGGCATCACGGAGCTGGCGACGTTCGACCGTGGATTTGACGGACTGTGCGAGGTCTTCCGGTAGCTCACGGCTCCGGTACGGCGAACGTCCAGTCGTCCTTCCGGTTCGCGAGGTCTTCGAGGATCCCTAGAGCCCGGGCCGGCGGCAGGCTGAGGAACAGGCGCCCGACGTGCTTGCAGAACCGCCGCGTCCGCATGCCCTTCGCCCAGTCCTCGCAGTCGTGCACGATGCGCCGCGCCGCCAGGTCGATCTCCACGCCGTACTCTTTCACTCGCGCCTCGAGGGCGGCCTCCTCGTCCCCCACGACCTCGACGCCCGCGGGGGCTTCCCGCCGCGCCCGGTCGAGCCGGCCCTTGTCGAGGAACCCCGCCAAAAGCCGCTCCACTTCTGGATTCCCCGACGGGACCGGCGCGGAAAACTCCTCCAACGTCGGCGTCCGGACGAGCCCATGGTCCGTCCGCACGAGCCCCTTCCGGTACGCATGGATCCGTCGGGCGGCCCCCTTCTGCGCGGGCGTGATCTCCGCGCCAAGCATTGCGAGGACCTGGAGCGCGTTCTCCGGCGCGTACCCGTGATAGTGGTTGTTCCAGAAGCCGTACACTTCATCCGCCTTGGCGGCGACCTCGCGCACCTTCGGGACCCACGCCCTGAGTTCCTCGTCCGAGTACCGGTAGTCGTACCACGGGTCCCTCCCGTGCCCGTGCCACCGGATGTACGCCGTGCTGGCGGTGACCCGGAGGGTCGGCGGGAGGAGGGGCTCGTCCACGATCGTGTACGAGAGGTTGTGCGCCGCCAGAAGGTCGAACGCCTCCTCGGCCATCCACGACTTGTTCCTGGGCTCCAGGGCCCACGTGAACTCCGGCGGGAGGACGTCGAAGAATCGCGCGAGCTTCGGCGGATCGAATCGCAGGCGCGGCGGCAACTGCAGGAGCAGGGGACCGAGCTTCCCCACGTCGAGGAGCGGTCGCATGAGCGCGCAGTAGTCGAGGAGCTCCTTGGTTGCGCCGAGGTCCACGTCCAGGAGCCGATCGTGCGTGACCGTCTGCGGGACTTTGGCGGCGAACCGGAACTCGTCGTGCGTGTACCGCGCCCAGCCGTGGACCATGCCCTTCGACGGGGGGCGGTAGAACGTGCTGTTGATCTCCGCGGTGTCGAACACCCGGGAGTACGCGGCCAGCTTCGATTCCGTCGCGGACTTGTAGAACGGCCCGACCCATTCCGCGTAGTCCCAGCCCGAGCATCCGAACCGGAGTTTCGCCACACGCGTCGATGGCCGCAGGCTTAATTGAGCCTTTTCCCCCGGCGAGCCACTGCCGCCGCGTAGAGGACGGACGCGAGCACGAACACAAGGACTTGGGCCTCAAGGGAGCCGCCCAACATAGTGAGGAGGAAACCAAGGATCGCGAGAGCCATGAGGCCGGGGACCCAACGCCGGCGGGACAAGCCAATCCGGGTGGCGACTCCGTAAGCCCACGCGGACTGAAGCAAGCCTGCCCCCAGGATCGCTAGGCCCACGGTCACCTCCTTGGAAGAGGGGTCCGAGATGGCGTTCAGCGCCCACGGAACTGGCAAGAGGCCCCGATGGCCACCCGAGTATAGGAATTCAACCCCGGAACTTTCGTGGGCCTCCGCACCGAAGCTTGATGGCCGTCCGATCGATGTCGCGGTCCGTGGAGTCCTTCGTCGGCGCGGGCGGATGGGCGTACTTCGATGTCCCGGGTCGGGACGCCCTTACCGCCTACGCGCGCATCTTCCCATTCGTCGAGGTCAACGCCACCTTCTACGAGCACCCCGACCCCCGCACGGTCGCCGCCTGGCGGCGTCGGGTGCCTCCGTCTTTCCGATTCGCGGTCCGGGCCCACCGGGACGTCACCCACCGCCTCCGGTTGCGGGCGACGCCCGGTGCGAGAACCTCATTCGCCCGAACCGCTGCGATCGCTGCGAGGCTCGATGCCGTCGCAATCGTCCTCGAGACCCCGGAGACCGTCCGGCCGATCCCCACAGACTTGCAGGACCTGCTCTCTACCGCCAAACTCCCCTGCCCCGTTGCGCTGGAGGCCCGTGCGTTCCGAGGAAGACCAGTGCCGGCGCGTCTCGCGGCGGTGATGGAGGCGAACGACGTTGCAGACGTCACGGACTTCTCCCGACAGGCGCCGCGGACCGAGTCTTCAATCGCGTACGGCCGCATGTTCGGACTCGGCGAACGGAACCGCTGGGAGTTCACGGACGAGGAACTCGCCTCGGTCCGATCGAACGCTGAGAAGGGCGACCGGGCTCGAGTCGTGTACGCGTTCCACGGCGTCCGGATGTACAAGGATGCGGGGCGGTTCCTGACCTATGTGCGGACCGGGGCCTTTCCCCGGGCGACGCTGCAGGTCGGCCTCGCCTCGTTGGAGTCGATTCTGGCCGCCGATGCCGCGTTCCCCGCCACCCGGACGGAGCTCCTCCGTGACCACGGGTTCCGGGTGGTAGACATGCGGACGGATCGCCGGATCCACGCGCACGAGTTGCTTGACCGGCTCCCCGCGGGACGGTTCGGGAGCGCGAGGGCGGTCGTTTCCGCGTTGGCGGCGAAGCCGGCGCTCGGTGCCATCGTCGGCGACGTCAGTCCCGGACCCAGGATCGGAGGCTTGTCGCGATGACCGCAACTTGTAGTAGCGTTCACTACATTACACTTATGACCAACCCTCAGAATGCGTTCGGAGAGGAATGACATGTCCCTTTGCGGAACCGATTACAGCGTAGGCCTTGTCCGGCAGATGTACCACGAGTCCCGGCAGGAAAACGCGATGGTCACGATGCCCTCGAAGCTGCAAAAGGGACTCCCCCGCCGGACGGGCAGCCTGTGCCCGGAATGCCTCAAGATCATCCCCGCGACCCTCTACATCGGCGACGGCGCGCTCATGATGAAGAAGACGTGCAAGGAGCACGGGGAGTTCCAAGAGGTCTGCTGGTCCGACGCGGAACTGTACCTGAAGGCGGAGAACTGGGCGTTCGACGGCGTCGGCATCGCGAACCCGCAGATCCCGGACGCGAAGGTATGCCCGTACGAGTGCGGCCTGTGCAACCTTCACTACTCGAACACGGCGCTGTGCAACATCGACCTCACGAACCGGTGCAACCTGAAGTGCCCGATCTGCTTCGCGAACGCGAACGCGGCCGGCTATGTGTTTGAGCCCACGTACGAGCAGATCGTGTACGAGTTCGCGGTCCTCCGTGCGCAGCGGCCGATCCCCGTGGCGGCGATCCAGTTCGCGGGCGGGGAGCCGACGATCTACCCGCAGTTCCACGAGGTCGTCCGCGCGGCGAAGGAGATGGGCTTCGCGCAGATTCAGGTCGCGACGAACGGGATTAAGTTCGCGACGGAGGAGGGCTTCCTGGAGCGGTCCATGGAGGCGGGCCTCCACACGATCTACCTTCAGTTCGACGGGCTGAAGGAGGAGAATTACATCAAAGCCCGGGGGCGCCCGCTCATGGACGTCAAGCTGCGGGTCATCGAGAAGGTCCGGCAGATGCCGCCGGGGAAGCGCCCGTCCATCGTCCTCGTTCCGACGATGGTGAACTCCTTCAACGACGACCAGGCCGGCGAGATCCTGAACTTCGCGATCAAGAACAGCGACGTGATCAAGGGCGTGAACTACCAGCCGGTTTCGCTGACGGGGCGGATCCCGGACGAGGACCGCCGGAAGCTGCGGTACACCCTGGCAGACCTCGCGTACGACCTCGAGCAGCAGACCGGGTACCTCGGCCGCGACGACTGGTACCCCGTGCCCTTCGTGGCGCCGATCAGCGAGCTCGTGTCCGCCCTCACGGGCACCGCGAAGCCCGCGTTCACGAGCCACCCTGCGTGCGGCCTCGCCTCGTACCTGTTCCTCGAGCCTGGCAAGGATCCGATCCCAATCACCCGGTTCGTCGACGTCGAGGGCCTCATGGAGGACATGTGGAAGCTGGCCCAGGAGACGAAGGACAAGAAGATCAAGTTCACGAGCAAGCTCAAGGCGCTGAACCTGCTCCGCAAGCACTTCAAGGAGGAGAACGCGCCGGAGGGCATGGGCCTCGGGAAGTTCCTGAAGATCCTGAACGCGATGTTCACGAAGGGCGACAAGTCCGGCGTGAGCGAGTTCAGCTGGTCCACGATGTACGTCGGGGGCATGCACTTCCAGGACAACTACAACTACGACATCGAGCGCGTGAAGCGGTGCGTGATCCACTACGCGACACCCGACGGCAAGGTGATCCCGTTCTGCGCGTACAACACGGGACCGAACTTCCGTGAGGAAGTCGAGAAGAAGTTCGCCGTTCCGATCGAGGAGTGGCGGAAGCGCCATGCTTGAAGCGGTCTCCGTGCGGCCGTCCGTCCGCGACAACGGCATCATGGCAATCGACGACATGCTGTGCATGCACTGCGGAGCCTGCGTGGGCACGTGTCCGACGAACGCGATCTTCCTCAACGAAGTGTACCTGACGTTCAACGAGGACTGCACGCAGTGCGGCATGTGCGTGAAGGTGTGCCCCGTCGGGGCGATCGACTATCCGCACGGGCACAAGCTCACGCAGCTCAAGTGAGTCTCATCGGGTCGGGCGGCCAACCTCGCCGGGCGTGGGTCAGACGACCTTCTTCTTCATGACCTTCTTGACGGGGACCGTCTTCTTCTCCGTGTCCCCGCCCATGCGATGCCCGCACGCGTAGCACATGATCGCGTCCGAGCTGATCATCGTCCCGCACGCGGGACAGGGGACCTCGGACACCTCCGGCGCGGAGGCCTCCTCCTGCAGCTTGTGCCCGCACGCGTAGCACATGATCGCGTCCGAGCTGATCATCGTCCCGCACGCGGGGCACGGGATTTCGGATGCCTCAGGCGCAGCGGCCTCCTCCTTGAGGCTGTGCCCGCACGCGTAGCACATCACCGCGTCCGAGCTGACCATCGTCCCGCACGCCGGGCAGGGGATCTCGGTGGCCGCCGGGGCCGCGCGGATTTCCGGCTCCTCGGTCCGGGCCCTGGCCGCGGGCACGGATGCGGGCGTCGCGACCGTCGGGACGGGCGTAACCGCCGGCGGCGCGGCCGCGGTCCTCATCTGGCCCACGAGGGCCTGCTCCTTCCCGAGGAGCTCCTTCTCCTTCGCGACGAGCTTCTTCTGGTCCGCGATGATCCTCGCCTTCGTCGTCGCGAGGGAATCCTCGTCAGCATGGAGCCTCTTCTCCCGCTCGATGAGCTCCTGACCCTTGGAGATCTGCTCCTCGAGGGTCGCCTTCTGTTGCTCCAGGAGCCGGATGGCCTCCTCCCCGCGACTCACGATCTCCGCCCTACGCGCGGCAGTCTCCTCCATCGCGCTGTGAATCTCCTCCTCCCGGACGGCGATCGCTTCCTGCTTGGCGACAGCTTGGTCCTGGCGGGCGGCGAGCTCTGCCTCGCGCGCCTTCAGCCCATCCTGGGCCTGCGCGACCTCCCTCCGGGCGGCCTCGAACTGTTGCTCCCGTTCCCGGACCTGTTTCTCCCGACCGTCCAGGGTCTCGCCTCGCGCCTGGAGTTCGCGCTCCGAGGCCTTGAGCTCCTTCTCGAGGGCGCGCATCCCCTTCTCCCGCCCTTCGAGGGAATCACGCTCCTCCTGGATCGCCTCGCGCTGCGCCGCGTGTTCGGTCTCCATCTGGGCACGCTCGGCATCGAGGGCCTTCCGATCCTCCTCCAGCTGGGCCTCCTTCCCCTTCAGCTCCGACTCCTTCGCCTTGAGGGTGGAGGCCTTCGACTGCAGCTGTCCAATGATGTCGTCTACGTCCAAGCCGCCCATCGAACTACCCCCCTGGAATCAGGGATTTGCGCACGTATGGCCACCCCATTATTAGCCTTTCGCGGTAGCCCGGGGTCGTTTCCGTCACGCTCCCGTGTCGAAGATGGGCCCGAGGACCGCAATCGTGCCCTTCCGTATCTCGAGGGCATGCTTCTCGACGCTGTGTTCGCACGCGCGCATCTTCTCGACCTGCAGGAACCGCGTGAGCTTCCCGCGGCTCCGGTCGAGGCCGAGGTGGATGATCCCGTCGACGAGGAACCCTTCGTTGCCGAGAAGCTGGCTCTGGCCTCCCATCTCGCGCTCCATGACGATGAGCGAAATCAGGCTGTAGTCCCGGAGCATCTTGAAGAAGTAAAACATCCGCTTCCGCATGGCGGAGATGTCCTCCATGAGCGAGTACAGGGCGCCGAGGGAGTCGAGGGCGAACAGCTTGAACTGCGTTCCGTGCTTCGACTTGAAGTGCGCGAGCATCTTCTCGATGAACTCCAAGTAGTTCGTCTGCTCCGTCACGCCGACCATCTGGTCGATATCCCGCAGGTCGGTGAAGTCCGAGATCTGCATGTTCATGGACAGGTCGATTCCGAGCGACTCCATGTTCCGGAGGTGGGACTGGACGGTCTCCTCGAGGGTGGTGTACAGCGCGAACTCCCCGGTCCGCTTGAGGTACTCCGACATGAGCGCGTAGCAGAACGACGTCTTCATGGACCCCGGCGGGCCCGTGACGAGCAGGACCTTTGGCGGGTCAATGTCCGTCTTGAAGACCTTGTCGAGTCCTTCGACGGAATTCCGGAAGACCACGAGCCCCACCGAGCCCGGAGGACGAGTCAGAATCGCGACCCACTTAACAGTATCGCTGCCATTATCCACAGGGGGCCGAAAAAGGGGCGCGGGGTATCGGCGTGTATCATCCGTGGCGATAGGTTTTTAATGAGGGCATCCTTCAATGAATTCCGCGAGCTGGCAGCCAGAAGGTGTTATGCCGTTGGTGAGCGGGGAGACAAAGGTCTGTCCAGTCTGCGACTCCGTGATCGACGCAGACGCGCGACGGTGCGCGGAGTGCAAGACGGACCTCTCCCTGTTCGACGTCGGGGCCGAGGGAATCCCGGAGACGCGCTCGCGCGCGGGGGACGGGAAGTCGATCGACGACATCCTCGAGTCGATCGTGGCGGGCAAGAACGTCCGCCCGGACATCTTCGAAGAGATCAAGACGATCGCAACGAAGGGACCCTCAGAGGACGACATCCTCGCGGGCACGCAGGTGCCGACGGGGGCGGAGTTCGAATGCCCGAACTGCGGGTCGCGCGTCGCGGCCACCGCCAAGGTCTGCCCCGGATGCGGGGCGCACTTCGCGGACGAGGCGGTCGAGCAGTTCGAATGCCCCCTCTGCGGCGCGGTCGTCGATGTGGAGGCGAAGACGTGCCCGAATTGCGGGGTCGCGTTCGCGGAAGATGCGGACGTCGCGGAGAAGCCTCCCGCCGCGGTCGCGACGCCGCAGGCGCAACGAACCTCCGGCCCCGGAGCCGTTGCAGATCTGACGATCCGGGAGGCGAGCCGCCCAGCCCATCCCGCGCGGGTCGAGCGTCCGGCGCTGATGGAGCGCCTCTCGGGCCTCGTTGAGTCCCGCGGCGTCCCTCCCGAGGAGCCGAGGCTCGACCGGGCAGCGATGTACAAGGAGCTTCCGCGGCTCGTGAACGACGTCAAGCCCCTCCTGCTCACCGCCCGGAAGGTCGGCGTCGAGATCGGGGCGGAGAGGGATTTGATCAGCGAAGCGATCGCGCATGGCAAGAAGAGGGATGTCCAGAGGGCGATCGCCCTGATCCGCTCCGCCCGCTTCCAGCTCGAACGCGAATTCACCTCCCAGCTCGCGAAGCGCATCGAGGGCGTGCTCGGGGACGCGGAGCGGGCGCGCGCGTCCGGGGTGGAGGTCGGCGCGATCGTCCAGCTGTGCACGGAGGCGATCGACGCGCTTGTCGCGAAGGACTTCGTCGCGGTAGGGGAACGGGTTCAGGACGCGCGAGAGGAGTTCGAGGCCCGCGCGGGCGGCGCCGCGAAGGTCCAGACGGAGCTGACGGCCGTGCGGGAGCTCGCCGCGAACGCGAAGGGCATCGGGCTCTCGCTCCGCGAGGTCGACGTCTCCCTGAACCGGGGCGAGGCGGCGATCGGCGCCAAGAATTACGACGAGGCTGCGGGATGCGCGGTCCAGGCCCGCCAGGCGCTCATGAAGGCCCTTCCGGATGCCCTCACGAGGGAGATGAAGCGAGCGCGCACGGAGCTCCTGGACTTGAAGGTGAAGGGCGGGGACCTGACGAAGCCCGTCGGGCACCTGAAACAGGCGTCGATTCACATGAAGCGCGAGGAGTACGCGGACGCGGTCCGCTTCGTCCGGATGTTCCGCCAGGAGATGGGGCCCGCCTAAAGGGCGAGCACCTCCATCTCCCGCTCGAGGTTCTTGATCTCCTGTTCCTTCAGCGTCTTCGTGCTCGCGGAGACGAGGAGGACGAACTGGCTCTCCGACGTGTGGTCGATCAGCCGGCGCAGGAACTTAAGGACGGCGTCGAAGCTGCTGCTGCTCACGAGGTACTCCACGCCGTCGATCATGACCGCCCCGCGCTCGCCCTCCTTCATGAACTCCTCGATCACGTGAATGATTCGTTCCAGGGACGGCGGGATCGTCTCCACCGCCGTGCTCTCCCGCTCCGTGAGCCACAGGATCCGATACGCCGCGACGTCGTGCTTCTCGCGCACGCGCTTGGGGTTCTGGCGGGTCACGATCAGGCCCCGGGCCTCGGTCCCAAGTGCCCTCCGCAGGAGGGCGAAGGCATGGTCCGGCCGGTCCTCCTCGATGAGGTACGCGTGACCCGGCTGGATCCCCCGGCCCGCCTCCTCGAGCCTCGCGCCGGCGCGGATGGCCTCCCCCTCGCGAAGCTCCTTGAGCACCTCCTTCGCGAGGTCCAGGCTCACCGGCTGACCCATGAGCTGCGAGAAGGCCACGACCCGGTTGAGCGCGCCGCCCAGCTCCCGGATGTTGTCCTCGACGCGCTGCCCGATGTATGCGATCACCTCGTCGTCGACCGGGGTCCCCGCGTCCTGCGCCTTCCGGCGGAGGATCGCGACCCGCGTCTCGTACTCCGGCGGCTGGATGTCCGCGATGAGGCCGGACTCGAAGCGCGACACGAGGCGGTCCTCCAGGTCGGGGATCTCCTTGGGCGGACGGTCGCTCGTCAGCACGATCTGCTTGTTCGCGTTGTACAGGTCGTTGAACGTGTGGAACAGCTCCTCCTGCACGTCGCCTTTCCCGGAGAGGAAGTGCGCGTCGTCGAGGAGGGCGACATCCAGGGTCCGGAACTTCTCCCGGAACTCCTGGAGCCGCCCGGCGGCCTGGGCCTCCTTGAATTCGTTGCTGAATCCCTCGGCCGTGACGTATAGGACCCTCGCCTCACCGCTCCCGGAGAGGATCGCGTTCCCGATCGCGTTCATGAGGTGCGTCTTGCCCAGGCCCGATCCGGACGTGACGAAGAGCGGGTTGTACGCGCTGTGCGGCGACCTCGCGACCGCCACGCTCGCGGCGTGGGCGAACCGGTTGCTGGGGCCGACGACGTACGTGTCGAACGTGTACTGTCGGATCAGGTTCGTCCGCTCGTCGCGCGTCGTCGGCTTCCCCTCGAGGGCCCGCGCGACCTGGACCTCGGAGATGTCCGCGGGCTTCCCCTCCGCCGCGCGGTGTCTCACGATCATGTCGAACACCCGTCGCGCGCGGTCCTGGAGTTCCCGCTCGCGGTCCTCCTCCGTCCGAGGGCCCTGGGCCGCACGGGAGAGCCGCTCCGCCTCCTCCTGCAGGCTCGCGACCTCCGCCGCGACGCGGTTCGCGTTCAGGGGGTCCCGCGCTCCCTCGCGCAACGCCGCGACGCGGTCGTGGAGGGCGGGCTCAGTGATCCCGTCCAGGTCTCGGAGGAGGGGTTCCATACGGGCGATGGCGGTCTCGAACTCCCCCAGCGCGGCCGCGGCTGCCTCGCCTCCCGCCCGGAGGACCGCCTCCAGGGTCTCCACGTCGTACCCGGCATCTCGCCAGGCCCGGACCTTGGCCTGGGTCTCCGGGGGTACGGTCCGTGGGGTCGGCTTCGTGACCTTCGGTGCGGGGGGCGCCGCGCGCGCCACCCGCTCGAGGCCTGCATTCGGGAACGACGCGCGGATCTTCTCGATGTCGACCTTCGCGTGGATCTCGATCGTGCACTTCGGGGCGTACGAGTCCTCCCACACGGCCTTCAGCGCGGCCTTGCCCTCGCGGCTCCCCTTCTCCGTCGCGTGGAGGGCGAGGTCCGGCGTCCCCTCCGAGACGACGACGTATCCGATCGAGCCGCCGCCTGGGCCCTGCAAGATCGTCTTGATGTATCCGGAGAAGGAGTACCGCTTGAGGTCGACGAGCGCCTTCTTGAGCGCGTCCGTCCCGCCGGACGCCGTCCGGACGAGTTTCCCTTCAGGCAAAACGATTTCGGAGGGCAGGGTCGGTCCCTGACTCGCCACATAGGGGATTCCCATAATAACGTTCTCGGGTCAATCTAGGAGAACGCGTCCAACGGGAGGGCGGGAGGTCCGAGCTGGCGGCGAACGAGGTCGGAGAGCGCGGGGAACAGCCGCGCGGAGGGCATAGCCGGGAGGAACGTCCGGACCTCGTCCCCGAGCACGGCCAGGAGACCTATGCCCTCCGCCTCGAACCGATGCCGGTGGCGGCTCACGTGTAGCGCACGCGAGAACGGAAGCGCGACGTATGCGAGCGGGGCCCACACCTGGTACGCGATCGCCTGCCGGAGGGCCTGCCGCCATTCGTGGACCTTCAGCTCCACCGCCACGAACGACCCCTCCGACACGGCCACGAGATCCGCCCGATGGCCCGCGACCGTGACCTCCGGGACCGTGCGGAGTCCCTGCGCAGCGAAGTGGCGCTCGATCGGCGGGAGGAGTTCCGACTCCAGCACGGGAGGTGCAGGGCCGTCCGGACCATAAGCAGATCCGGTCGGTGGTGTGAAAGTGTCAAAAGCTCTATAACGCGACCCCTCGTTCCCGCGGATCGTGGGCGAGTTCCTGACGTTGGACGACGTCGACCTCGCCGGGAAGACGGTGCTCGTCCGGGTCGACATCAACTCGCCCCTGGACCCGAAGACGGGCCGCATCCTCAGCGACGCGCGGATCCGGGAGCACCTCGCCACGCTGCGGGACCTGCGGGAGGCGAAGGTCGCCGTGCTGGCGCACCAGGGTCGCGCGGGGAAGGACGATTGCGTGCCCCTGGAGAGCCACGCGGAGCGGATGGGGGCGCTCCTCGGGCGGCCCGTGCGGTACGTGGACAGCCTCATCGGGAAGACCGCCCAGGACGCGATCAAGGGCCTCCACCCGGGAGAGGTGATCGTCCTCGAGAACACGCGGTTCTACGCGGAGGAAGACGCGTTCTCCGAGAAGTCGATCGAGAAGATGGCGAAGAGCCACCTCGTGAGCCGCCTCGCGCCCCTCGCGGAGTACTTCGTGCTCGACGCGTTCGCGGCCGCGCACCGCGCGCAGCCGAGCATCGTCGGGTTCTGCGAGGCTCTCCCGACCGTCGCGGGGCGGGTCGTGGAGCGGGAGCTCACGATGCTGACGCGCGCGCTGAATTCTGAGGAGCGGCCGAAGATCGCGATCTTTGGCGGCATCAAGGCGGACGACTC
>DATEUK010000062.1:0-7167 GCA_035283165.1 Thermoplasmata archaeon
AGCGTGACGGTCAACGGCGTCTCCGCGGCCGTCGCGGGAGACGGGTCCTTCGGCGTGGCCGTGGGCCTCGCGGAGGGCCTCAACTGGATCACCGTCGTCGCGACGGACTGGACGAACGCGACGGACACCGTGTACCGGACGGTCGTCAGGGACTCGACCCCGCCTGCCCTCGCAGTCTCCTCCCCGGCGCCGGGGAGCGTCCAGCCGTCGTCCGTCCTCCGCGTGGCGGGCACTGCGGAGCCCTTCGCGGAGCTCGCGGTGAACGGCGTGCGCGTGGCCGTCGGCGCCGCGGGAAACTGGTCCGTGAATCTAGCCTTGGCCGACGGTCCTCAGACGATCCTCACGGCCGCCTCGGACGCCGCGGGGAACAACGCCACGGACGTACGCGGGGTTCTCGTCGATACCATCGCGCCCTCCGTCACCCTGTCCTCCCCGACGGAGGTCCTCACGCGGGACCCGAACGTCCTCATCGCGGGCCTCGTCTCCGAGCTTGGGGTGCTGCTCACGGTGAACGGCACGCCCGTGCCCGTCGCCGGGGACGGGTCCTTCGCGACCGTCGTGAACCTCACGGACGGGACGAACGTCCTCGTCGTCGCGGCCGTCGACGTCGCGGGCCACTTCGGGGCCGCTACGGCCGTCGTCGTCCGAGATTCAACCGCCCCCGCCCTGAGCGTGACCACCCCCGTGAACCTCGCCGTCTTCGGGCGGAGCGTCGTGCGGGTGGCGGGCACCACGGAGCCCGGGGCGATCCTCGCCGTGAACGGGGTCCTCGTCGGGGTCCAGCCCACGGGCGTGTGGAGCGTGGACCTCGCCCTCCCGGACGGGTCTCAGGGGATCGTGACCGTCGCCTCCGACTACGCGGGGAACAGTGCGATGGACGTCCGCGGGGTGTACGTGGACACGGTCGCCCCGGTCCTCACCCTGACGTCCCCCGTGGTCCCGATCACGAACGACCCGGATGTCGTTGTCTCGGGCTTCGTCGACGACCCGAGCGCCTTGGTGTTTGTGAACGGCGCCCCTGTGGCCGTGAGCCCCGGGACGGGGGCCTTCTCGACAACGCTCGTCCTCACGGACGGGGAGCACGCGATCCTCGTCGTCGCCGCGGACGCGGCCCACCAGACGACCGCGCTCACGGGGATCCTCGTGGACACGGTCGCCCCGGACGTGAAGGTGTCCCGCCCTCTGAACGGGACGGAGACGGAGCGCGCATCCGTCCTCGTCGAAGGGACGGTCGACGACCTCGGCGCGACGGTCCTCGTGAACGGGATCCTCGTGCGGCCGGACCCGACGTACCGCTGGTCCGTCATCGTCGCGGTCCGGGAGGGGGAGAACACCCTCCGGATCTCCGCCGTGGACCTCGCGGGGAACGAGGCGCCGGTCCTCACGCGCACGGTCACGTTCACCTCGCCGATCCCGGCCCTCGAGGAGGACGTCATCTCCCACAACCAGCGTCTCTTCGGCCTCGAGGGAAACCTCGCCCTCGCCCTGATCCTCGTCCTCGCAGTCCTCGCCGCGGTCCAGGGCGGCCTCTACTGGAGTCTTCGGCGGCGGATCGCCGCGTCCCGCGGGCCCCGGAGCTGGGAGGCGGGGAAGAAGGGAAAGGGCGGGTAGCCGCATCCCGGCGTCCTCCGAAAACCCTTAAGGGGTCCCTGGGGCCATGCCGCCCCGGAGAGGAGCGGGCATGCCGAGGATCGAGTCCCTCAGCCACGTGGGTGTCTTCACGAGGAACCGGGAGCGGGCCGAGGCCTTCTACACGCGGCAGGTCGGGCTCGTCGTGCGCGGCCGCCCCGCGGACGCGGGCCTCCGAGCCCTCGGGACGACGAGGACGGGGGAGGATGCGAGCCTGGCCCTGTGGCAGCCCGACCCGCGGACGGGGGGCGCGGGCGTTGCGGCCGCGGCGCGGCAGATCGGGACCGTGACGGGCGTCGGGTTCACGACGACGAACTTGGACGCCACGGTCCGCCGGATGCGGGCGAAGGGCGTGCGGGTCGAGGTCCTCGGGGAGGAGGGCGGGGAGCGGTACGCGAGGTTCTTCGACGCGGACCGGAACTCCCTCTTCCTGTCGGAGCCCGCGAGAGCGAAGGCCCGCCGGGCGGGGCTGTCGAGGATGGACTTCGTGACGATCGTCACGCGGGACATGGACGCGTCGGTCGCCTTCTTCACGAGGGCCCTCGGGATGCGTGTGCGGCGGGACCTCGAGGAAGGTTATGGGGAGCTGCGCCTGAGCCCCAAGGGGACGGCCCTTGCGCCCTTCACCCCGAGGCGGGAGGCCTACGAGGACCCCGCGAACTACGCCGCGGACATGGCTCACATCGGCGAGGACACGTGGATCTTCTTCACGACGGGAGACCTTCGGGAGGCCCAGGAGGAGCTCATGGCCCGCGGCGTGCGCTTCCGCCGGAAGGCGGAGCGCGGGGCCTGGGGCGGGCTCGAGGCGGAGTTCCTCGACCCCGACGACAACGCGTACGGGCTCGTCGAGCCCCGCTCTAGGGGGCGGATCTAGACTTCCGAGCCGGTCGATGCCGTTCGACTGTCCGGCAGATCCATCCCGGGGGATTCTTGTTCCGTCCGACGGCGAACATCGCGCCGAGGCTCTCGAAGTAACCTGCACTCGGCTTGGATGTAGCTACATGCGAATCGCGGTAGGCTCGACCCCCCCTTTCTTGAACTCCTGTCCGCCGGCCCCGAGCGGCATCTCTTGACCATGGTTCGATGGCCGCCTCGTTATCGTTCTAGGCGAGCCGTTGTGGGCCGGGCCGTCGACGATCGCGAGGATACGCGCCATGAGGATACGAGACATATCTACCCGCCCGAGTGGACTCAGGTCCGCCTGAAGGAGGGGGCTATCAAGGGTTCTTGAACGCACCCTGGCGAGTCTGCGCATCGCACTTGCGTAGCTCACCGCAGCCTTTATGGACCCAGCAGCTGTTGTATGGCCGCAGGTGGTGGCCTGCGCTTCGCTGATGCCAGACCGCTGGTCGCTGCCGTGGCCTTCTGGGTCGGGGCGGTGTACGTCTCCGTCGCAGGAGGATGGCGCAGCACCTCGGGCATGATTCTCTTCATCGGCCTCATTGGATTCGGCGCCTCTTCGTTCGGATGCTTCCTCTACAGCCGGATTGCAGTCAAGAGGCCGAAGTCTGAGGCGCACCCGTAAACTGGGCACGGGGTAGGCGTTCCGAGGTCAAAACCTCCCCAGGTCCACAAGCGATTTCCAAATCCCCGGCGAGATGGCCGTGCTTGAGACCCTCCTCCGACCCGGTCCAGCATGGTCATTCCCAACTCACCCGGCCGACCAGACCCTGTACCATCGGGAGACCCCGGAGAGTCCTTCCAAGGAATGACACGCTCTACAGACCTAGGTCGTACCTGCACGTTGAAACGTAACAGGTACAGGCGTGGGCGGCGTCAAGTGCGATGCAAGCCTCAGCCTCGGCGAGCCGTCCCGTGAAGCCTCCGAGGAGGCATAAGTACACGACGGGACTGACAATCCGAAGGCAGTCGTCCAGCCTCTGCTTTGCGGTGGCACTCAATTGGTGGTAGTAATCCGCGCAGGCTACGTGACCAACGACATGCATGCAATTCGTCATTGCGAGGGGCCAGAACAGGAGCCACAGCCACCACTCCGAGTCGGGGCAGTGCATCGTCCCTTGGAACTGTGAACAGTAGATGCCCAGCGCAGGGTCCCAGAACCAATCACCACTGCCCACCTCCCCGTACCCTCCCCCCGAGCCGCGCCTTCGAGCGAACTGGCCGCTGGGGTCGGTCCTGGTTAGCGGATTGTTCCCAGCATAGACGTACCGGTTGGAGCCGCCGATGGTAGCGGCTGGATCTCGCGTCAGGAACCTCCCCGTTTCCGATTCATAGTGGCGCGCCCGATAGTACGTCAGCCCGTCGGTATCAGACTCGCGCCCCGTGAAACCGTACGCGTTCGGGATCGCCTCCGCTTTCGATCGGATCCCGCCGAAATCGTCGTATGCGTACACGTTCGCGGCGCTCTTGTTTCCTCGCGTGATCCGCGTTGGGCTTCCCCGGCCGTCCGCGTGGTAGTAGTACCAGGCGCCCTGCGGGACCTCCGTCATGTCGAACTTCCCCAGAGGCTGGTCGATTCCGGGCCCATGAACGTATTTCGCGCTCATTCCTCCCGTGGCGCTGAGTTCGCCCATGATGTCGTCGTAGCCGTTGAAGCCCCTGAAGTCGTAGAGGTAGTACGTCTTGGATCCGGACTCATTCCGGAGGATCCTCGACCCATCCGCTGCGTACAGGTACGACACGCTCTCGGCTCCCTCGACGGTCGTCCCGACGAGGCGATTCTCGGAATCATACTCGTAGCCGTATCGGATGGGATCCCGCCCGGGTACCGTCTCGACCTTGGAGATCGTGTTGCCGTTCCCGTCATATCCGTAGGCGACATCCACGACGATGTCCGCGCCGAGTCGGGTCGTCCGACGACCCAGGGAGGAATCTTCCCGGTACGTGTAGTCCGTCCGGAGGCCGTTCGTCTCGTTCTTGTACAGCCGGTTGCCGTTCTCGTCGTACTCGTAGTACGCTGTCGTCCCGGTCTCATACGTCGTCGCGTTGAGGGCGTAGTCGTCTCCGTAGGTGTACGTGATCTCCGTGTCGTTCCACTGCTCCTGGGCGAGGCGGTTGCCTACGCTGTCATAGGTGTAGTTGTGCCCCTCGACGACGCTCCCGTCGGACGTGTCGATCGTCCGGACCGACGTGAGCCAGCCCGCCTCGTTGTACGTGTAGTTGAGCTCCAAGCCGTTCGGATGGAGGATCGACGTCATCCGGTGGTCCCCGTCGTACGCGAGCGTCCAGGTCTGGTCCGCCATCGTCATGCCCGTGAGTCGGCCGTCCTCGTCCCAGGCGTACGTCAGGACGGACGCATCGGGGTACGTCATCGTGAGCCGATGACCGTCTTCGTCGTACGTGTACTCGATTGTCTTCGTGAACGTCGCGAGGGGCAGGTGGTACTCCGACGTTACCTCGACGGGCCGGCTCAGCTTGTCGTACACGTAGGTCCGGACGAACCAGCTGTCCAGGCTGTGCTCGGAGACGTCCTCGACAACGTTCCCGTCCTCGTCATAGCTGTACCAGAGACCTTTCCCGCCCCCATAAGAGACATCCTCGAGGCGGTTCAGCCTGTCATACGTGAAGTTGGTCCACTTCCCCGACCCCGCCCATCGAGTCACGATGTTCCCCGCAGAATCGTACCAGTACCTAGAAATGTGTCCGAGGGGGTCGATCTCCGTCGTGCGCCGGCCGTAGGCGTCGTACTCGAACCGCCAGAGTCCCTGGGCCGGGTCCTCGATCGACACGAGGCGGCCGAGCCGGTCGTACGTGTACACCGTGACCGCACCCGTAGCCGCCGTCGTGCGTTCGATGCGGCCCCACGTGACGTTCCACGTCTGCTCCGTGCGATTCCCGTTCGCGTCCACGACGGCCGTCCGCGCGCCCCTCGCGTCGTACTCATACAGGGTGACGTGGCCTATGGCGTCCGCGGTGGACGTGACCCATGAGTTCGCGTTGAACGTCGAACGGGTCTCGAAACCCATGGGGGTCGTGGAGTTCACCGTGCGGCCGAGGGGATCGTACCCGCCTCCCGAGGTGTGTCCCAGGGGATCCGTCGTCGTCTGCCGCCAGCCGTGGACGTCGTACGTGTGCGTCGTGGTGAAGGCCCGCCTGTCGCGAACCCGAAGCAGAAGCCCCGCGTCGTCGTATACGGACTCCGTGGCGTTTCCCTGGGGATCGATGACCCGGGTGGGGTTCCCCCGCTCGTCGTACTCGTATCGGGTGACGATCCGGCAGTGGGGGTAGGCGATGCAGGACCGCCAGCCGTCGTGGGCGATGAGGAGGGAATGGAAGGCCGCTTCCGAGTCCCGGTTTTCCCACTCGTCGAACGAAGCTCGTACCACGCCGCCAATCGAGACCCCTTCTTCCACGATGACGACGTTCCCCCGCCAGTCGTACTCCTTCGTGGTCGAGTAGTTGCGGGCGTCCGGCCGAGAGACGACGTTGTGCTCCCCGTCCCACGCGAGGGTCCACCGCTCGCCCCCCGCCTGTCCGCCGCCCGCGCCGCCCGAGCTGCAACCGCAGCACCCACCGGTCCCCCCGCTCCCGCCGCATGCGCAGCCGAGGGCCGCGAGCGGGCCCTCGATCCGCACGGGCCTGCCGGCGAGCTTGTCGTACTCGATCGTCGTCGCATTGCCGTACGCGTCCACGACCGTCGCCGTGCGGCTCGTCCAATCGCCATACGCGATGCCGTACATCCGGAACTGCCACTCAATCGCGGCCGAGATGCGGTTGTACAGACCCGTCCAGACCTCGGTGATCCGCGAGCTGGCGTCCTTCACGAAGCGGAGGACCTTGTCGACCCGGTCCACGGCCTTCTCCAAGATGCCGTCGTACGCGTACAGGGTCGCGTTCCCCATGGGGTCCGTGACGGACGTGAGCCGGCCCGCGCCGTCGTAGGCGTACGCGACGTACCGGCTCGCCGTCGTCACGCGGACCGGTATCCAGTCGAGGTACACGTAGTCCGCCTTGCTCCCTACCTTGACGTACCGGACCTCGACCCGGAAGCTCTCGTTGTCCAGGTCGTCCCACGTCCACATCGCCCGGTGGGACGTGACGTCGAGGCACACGGGGGAGGGCGGATC
The DNA here is from genome assembly GCA_035283165.1 of Thermoplasmata archaeon. Lineage (GTDB taxonomy): Archaea > Thermoplasmatota > Thermoplasmata > RBG-16-68-12 > EA-27 > EA-27. Next base: position 6,657 of record DATEUK010000062.1, read on the forward strand.
CTGCCCCGACGGGCTCACGATCTGCTCCCCGCTCCAGCTCCCTCCGGAGTCGGTGCTGATCCTCACCCCGACGTCGTCGTCTCCCGCCGCGCGGGCCTCCACGCACGCCTCGACCTTCGTGATCCAGTCGCCCGCGGACCCGGAGAAGCCGTAGTTCGCGTACCGGTGCGTGGCCGATGCCGTCTTCGTGCTTGCGTACGCGTCGTCCGAGGCGAACGCGTTCTGCCCGTTCGACCAGGAGCCGCTGTGGACCGTGGGGCTCCGCATGACATCCGTCGCGTTGTGGTCCCCGACCCGCACGATCCGCCCGTCCGCGTCGTACGCGAAGAGGAGGTAGATCCCCGTCTCGTCGGCGACCTTCGTCAGGCGACCGTTCCCGTCGTACGTCAGCATGACGTCGTTCGAGTTCCGGTCCGTCATCCCCGTGAGGACGCCGGTCGAGGAGAAGGACCACCGGGTCCCGTCCTTCCACCACATCGTGTACGTCGAGTCCGCGTTCCGCACGAGCTTC
>DATEUK010000063.1:0-2443 GCA_035283165.1 Thermoplasmata archaeon
GGAGGACATGGCGGCGAGTACCGTGGGTCTCGCGGTCCGAAGGGTGGAGACCTTCGACGCCTCGTCGGACCCATACCGATTGCGGGCGGTCCCGCCGGAGGAAGTGTTGGTCTGGGGCGAGGGCTACTGGGTCTACGTCGACGCCGACGGCCTATGGTCACAGGGATAGCTGTTCGAAGTATGAGGGATACGCGTGTATGAGGAGCATTCGCGCATCCGCAGGGTCAGGGTCGCGGTCGAGTGGGCGGCGGGGGTTTCTGGGAGATGAGATTGAGGCTCAATCGTTCGGGGGCGGCGGGAGGGGCCGCGCGAGCACGCCCCTTGGCGGCGACGGGGCCGGGGGGCGAACCACGGTCGGCGGCAGCGGCACACCCTCCGCCGTCGTCGGCACCGCCACCTTCGGAACCTCGTGGAGCGGCACCCTCGCCCACAGCGGGAAGCGGTCCCGGAGGTCCCGGTACGCCCACACGCCGAGCATGGGGATGAGCGTCACCTTCAGGACGAGCCCGATCGTGAACGCGTCCAGGCTCCCGGACCCGCCCGCCGCGGACTGGAAGAACGCCGCGATCGCCGCGGACCCCAGGACGTTCACCGCCGCGTAGATCGGCCACCGGAGGGAACTGAGCTTGAGCGCCCGCGTTCGCTCCTCAAGTCGGAGCGTGAAGAACAGGTACGCGAGGGACGCCACGAGGAGGAGGACCGCCGCCAGGCTCCACCCGCCCGTCGCCGCCGCGGCGTCCACGTCCGCGACCGAGCCCCGCGCGCGGCTGAGGGAGTACGCCATCACGGGAGCCCACGCCGCCAGGCAGGCGAGGACGACGAGCCCGAGCCCGTACACCTCGATGCCGACGCGCTTGTCCCCGCGGATCAGAGCGACGAGGATCACGAACATCGCGGAAATGAGGACGACGACGCCGATCAGGGCGACGAGGTCGGCGATCGCGAGCACCCGCCCCGGGTCCGCGAACAGGGCGACGAGGGAGCCACCGGGCGCGGACGGGTCGGCGTACGAGGGGAGGTCCAAGAGGAAGAACAGGGGGGCGAACAACAGGAGGAAGTTCGAGAAAACGAGGAACCACGCGGCAATCTTCCCGACGGGAGCGGCGACGTGCAGCCACGGGCTCGATGCCGGGTCCGGGGGGTTCGCCGCGGGGGCCGTCAAGCGAACGCCCTACGATGGCGAGGACTAGGTAGGAGTTTCGCTCCGATTCTCATCCGTGATTATCCGGTGGCGCATGCGACAATCCGGTTGCAGACGTCGTCCCAGGATGCGCAATCGCCCGCGTGAGAACCGATCTGGCCTCCCTCTACTCGGAGGCGTTCCAGGCGCTGCACATCTCTGGACATTACGGTCAGCGGGTGGGGACGCTCCAGCGACAATGCATGGGGCATGTCGCCCGGGTCGTCGAGCGGGAACCCGCGAAACCCTCGTAGGCAGCATACCTTTTTCCGGGCTCGGGCGATGCCCGCCCGAGGGAGACGCATGCCGCATTATGTCGTGCTGGGCAATTGGACCGAGCAGGGGATCCGAACCGTGAAGGACGTGCCGAAGAGGGTGGAGGCGTCGCGGGCGCTCATCAAGAAGAACGGCGGGGAGTTGCACACCGTGTTCGTGACGATGGGCAAGTATGATTGGGTGGCGATCATGGAGGCCCCGAACGACGACGCCGTGATGCAGATCATGCTCACCCTCGGGGCGCAGGGGAACACGCGCACGACGACGATGAAGGCGTGGACGCCCCAGGACGCCGGCAAGGTCCTCGCGAAGATTCCCTAGCACGGCCCGCAAGGCGTAAAAGGCCACGAGGCATTGGGGATTCCCCTCGGGGGAGTATCGAATGACGGAATACGCACATCCGGAAGTGCTGGTGGACACGAGCTATGTGAAGAGCGTCCTGGGTCACCCGGACGTTCGCATCGTCGAAGTGGACTACGACCCGACCGCGAACTACAACCAGGGCCACGTGCCCGGGTCCGTCCTGATCGACTGGAGGAAAGACATCAACGACCCGGTCGCGCGGGACCTCGTCTCGAGGGAAGGGCTCGAGCACTTGTTCGGGCGGCTCGGGATCTCGAACGGCCACCGCATCGTGCTGTACGGGGACTTCAACAACTGGTTCGCCGCGTTCTCGTTCTGGGTCTTCAAGTACTACGGCGTGGAGAACGTCGTCCTCATGAACGGCGGGCGGAAGAAGTGGCTCCTGGAGGACCTCCCCGTGACGAAGGACGTTCCATCGCACCCGGCGGCAACCTTCCACGCGAAGGCTCCGGACGAGACGATTCGCGTGTACCTCGACTACGTGCGACAGGTGCTCCCGATGCACGACAAGGTCCTCGTCGACGTCCGGGGGCCGAAGGAGTTCTCGGGCGAGATCCTCGCGCCGCCGGAGTACCCGACGGAGCACGCGCAGCGCGGCGGCCACATCCCGGGCGCGAAGAACAT
>DATEUK010000064.1:0-7558 GCA_035283165.1 Thermoplasmata archaeon
CACGGTGACGCCCGGCGTGTACGACACGGCGTACCTCGACCTCTCCTTCGACTATTGGCTGTACTTCGGTGCGACACCGCAGCCGGACTTCAGCTTTGGCGACGAACCGGCCCTCATTCCGGCGGGCGGGAACGTGGTCGCGTCGCGAGATTTCAATGCAGACGGATACCCAGATATCTCCGCGGGGAGCCTCGCCTATTCCCTTGACGTGTGGGGCCTCGACCCTAACCCGCCGGGCTTTATGATCCTCAATCCAATCGACCCTGCAGGGACGTACATGGCCATGGTCTACGACCTGTTCGGCCACGGCACAAGCGTCGCCGCGAGCGCTGCGGGGCGCGAGTCGAACGACCCGCTGGCCGGTCCTGGAACCGCGCCCGGCGCGCAAATCATGGGCGTTCCGATTTTCAATTGGTTTGACATCATCGAAGGCTGGCTCTGGGCCGCAGGTTTTGACCTCGTGGGTCAGACAATCCCCGCCTTTGTGCCGAACTACGGCGTCGTCTATGGCCTGTGGACCTACACGGGGAACCACAAGGCCGACATTATCAGCAACAGCTGGGGCTCGTCGCAATGGGTGTTATTCCAACCGTGGTACGACGTTCTCACCGTCGTCGAGGATGCCCTGATGACGCCCGGCTATCCCGACCCTTCGTACCCAGGAAGCGTCATGGTCCATGCGGCAGGCAACGGTGCGGCCGGCTATGGGACCGTGACCGAGCCTGCCTACAGCAACCTCGCCATTACGGTCGGTGCCTCCACGAGCATGAACTGGACAGAGCTCATCTGGGGGACAGCCGGGGGCTTCCACTTCGACGTGATGTCGTGGAGCGGTCGCGGTCCGAGCGGCCTGGGGGTACCCAAGCCGGACGTGCTTCAAGTCGGCGCGTTCGCGTGGGCGGCCGGCCCGGTGTGGTCCGGATTCGGCGATGGATCCACAGCCGTGACCTTGTTCGGCGGTACGAGCCAGGCGACCCCCGTGACCTCGGGGTCCGCCGCAGTCGTCATTCAGGCCTATCAGAATGCAAATGGCGTGCGCCCCTCACCCTTCGTCGTGAAGTCGATTCTGAAATCGACCGCGATGGACATCGGGTACGATTCCTTCACGCAGGGTGCAGGCCACGTGGACGTTTACAACGCGGCGCGATACGCCCTCGGCACCGCAGGGATCAAGACGACTACGCCTGCGAGCTGGGACAACGTTCGCCCCCGGATCGCCGATGCATGGGCGACGGCGGCCCTGTCCTACGGTGAGCAGATTTCCGTAGGTCCGCCAGGGGGCCCCATCCCCGACACGAGTTGGTACGCCGGTTCGGTGCGCCCAGGTAGTTCGACGAGCGCGGTGTTCACAACGACCGCGGCGGCCGGGACGGCGTCCGGTTCGATTTCCGCCGTGTGGCACACCCGCATCGCTTCGTTGGAGTTCAACAACACAACGACCGACCTCGGTCCGGGGTGGGTCGGAGGCTTCGGCGGGTTCGGCTATCTCTGGCCGCTGCCGACACCCATTCCCGCCGGGGCGGACCTGATGGTCGTTCGCAGTGTCATGCCGTACGATTTCTTCGATCCAGACGGAAACTTCGCCCGGGACAATCGAACCCACATCGTCGTCCTGGACTGGGTCGACGCGAACGGTGACACGGTCATCGACCAGAACGAGACCCGCGTGTTCAACTGGGGCGCTGACGCGGGCACGACCTCTGAGGCCCGCGTGGGGATGCCAGCCGGTCGATTCGCAGGCGTTCCCGTGATGTGGCTGAGCCAAGTTCCCTTTGCGGGCGTGTTTGTCCCGATGGAGTTCGTCATCCAAGTGGAGTTCTACGATCGCGTTGCATGGCCGTGGATCACGACGCCCGCCACGTTCGCCACCACATCGCCTGCCGTGTGGACGGCCACCCTCGCCGTGCCCGCAAACGCGGACCCAGGGCTCTATGAAGGCCAGATTCTCGTCACGCCGACGGGCGGTAACACCAACGCGATTCCCGTATCCGTAATCGTGCCGCGAGTTATCGACGCTTCGACCATCTCCGCGTCGTTGACTTCACCGGGATCGACCCAGATTTACGACTCTTCGAGCGTCAACGGCTACTTCGACTGGAGCTGGCGCTACGAAGCCGGCGACTGGAAGGAGTGGTTCATCGACGTGGTCGACCCGAACGTAGTTTCGATGCTCGTGAACGTCGCCTGGACAGGGAGCCGCACGGACGTGGATGTGTTTTCCATCCTGCCGAACGGGATGTTCGGAGACTCGTCCGAAAGCCCGCACTTGGGCTCGGGCACGTTCCTCTGGGACACCCGCACGGGGACCACGGCCGACTGGGTCCAGATCAACACGTGGTCGGGACTCGACGCGCCCGCGCCAGGCCTGTACACGATTCTCCTTCACAACGTGCTCCTCGAAGGCCTCGGCACCGCCGTGCCGGAGCCCCTGTCGGGAACGGTGGACGTGGCGAAGCTCACGCCGCGGGGGCCGCTGACGGTTGTCACGCAGCCCGGCGAGGTCCTGATTTTGCCGTTCAACCTGTCGACGGGTTTCGACCTCACGAACGTCTCCTTCGGAGCCCCCCCATTCGGGTTCCCCACATCGACCACGCCCGGCTTCGACCCGCTTGTGGCGGCGGGTGAGAGCGTGCTCTACACGGCGACGGTCTACGTCCCTGCGGAGACAGCAGACGGGACCTACGTGACCTACTTCGTCCTCTTCGCCAACGAGTTTCCGATGGATCCGCCCGTTCTCGTGCGCGTCAACATCATCGTCGACTCCACAAACCCGGGCGTCTCGATCCTCGCGCCGAGTGCGAACGCCCACGTTGCGGGCACCGCGACTCTCCAGGCGGCCGTGGCGGACGGGAACAACGTTGCTTCCGTCACCTTTACTGCGGGCGCGGCCGCGGGCGCGATGACCCGAGACCCGGTCACTGGCCTCTGGACCGCGACGTGGGTCACGACGGGGACAGCGGACGGCGCCGCGACGGTGGCAGTCACGGCGACGGACACTGCGGGCAACATCGCCACGTCGTCCCGAGGCGTTACCGTGGACAACACCGCGCCCTCGGCGACATTCTCGGCCCCCGCCGCGAACACCTGGGTCCACGGGACGGTCACCGCGTCGTTCACGGCCTCTGACGCCAACCTGGAAACTGCGACCCTGACGTACGGAGGGACGACCGTCGTCGTCACCGGCGCGTCCACCGCACCCGTCGATACCGGAAGGCTCGCGGATGGGGCCCAGACGTTGACCCTGGCCGTGGTGGACAAAGCGGGCAACTTGCGGACTGCGACGCTCAGCGTAAACGTCGATAATACGTCCCCCACAGCTGTCCTGACCTCACCCAAGGCTGCGGCCCATCTCCGGGGCTCCGTGGACGCCTCGTTCGTTGCGACCGACGCCAACGTCGACACCGCGACCCTGACAATCGGGACTCTGTCAATCGACGTGGAGGGCAAGACAACGCAGACGATCAACACCGCCTCGATCGCGGACGGTACCTACACGATGACCCTCACCGTGACTGATATCGCCGCGAACACGGCCACATCCTCGGCGTCCGTGACCGTCGACAACACGGCCCCGACTGTGACGATTTCCTCGCCGGCGGCAAACGCGAACCTCCGCGGGGCGACTACGATCACCTGGGCCGTGACCGAGGCAAACCCTGACCAAGTGTGGCTGATCATCGACGGCGAGCAGCGGGACGTGACCGCACAGACGTCGTACGCGTGGGACACCTCCTCGGTCGGCGACGGCGCCCACACGGTCGTCGTCCAAGCGGTCGACAAGGCCGGTAATGTCGGGACATCCACCGCGACGGTGACGACGGATAACGTGGCGAGCGCCGTCAGCACGGGCTTCACGAACGGGCTGCTGATCGGCCTCGTCGCCGCAGCGGTCGGCGGCCTCCTGATCGGGTGGTTCATCGGGCGCCGCCGGAAGAAGGAGGAGCAGCCGTCCCTCAAGACGCCGCCGCGTCCGACGGAGGAAGAGGAACTCTAGTTCGTCCCGACCTTGAGGACCCCGGGAGTCGCATCCGACTGGCGGACGCCCTGCACCGATCGTTCAGGTGTACAGAGTCTTCGTCGCGGGCCCGCCGCGGTTCCGCTCGTCCCAGTACGGTCGGGTCGTGATGTACCGGAGCTTCGCCTCGAATAGATCCTCATAGAAGGCGTTCTCGTCCGCGTGCATCTTCGAGAGGATCTTGCTCGCCGTCTGCGGGCCAATTCCGTAGACGGATTGGGCGACGACCGCTTTCCTTCCGTAGACCGCCACAAGGTCCGCGGTCTGTCGGACGCGGGCGAGGACCTTTTGCTCGTCCTCGGAAAGGTCGAGCTTCATCATTTTCTTTCCGAGGGCGTCCCGCACCGCCCACGCGGACCACGACAGCACCCCGAGCAGGTTCGACCCGCACTTCGGGCAGACGGGTTTCTCTGAGAGTCCTGAGATCCGCTGGGCTTCGTGGAATGTGGTGCACTGGAAGCAGAGTAGGTTTACGGACTCAGCGTTCAGCGCCAGTCGCATCCGCTCGAGGTTCGCCTCCCGCTCCGCCTCGGGGGAGAACAGTTCGGGGGCCTCGACGAACCGACGCAGAATGTGGTACCCGAGGGGCGTCGGCCGGTCGATCGACTTGAACGTCTCCACGCGAATCTCTTCCGTACCGATCTTCCGGAACACCTCTCGCACCGCGTCGTAGTCCGTGTGGAGAAGCATCGCCTCCCGGAGGCCCTCCTCGCGAATCGGCGTCTTCCGAAACCGGAGCTCGATCGAGTTAAATTCATCCGCGGCGACCATGAGGCCCCGCTTCATCGCGCCCATCCGCTCTGCGATGAACTTCATGTAGTATCCGATCGGGAGGTGCTCCTCCGTGAGGATGTTCAGGGATCGCTCGAGCTCCGTCTCGTCAATGCGGAATAGGTCGTTCGCGATCTCTTTGAGGTCAAGGTCCTTCGTGTCGACGACGAGCTCGAGGAGGATCCGGTGGGCCGTCGCCCACCAGAACCGCACGAGGGCCTTCCGAGCGAGGAGTTCCTCGAGGAGATCCCCGAGGGTCTCGTTCACGATCTCTCCAAAACCCGCGTGGACGATCAGGAATCGGTCGAACCCCTCGACGAGGATGAGTCGGTCCGAGGGCACGGGCGCTCCCGTATTCCTGTGCTCCACGATCTCGTCGACGAGCCGCTTCACGCCGGTCCGGTTCACGGGCCACGCCCGCTCGAGCTCCGCCGCGACGACCTCGGGAGATGCACGGTCGAGCCGCTCATCGATTTCCCGCCGGACCCGGCTCGTCCGGAGGGCGAGCGGGAAGTGGACAGGAATCATCTCTCCGTCCCACCCAGGCAGCGCCGCGGTCGGGTCCGTCACGGCGGTGACGTAGATCGTCCCGTCCTCGCCGATCTTCTGAATCTTCCAAGTCCGTCCCCGGACGATGAAGTTGTACCCTTGGCGGGCGCGGACCATCATGAACTCCTCGCCGAGGATCCCGACAGGCTGCTGGGTCGCGAGATCGATCGCGACGTATCGCCGCTCGTCGCGGATCGTGGAGAGGTTCTCGAAGTAGTATCGCCGCGTCCGACTCGTCACTGCGAGCTCCTTGTCCTGCTTCCTCAGCAGCCGGAGGGAAACGAGGAATTCGAGGACGCGGTCGAACGCGTCCTGCGGCAGGTCCGCGTAAGGCTCCGCACGGATCACGATGTCCTGGATTGTCTCGACGCTCGTGCGGCCGCCGGCATCGAGTACGCATCCGACGATCTGGTGTGCGAGCACGTCGCGCGCGTGGCGGTGCACCCGCAGCGGCTCGAGGCTCCGTGCCCTCGCGGCCTCGATCGCGGCGACCGTCTCCGCCGTGTCATCGCTCGAGACGGTCACGACGACGCCCTTCGACACGCGGTCGAGGGAGTGGCCTGCGCGGCCGACCCGCTGGATCAGGCTCGTGACTTGCCGTGGGGACATGTACTGGAGCGCGAGGTCCACGGACCCGATGTTGATCCCCAGCTCGAGGGTCGACGTGCAGACGAGCCCCCGCAAACGGCCGTCCTTGAACTCTCGCTCGACCCGCTCCCGTTCCACGCGTGGAAGCCAACCGTGGTGGACTCCGACATCCTGTGCGATCATCGACAGCCGGTGCCCGACGAGCTCCGCGACGTTGCGGGAGTTCACGAACACGAGGGTCGACCGGTGCTCCTCGATGAGGTCCCGCATCAGGTTCATCGATGCGGCGGCCTCCGGGGAGACGTACAGGTCCCGCGCGGTTTCGAAGTCCTCGTCGTTCGGCTTCGGCCACTCCACGCGGAACTCCATCGCCTTCTCCACAGGCGCCTCGAGGATCTCGAGAGGACGGGAGCCACCGAGGAAGCGTGCGACGATCGACGGGTCGCCAACGGTCGCCGACAAGCCGATCCGTTGGAAGGGCTTGGTCGTGAGTTCCCGCAGCCGCTCGAGCGCGACCATCAGCTGTACGCCCCGACGGTCCCGGACGAGTTGGTGGACCTCGTCGACGATGACGTGCTGCACGTGCCGGAGATGGCGTCGCATCACCGCCCCGGGGAGGATCGCTTGGAGCGACTCCGGCGTGGTGATGAGGACGTCGGGGGGCTTTGCGGACTGTCGCCTTCGGTCTCGCTGAGGCGTATCGCCATGGCGAGTCTCGACGGTGAGCCCGAGCCCGTGGCACATTCCCTCGAGCCGACCCTGCATGTCCCGGTTCAGGGCCCGCAGTGGTGTGACGTAGAGGAGCCCGATGCCGTTGCGCTCCGCGTGTGCGAGACGGTCGAGGACGGGGAGGAGTACGGCCTCCGTTTTCCCGCTCCCCGTCGGCGCGATCAAGAGGACGTCCAACCCCGCCTGGACCTTCGGAATCGCAAGGATCTGCGGCGGCGTCGGCGCCGTGAACCGCATCGACTCCAACAGGGACCGCGCACGGTCCGAGAGGAGTGAGAAGGGATGTGGTGGTGGATCAGCGCCCATGGGAACGGAAGGACCGGAGTCCGGCTAGATAAAGTTCGCCGCGGGTCCCCGGAAAGTGGCCCGGCTTTTAGGGCTGATCTTCCAGGCGCCGGAGTGCATCGTCCCTTCAGGGCGGGACGTCTGCGCCCGATAGACAGCCGCCGATCGACGCGCCCCTCGACTCGTCTCTCGATCGGTAGCCGAGCGAACGGCAAAATGCTTACGCAGTACGGGCCTTGAAGCCGCAATGGCGGACTCCCTCGGCACGTACCTGAACGAGGAATTCCCCGCGATCACGACGGAGTCGCGAGTTCTCCGCTTGCTCGCGTACGATGCGGTCGCGGGGCATCAGCGGAGCCTCGACCCGCGGGCGGTGGCCACGGACCTGTCGGACGAGGACGTGATCGCCCGCCTCCACGAGCCCCGCGCCTTCGGTCTCTTTGCCCGCCGCGTGATGGACTCCCGGGTCTCGCGCGAAGTCAAGATCGCGGTCGCAGAGCGCGCGTTCGACTTGATCCCGCTCCCCTCATCAGAGTTCGACGCGTTCCCGGCCGGGGAGCGGACGCCGCTGGGCCTCCTCCGGCTCGCGCGCTTTCTACTGGAGAACGAGGCGTTTACCGT
>DATEUK010000065.1:0-2626 GCA_035283165.1 Thermoplasmata archaeon
CGGCGGCGGGGGAACGGGTGAGGAGGGCGAAGCCCGCCCGGCCGGCATACGCGTAGGAGCCGTCGTCCGCCGTCGTCACGGCCCTGCGCATCAGGAAGATCATGCCGACAAGCGCCGTGTCCACTTCCGGCAGGTTTCGGAGGTTCATGTGCGCCACGGGCGGTTGCTCCGCCCGATGTCTTCAGAAGGGTCCGGATTATACCGTTTTGCCCAACTGAGTCCACAGTCCGAGGGGGCGGCTCGCCTTTTTCTGCCCCGGAGGGTTCCCCGGACGGGGGAACGGGTTGATCCTCGGCGCACACTGCTCCATCGCGGGCGGGTTCCACAAGGCCGCCGAGGCCGGGAGGTGGATCGGCTGCGACGCGATCCAGATCTTCTCACGGAGCCCGAGGATGCTGCGGGACACGAAGGCCATCACGAGGGAGGAGGCCGAGCGGTGGCGGGCGTCCCTCGCCGCCAACGGCATCCGGGTCGCCACGATCCACACGAACTATCTGATCAACCTGTGCTCCCCGAAGAAGCGCCTCCTCCGCGTCGCCCGGGACGCGTTCGTCGAGGAGATGGACCGCGCGCAGATCCTCGGCGTGAAGCACCTCATCTTCCATCCTGGCGCGCACATGGGGAAAGGAGAGGCGAAAGGCGTCGCACTCGTCGCAGAATCCCTCGACGCGTGCATCGAGCGGGCGAACGCGCCGGATGTCCTTCTGTGCATCGAGAACACCGCCGGCGGCGGCTCCTCCGTCGGGCATAAGTTCGAACACTTCCGGACGATTGTCGAACGGAGCCGCCATCCGGATCGTTTGGCGGTGTGCCTCGACACCTGCCACACGTTCGCCGCGGGGTACGACATCCGGACCCGCGTGGGCTACGAGAACGTGATCGCGCACATCGACGAGATCCTCGGGCTGGATCGAGTGGGGGCGTTCCACCTGAACGATTCGAAGGGGGACGTCCGGTCCCACGTGGATCGCCACGAGCACATCGGGAAGGGGAAGCTGAAGAAGGACGCGTTCCGGTTCCTCGTGAACGACGCGCGGTTCGCGGATCGCCCCGGACTTCTGGAGACACCCGGGGAGGACACGGACTTCAAACGCAATCTGAAGGTACTCCGTTCGCTCGTCTCGACGGGGTAGCGGTCTTCGGTCCTAGACCTCGCACTGGATCGCGCCGCGCAGGCCGGCGATGAGCGAGTACAGGCGGTCACTCGCCCGCCGGAGGATCGGAATCTCCGCCGCCAATGCGGGGACGCGGTCGTTCAGGAGGAGGCCTCCGACCTCGAGAAGTCCGTCCCCGCCGCCCGCCGTTCTCCCGTCGCGAACAACGTGAAAGGTGGCCCATCGCGCGGCTTCGTCCATCCCCGCCAGTAGGCGGTCGGTCCGCGGGTCCTGTAGGGGCACCGCCTCGATCCGTCGCCGCCAGTCGAACGCGATGACGATGCGTTTCGCGAATGTGCACACCCCACAATCTGCGTCATAGAGGAGATAGGCCTCCATCGGGCGGGACACCGCGGACCCTGCGGAAAAAGGTACGGCAGATGCTAGAACGGAAGCTGTTGGAGCGCGACTGTGAGCGGCAACAACGCCTTGTCCCTCCCGAGAAAGTGTGCGGTCTGGATGGCGGCGTTGAGGTAGATGATCGTGTGCTCCTTCTCTCCGACCCGCCAGCCGGAGTAGCCGCCGACGATTTGCTTCAGGATGCCGTCGAGGGGGACGCCGGCCTCCAGGCACTGACCGATCGTGGCGAGGGCCGGCGGGGTCCTATGCTGCAGGGTGCTCTTCAGCCCCGTAATCGCCGCCTGGGGGTCGGCACCCGCCCGTTCCCGGATCGCGAGGTCTTGGGGGTATCCGTACGATTTCCCGAGCGTGCGGTAGAACTTCCACAGCAGGTGGGCGAGCTCGTCCTTCGCGAGGTACTTCGCCGCCAGGCGCGCGCTGTGGGCCAGGATCATGTTGTGGCCGAGGAACCCGGGGTCCTTCGCGACGCCGATGAGGAGGGGCTCGAACACGCGCTCCCGGTCCTGTGCGGCCGCGTGACCTCGGAGGATCTGATGGACGACGGCGTAGTCCCCGTCCGACAGCGCCCGCTGCAGGGATTCCATGTTTTCGTCCAAGTCCTGGGGCGGCGCGACGAATTCCTCGGGCTTGAACGGGCCTGCGGATCGCAGCGTTGTTGCCAGAAAGTGGGCACCATTTGCCAGGGGGACCAGAGCGCCGGGCATCCCGAGCGCGCGACCGGCCTCGACGTACGAAACCGCCAACGTGAAATTGTGGGCGAGGCGGCCCAGGTCCGCGAGGCTCGCGCGGACGAGCGCGTGGGCCGCTGCGTCGAAGCCTTCTTTCGCCGCCAGCGCGCACGCGAGAGCGGCGGCCCGGTCGGGCTGTCCCGCATGGATCGCCTCCCACAGCGCTGGCCCCGGATCGCCCTTCACGCCGCTCGCCTGCCTCTGAAGATACGTGGCGGTCCAATCCCGTTTGATCAGGCTGAAGCTGTACAGAACGACGAACCGGAGGAGGCCGGGCGAGGCCTCCGTCCCCCCCACGGTGAACATCTCGCGCGCGGCCTCGAGCGTCTGCAGACCGTGCGGCACGGTGAGCTTCGCGTCCTGATGGTTCGCGCAGACGAGCAA
>DATEUK010000066.1:0-4007 GCA_035283165.1 Thermoplasmata archaeon
CGAACGTGATCAGGACATGCTCGGGAGCCCGGTCCTCGTTCGCGTCCAGGACGGACAGCGTCCACAGGCCCTGCGCCACGTACTCCACGGTCCCGTCCGAGTCTGGGTCCACGGTCTCGCGCGCGCCCTGCCGCCCCTCGAGGGCGTTGAACTGGCCCGAGGAGTCGTTGTCCCAGAGCTCGACGTCGCGTCCGACCGCGAGCGTCCACTCCGGGATCCCGTCGCCGGTTCCGTCGACCGCGCATTCCAGGAGGCTGCGGTAGTGCACGTACTCCGGGTGTCGGTCGCCGTCCGCGTCCTCGAACTCGAAGGACTCCCGGAACGTGCAGTTGTCGTCGCGCTCCTGGCGCTCCATCGACGGCGGCGTGAGGATCACGCCCACGTCCTGCGCGCCCTCGGGGACTTGGACATCGGCCGGAGGCTCGAACCAGCCCACGACCTCGCCGACGGTGCCGCCGTTCTCGACGGAGGGCATCGCGCGCTCCATCTCCCCGAGCGGGGAACCCGCCTCGAAGGTCGCCGCGTCCCACTCGTCGATCGAGGGAGCGTCCGTCCCGGGGTCCGGCGTCGGCTGGACGTCCGTCCCCTCGGAGGCGACCTCGCTCCCAGGCGCTTCGTTCGCGACCTCCGCCGCGTCCGCGGTGCTCTCCACTGCCAAGTCGCCGCGGTCCTCCGGGGTCACCGGGGTTCCCACGTACGACGTTCCCCGCGTCCCCTGGGACGCGGAACCCGTGGATCCCGCCACGTCCGTCGCCGGGCCCGCGTAGGACATCGCCGCCACGTACGCGGGATCGTTCGCCACGCCGCCGGCCCGCCCCACCTTCGAGACGAGCAGATACGCCGCACCCACGGCCGCGATGCCGAGGATCGCGACGATGAAGATCGCAACCCCGAGACCGCGCCGGGTCGTGTTGTCGTGCATGCTCCGGGGGATGGCGGCGCGGGCCCATGGAGGCGTCAGCACGGGTCTTTCCGACTCCTTTAAGAGGTGTTCTCAGGAGCCGGGTTCCGGAGCCCCGCCATCGCCTCCGAGGCCTCCCACAGGCGCCGGGCGACCGCCGGGTCGCGCGCGATCGGGTTCGGCTCGATCGGGCGGCGCTTCTCGAAGTACAGGCCGCTCACGCCGTCGACCTCGGCCGAGGAGGCGAGCCAGACGACCGTGTCCGCCCCCTTGGCGGCGCCGATCAGGAACGGCCACGCGAGGCGGAACCCGAGGCCGAAACCGCCGCTCCCCCGGCGCCCCAGGTTCGTGCGAACGCCTCCCGGGTGGAGAGAGTTCGCGGTCACGCCCGTCGGCCAACGCCGCGCGAGCTCCGCCGCGAACAGGATGTTCGCGAGCTTCGACTGGCAGTACGCGCGGAGGCCGCCCCAGTTCCTCGCCAAGCTGAGGTCGTCGAAGTGGATCTTCCCAAGCTGGCTCGCCTCGGAGGCGACGCACACGACGCGCGAAGGAGCGCCCGTGACGAGCGATTCGCGGAGGAGGTTCGTCAGCAGGAAATGCCCGAGGTGGTTCGTCGCAAACGTCGACTCCACGCCATCTTCCGTAATCGTCCGCCGGGCGATGTACACGCCCGCGTTGTTCACGAGGACGTGGAGCCTCGCGTGCTTGGCGGTGAATTCGCGGACGAACGCACGCACGGAGGCGAGGCGCGCGAGGTCGAGGTCCATCACCGCCAGTTCCGGATTCCCGGTCTCCGCCACGATCGTGCGACGCGCGGCCTCCCCCCGCTCGCGGCTCCGGCATGCGAGGACGACGGTCGCACCGAGCCGCGCGAGCCCACGAGTCGTCTCGCTCCCGATCCCGGAGTTCGCGCCGGTGACGACGCACACCTTTCCCGCGAGGGACGAGGCGACGGTCACACCTCGTCGCACGGGCGCTACCGCCATAAGCGTTTGGAACTCGAGTGCGCCCACCGAAAGGCTTTAGGAGCGCTCCGCCGTGGCGTGAAGGGGAAGGCGAGGCGGAGGAGGGGGAGGCGTGAGCGGTTCACCGCGGCCCATCTTGATCTTGGCAGCCCTCGTGGTCGCCTCCCTCGCCCCGGTTGGTCCGGCGGCGGCCTTCACGCCCCATGCGCCGATCCTCGTCGTCGGGAACGCAGATCTCACCGCGGCGAACGGGGTCGTGTCGGGGTCCGGTTCCCCAGCCGACCCGTTTATCATCGAGGGCTGGGACATCAACACCTCGTCCTCCGCCGGCATCGAAGTCCGGAACACGGATGCGTTCTTGGTCCTGCGGGACCTGCAGGTCGTGGGGGCGCCCGCGATTCTCCTCGACAACGTCCGGAACACTCGGGTTGAGGACTCTCGGCTGACCGCCCCGTTCACCGCGGTGTGGGTCCGAAACGGAGCCGCGATCCGGTTCGAGAGAAACATGATCACAGGGGGTATTGATCTCGACTCCGTCTCCGAGGTCGTCCTCGCGACGAACGAAGGGATCGACTCGTACGTGTGGATCCAAGACGCGACGGGAATCACACTCACGGGGAATTCGCAGCAGGGTTCCTCCGGGCTGTCCCTGTTGGGCACGACCACGAACGTGACGATGGAGGCGAACGCTCTCGGGAGATACGGCATCCGGTTCGACGAGGTGGGGACCGTCGAGCACTTCCGGTCGCACACAATCGCTCCGAACAACACCGTGGACGGTCGGCCGCTCGTGTACCACCGGGACTGCAACGGACTCAGCGTGGAGGGCGTTACGATCGGCCAGCTCATCGTCGCCAACTGCACCGGCGTACGCGTGGCGGCCCAACGGGTCGAGGGCGCGGGCCGGAACGTGTTACAGTTCGCCTTCGTGGACGGCCTCAACGTGACGGACAACGACGTCGAGGGCACCGCCTGGGTGTTCGAGAGCAACAACGTCACCATCGCCCGGAACGTCCTTCCGACGGGGAGCCTCGAGCTGTGGGGTAGTTCGCGGATCCGTGTGACCGCGAACTGGCTCATCGACGGCATCGGCGTCAACGCCCAGTTCGGGAACCCGCTCCCTTCCGACAACGTGACCGTGGATGGCAATCTCGCGGGGGGGTTCATGGCCTTCCGTGCCACCGACCTCAAGGTCCTGGACAACCGGCTTGGCTCTCTGGACGTCCGATGGTCGGACCGGGTCGAGATCCTCCGCAACGGGATCCATTCCTCTCCGACAACAGGAATCAACCTCTGGGACAGCGATCTCGTGGCGGTGCATCATAACCTCCTCGTTGACAACGTGCAGGGCGCCGCCGACAACAACTGGTGGACGGGGAACGCATGGGACGACGCCTATCCCAGCGGTGGGAACTACTGGTCCGACTACGCGGGCGTCGACTTGTGCAGCGGACCGAACCAGAACGTCTGCCCCGATCCCGATGGAATCGGCGACATCCCGTACGCGATTCCAGGAGGCGGCCTGTCCACGGACCGATATCCGCTCATCCAGCCGCCGGATGCTCCGCCGCACGCTCGATTCGAGGTGGTCCCGTCCGCGGGGAGCACGTCCACGACGTTTGCGGCGAACGCCTCGGTCAGCTGGGACCTGCGGGATGCGGCCGACCTGTTGGAGGTTCGATGGGACTGGGAGGACGACGGGGTCTGGGACGAGCCTTGGTCGACGGAGAAGACAGCAACGCACGGATACCCCCTACCCGGGGCCTACCAGATCCGGATGGTGCTTCGGGACACCGCGGGCCTGACGGACGACGCTGTCATGACCGCCACGGTCGCGGACGCGCCGCCGACCGCGGTGGCTCGCGCCTCCTCGTCCTCCACGCTTCTACGCGTTCCCGTTCTCTTCGACGCGCTGAACTCCAGCGACGACGTCGGGATCACCGCCTACCGATGGGACTTCGGGGACGGCGGGAGCGACACGCGGGCCACCGTCACGCACGCGTACGCCGCGAGGGGTTCCTTCGTCGCCACGCTCACGGTCTGGGACGCTTCGACCCAGGCGGGCTCGGACGTCGTGACGGTCCTGGTCGCGTCCAACGAGGTCCCGACGGCGGTCGCGACGGTGCTGCCGTCATCCACGG
>DATEUK010000067.1:0-3856 GCA_035283165.1 Thermoplasmata archaeon
CGCCACGGAGCACACCGCCGCGACGGGATCCGCGAGGCCGAGGTCTCCCGCGCTGCCGAGCGCCACCCACAGGAGGAAGGTGAGAACGGCAGCGGCGATTCCCACGAGGGCCCAGAACAGCTTATTCTTCATCCTGACCGTCCAGTTCGATCAGGTCGCCGAGGGTGAGGCCCTCGGGCTGGGATGCCCCCTTCCGCGCGGCGGGCGTCGGGACCTTCTCCTTGAGCTTGATCGCGAGCGCGCGCTCCAGACGGCGGATGAGGTCCTCGTTCGGCGTCATGGTCCCGGACTCGAGCTTCGCGATGACCGTCACCCGCTCGTTGATCTTCGCACCGAGCTCCGCCTGCCTCCACCCGTGCGCCTCCCGCGCCCTGCGAATCCGTTCCGCGAAATCGATCGCGAGGTCCTCCTCCCCCGCCTGCGAGAACACGTCCCGCGGGGTCATGCGGCGCTTCCGCGCCTCGAGGCGATCCGAGATCGCGGGCGGCGTAGGCTTCCGCCGGACCGCGGGCGCCCCGACCTCCGTCCCGAACTTCGCGCAGTTCGGGCACACCGCCAAGACCGTCGATCCGATGCTCACGGTCTTCGTCCGAGGAACGTCCGCACCGCACAACTCGCACAACATCGGGAGCGCCTGAGGGTGCAGCGGCTATTTATGGGCACTCCTCGCGCCGGCCCCGCCCCGGGGAAAAACGGTCGGACGAACGCTGCATTCGATCCGTTATGATTACAGAACCGAAACGCTCAATAGGGTTCCCCATTTATATACGGCCGCGACCACGCGCTTGGCGCTCGGTGTCCCGGGATGGACGAAGAGCAGATTCGCGAGTTCAACGAGAAGATGTCGGAGCGCATCGCGGTCCTCGAGGACCGCAACGACAGGCTTGCGGAGGTGTCCCGGCGCATCGACGGGGAGCGGAAGTTCGTCGAGGCGGAGCTCCTCGGGTTGCAGAAGGAGGTCAAGCGGCTGAAGGCGGAGCTCGACCGGCTGAAGGCGCCGCCGCTGATCATCGGGAACATCCGGGACATCCTCGCGGACGGCCGCGTGGTGGTGAAATCGTCCACGGGGCCGGACTTCATCGTGAACGCGGCGGAGTATATCACGAAGGAAAACCTGCAGCCGGGCGCGCGCGTCGCGCTGAACAAGCAGACCTTGGCGGTGATGGGCGTCCTCCCGCCGAGCCTGGACCCGATCGTGATGGGCGCGGAGATCATCGAGAAGCCGGTCGTCACGTACGCAGACATCGGTGGGCTCGAGGACCAGATCCGCGAGGTCAAGGAGGCGGTGGAGGACCCGCTCCTGAAGCCGGACCTGTTCCGCAAGGTGGGAATCGACCCCCCGAAGGGTGTCCTCCTCGTCGGACTCCCCGGGACCGGGAAGACGCTCCTCGCGAAGGCGGTCGCGCAGCGGACGAGCGCGACGTTCATCCGCCTCGTCGGGAGCGAGCTCGTGCAGAAGTACATCGGGGAAGGCGCCCGGCTCGTGCGCGAGTTGTTCCAGCTCGCCCGGGAGAAGAACCCTGCGATCGTGTTCATCGACGAGCTCGACGCGATCGGCGCGAAGCGCCTGGACGTGGCGACGAGCGGCGACCGCGAGGTGCAGCGGACGCTCATGCAGCTCCTCGCGGAGCTCGACGGCTTCAACCCGATCGGGGACGTGAAGATCATCGGGGCCACGAACCGGCCCGACATCCTGGACGAGGCGCTTCTCCGTCCCGGGCGATTCGACCGCATCATCGACGTCCCCGTGCCGAACGCGGAGGCGCGTCGCATGATCTTCCGGATCCACACGAAACGGATGTCGATCGCCGCGGACGTCGACTTCGGCGCGCTCGCCGTGCACTGCGACCAGGCAACCGGCGCGGACATCAAGGCGATCTGCACGGAGGCGGGGATGTTCGCGATCCGCGAGGACCGGGACATCGTCGCCTCTGGGGACTTCGAGCGGGCGGTCGACAAGGTCCGCGGCCAGAGTTTCGCGAGAGCCCCCGCCCCCGAAGGGATGTACGCCTGATCAGGCGTCCCGCTGCTTCTGCGCGTCCTGCGCGCGCTTCACCAGGACCCGCGCCTGCTTCTCCGTGAGGTTTGTGGACGCGGCTAGCTCGCCGGGATCCGCTCGGGAGAGATCGTCGAGGCTGCGGATGCCAGCTCCCTCCAGCTCGCGGGCTTTCGACCGCGTCGCGCCCGGGAGCTTCATGATGTCCGCGCGGACGTGCCGCACACCACGGCCCCGCCGCCGCAGCACCAGCACGCCCACGACCGCGAGCGCGACGCCACCCACGACCACGGCGGCGTAGATCGCGACGTCCCGGAGACACAGCCCGAGGCTCTCCACGGTATCGTTGACGGTGAAGTCGATGGTGAGCTGCCCCCAGCCGTTCGGGTTCAGCTGGTTCCTCACGACCGTCACCGTCTGAGAGGTCCCGGCGACGGTCAGAACGACCTGCTTGTCCTTGTCCGATGGCTGCGCCTCCGCCTCCTCGCCGCTGTGCATGTGCAGCTGGACCGTGTAGGCACCGGACCAGTCCGTCGACGCGCTCCGATCTCGGTCCGGCGACCCCTCGAAGTCCGCCACGAACGCGCGGACGACGACGCCGCACACCGGCAGGCCCGACTCCGTTCGCACGGTTCCGACGAAGAAATACCGGTGGTGCGACGTGTGCTCCGCCACGGCGGGTCCCACGGCGGCCGGCGTCACCACGGAGAGGGCGAGGAGGACGAGCACGCCCAGGGCCCGACGGGGCATCCCGGAACTCATGGGCGAACCGCGATAAATCCTTTCGTCAGGCGGCGCGGGGGGGTTCCCCCTGAAGAGTTCGGTCCCCGCACTGTGCTACGCACCGCAACGGTTATTAGGGCATGGTTCCTGGCTTCTGTCCACATGATTCGGGACACCCGCGCCATGGGCTGGTTCGGATGGCTCATCGTGCTCCTCGTGGTGACCGGAGCATACTGGGGCGTCTACTTCTCGTGGTTCACCCCTGCGCTCCCCCCGCCCTACTCCCTGCCGATCGCCGAAGACGACGACTACGCGGAGGTCGACTACCGCGGATGGTTCCCGGACACGGGGCGGACGTTTGACACGTCAATCGAGGCCGTCGCGCGGGACAACGCGTCGTACCCGAAGGCGCCCTCGTTCTCCTTCCGAAGCGACGGCGGGTACGCGCCGCTGGGCTTCGTCGTCGGCTGTTCCGGCGGCGCGGAGTGCCCGATACCCGCCTTCCAGGAGGCCGTCCGCGGCCTCCGCCTGCAGGGGACGGTCATCGTGGTCCTCCCCCCGGAGAAGGCCTACGGAGCTGCGGACCCGAGCCGGATCCATGTCCGCCCGCTCTTCGAGGACGTCCCCGCGACGGAGACCATGACGCCGACTGAGTTCCTGTCCCGATACGGGTCCTCCCCGACGGAGGGCTCCGTGGTCGCCGACCGGGTGTGGGGATGGAACGCGACCGTCCATGTCGCCGGCGGGGTCGTGACCGTGCGCCACAGCCCGACGCTGGGACAGAGAGTGACAATCGCGGAACGCTGGCCGGCGCAGATCACGGCGATCGACGATGCGGCGAACGAGGGGAGCGGCCGGATCGAAATGCACCACCTGCTCACCGCGTTCGACGTGAACGCGTTCGTGGCGGAAGACCCAACCGGGAACTTCCAGGTCGTGGCCCTCGACCCGGTCGCAGGCACCTTCACGGTGGACTACAACAACGCGGTGGTGGGAAAGACGCTCGCGTTTCAGATCACGTTGACGTCGCTCCGCAAGGCGAATCCCTAGGTGTCGCGGATGGGACTCGGGGACTGGCTCCAGTCCACGCTCGGCTTCCTCGGTCCCGGAGGCCTCCTCGTCGCGATCTTCCTCATC
>DATEUK010000068.1:0-6588 GCA_035283165.1 Thermoplasmata archaeon
GTACAGCTGGAGCCAGATCGCGGGACCGCCCGTTACACTGAACGGCGCCGGGACGCCCGAAGCATCTTTCGTCGCGACCCAACCCGGCGTGCACAGGTTTCAGCTGACGGTCGAGGATGGCTCTGGCGCGTGGGGCGGAACGGCCTTGATCGAGGGGAACAACGGAGACGCGGGACCCCCGGATGTCGCGGTTGACGGGGCAGGGAATGCGATTGCGGTGTGGGCCCAATGGGATGGTACCGCCAACAGCGTCTGGGCGAACCGCTACGTTGCCGGGGTCGGCTGGGACAACGCGACACTCCTCGAGTCGCGTCCAGAGGAAGCCTGGTTCCCGCGGGTTGCGGTCGATCCTGCGGGGAATGGGCTTGCGTTATGGCTTCAGTCGGATGGCGTCGCCATCAGCGTCTGGGCGAACCGCTACGTTGCAGGGTTCGGCTGGGAAGGGGCCTCCGTGATCGAGACGCATACGGTAGACGCATTCATCAGGTATCCTCAGGACCTGAGCATCGCCGTCGACGCGGCGGGGAACGCGTTCGCGATGTGGGTCGACGAGGCCTTCAGTCTATGGACGAACCGTTTCGAGCCCCTCGCAGGCTGGGGAACCGCGGTGCAAATCGAGTCGGACCCAGGCGACTCGGAATTCGCCTCGCTTGCGGTCGACGCGGCTGGAAACGCGGTCGCCGCGTGGGTCCATCACGGCATCAACTACGGGATCTGGGCGAATTACTACACTGCAGGGATCGGCTGGGGCTCTGCGACCCGGATGAATACGGTCAACCCATTCTGGGACAATAACTACTTTCCCTCGGTCTCCCTCGACGGCAGAGGAAACGCGGTCGTCGCTTGGGATGCCATCGGGGGGATTTTTACTTCGGTGGTCTGGGCGAGGTCCTACGTCGCCGGCGCTGGCTGGGAGGCCCAACGGCTCCTCGCTGGGGCCCTTACTGGACCTCCCGAAGCAAGTCTGTCTGACGTCGCTGCGAACGCAGGGACTACGGTCGTCACAGGGGGGGAGTGGGACGGGACTTACTATTCCCTGTGGGCTAGCCGATTTGTAGCCGGCGTTGGCTGGGAGACAGCCGCACTCTCGGAAGGGGATGCCTATGGGCCTCAGGTCGCGGTCGACGCGGCAGGAAACGCGATGGCGATGTGGTTCCAGTGGGACGGTTCTACGGGACGCCTTCGGTCGAGCCGCCACGTCACGGGAGCGGGTTGGGGAGCCGCTGTGGACGTCGGTTCGGGCGACCTTCCGTGGCCGGGGCCGGGATCGCGGCTGGCGATTGATCCTGGCGGTAACGCCGTCGGAATCTGGCTCGAATCGGACGGAGTCAGCAACAGCGTCTGGGGGAACCGAGACCCCCTCGGGATGGGTTGGGGTGCGGCAACGGTTCTCGAGACCGCTCCAGGAGACGCTTGGCTCCCTGAGTTGGAGGTCGACGCAGCAGGGAACGCGATTATCGTATGGCTGCAGTGGGACGGCTCCTACTGGAGCGTCTGGGCAAACCGTTTCCGAGCGAGCACCTCGTGGGACACCGTAGACGTGACCGTCGTCAACCGCGCCCCGACCGCCGTCGCCACCGCCACCGGTCCTCCGATTGTCCGCGGACAGATCGTCGTCTTGGACGGCACGGCGAGCGTGGACGACGATGGAGACCCGTTGACGTATGCGTGGAGGCAGGTCGGTGGTCCGAATGTGACCCTGACGGACGCCGACACCGCCACCGCGGCCTTCGTCGCGACCGAGCTCGGGACGTACGGGTTCAACCTCACCGTCGACGACGGTTTCGGCGGGTCGGACGAGACCTCGGTCACTGTCACCGTGCTCAATCGAAACCCCATCGCGGACGCGGGACCCGATCAACCCGGCGCAGCAAAGAACATCGTTCTCACGCTGGACGCCTCCGGATCGAGTGATCCCGACGGCGACGCCCTGGGGTACGCGTGGACCTCACCACCCGGAGTCATCCTGTCCGATGCGAACAGCCCGACGCCCACGTTCACCGCCACGAGAAGCGGCACGTACACCTTCCTCCTCCAAGTCGACGACGGCCTTGGGGGTGTGGCCATGGACGCTGTCGTCGTAACTGTCCTCAACGCGCCGCCGGTCGCGGTCGCAAACGCCCCCGCCACGGCGGCCAAGTACGCCCCGGTGTCGTTGGACGGCACCGCATCCTCGGATCCGGACGGGGACGCGCTGACCTACGTTTGGACGCGGGTTTCCGGACCCTTCGTGACGATCAACGGCCAAGACGGCGCGCTCGCGGCTTTCACGCCCGCGGTGTCCGGCACGTACGTGTTCCAGCTCACCGTGGACGACGGGGACCTCGGGGGCACGGATGCCACGCAGGTTACGGTATCCGTCCCCAACGCGGCTCCCGTGGCCGACGCGGGGCTCGACATCCTCGCGCGAAAGGGGTACTGGATCGCCCTTGCCGGCTCGGCCTTCGACCCGGACGGGGACGCGGTCGCGTTGATTTGGTCCCCGGTCTCTGGACCCGCGTCCGTGACCCTGAACGACGCGACAACGACCCGGCCGAACTTCGTGGCGCAGGCCGTGGGGATCTACGTCTTCCGTCTCGAAGCCACGGACACCGAGGGCGCCGTCGGCTCGGACCAGATCGCCGTGACCGTTTGGGGCCTCGCACCGATGGCGATCGTCACTGCGAACCCGACCGTTGCCGAAGTGGGCGCCTCAATCTCGTTCGATGGACGCGGCTCAAGCGATCCCGATGGTACGATCGTGGACTTCGTGTTCGACTTCGACGACGGTACGCCGCCAGTAGGCGGGCCGAGCTCTGCGAAGATGCACGCCTACTCCACGCCCGGCTCCTACAGCGTCTCCCTGGTCGTCACGGACGACGACGGGAACGTGAGCGCGCCGGTCACGGTCACCATCATCGTCGAGCCCGCCTCCTCGCCGTCGTGGGCCACAACGATGCTCATCGTCGCATTCCTCGCCCTTGTCCCGGTCTTCCTGCTCCTCGCCGTCGCCGCTGCGCGCCGGCGGAAGAAACCGGCAGAGGAAGTGGAAGGCCAACCGGAGGAAAAGGCCGAAGGGGAGGAGATTCGGGCCGAACCGGGAGAGGAGGCTGCGGACGTGTCGGAGCCGCGCGAGGACGGCGGGATGAATCAATAGGAGGCGAACACACATGCACCAGAGGGAGGGCGAGGGGTTGCGGGCCGTATCGGTCGTCGCTTTGGCGGTGTTTGCTGCGATGGTCCTCCTCTCACTTCTCCGTGTCCTCGGGGGCGGGGCCGACGGCATGGGGTCCTCGGTCCCAGGGGATCGACGGTACGACGCGATGTCCTCGGTTTCCCCCCGGCCCGACACCATGGACGCGCCAGGACCGGACGCGGGCCCGGCCCAACCAACCTCCCAGACGACGTCCCCAGTGCGCGTGCCGTCCGACTTCTTCACGGAGAACGCGGGCCAGGTCGCGAACCCCGAGGTCCTCTACTACGCCCGCGGCGGGGTCTCCGTCGGGTTCGCCGCCGGTGCCGTCTTCGTGAACCTAAGAGAGCGCCCACCCCTCGACGAGCTGGATCCCCGGTCCGGGCCCGCGCCCACACCGATCCTCTCGCCGCTCCGCGGCCACCTCGTCCGCATCGCCTTCGAGGGCGCGAACCCCGTCCTCCCCCAGGCGCGGGGGGAGCTCCCCCACCGCGCGAACTTCTTCCTCGGGGACGACCCCGCACGCTGGCGCACGGACGTCCGGAACTACGCGGAGGTCGTCTACGAAAACGTGTGGGACGGGATCGACGTTGTCTACCGCACGTCACCCGGGGGAGTGAAGTACGACCTCGTCGTCCACCCCGGGGCGGACCTCGCGGACGCCGTGCTCGCCTACGAGGGCGTCACCGCCATGACGGTGACGGCCCGGAGCCTCATGGCCCCGACGAACCTCGGGCCCCTCCGGGACGACCTCCCCGCCGCCTGGCAGGTGAGCGGCCTCCCCGTGGCCTGCGCCCTCCGGCAGACCGGGGAACGCACCGTGGGTTACGCCTGCTCGGGGTGGGACGGGACGGGGGACCTCGTCATCGACCCCCTCCTCTACTCGACCTTTCTCGGCGGGAGCTGGTGGGATGAGACCTGGGGAGTCGCCGTCGACGCCTCAGGCGGCGTCTACGTGACCGGCGTAACGGAATCCGACACGGACTTCCCCACGACGGCCGGGGCCTACGATAGGTCACACAACGGGGGCAACTGGGACGCCTTCGTGGCGAAGCTGGACCCGATCGGGAGCGCCCTCGTCTACTCCACCTTCCTCGGCGGGAGAGCATGGGACTATGGATGGGGGATCGCCGTCGACGCCTCAGGGGCCGCCTACGTGACCGGCGTCACGGAAGACGCCGCAGCGGACTTCCCCACGACGCCCGGGGCCTACGACACGACGCACAACGGCGGGGACGACGCCTTCGCGGCGAAGCTGAGCCCGAGCGGGAGCGCCCTTCTTTACTCGACTTTCCTCGGCGGGGGCGGACGGGACGAGGGCTACGGGATCGCCGTCGACGCCGTGGGCGCGGCCTACGTGGCCGGCTTCACGATCTCCGCGGACTTCCCTACGACGCCCGGGGCCTACAGCACGACACCCAACGGCGTGTACGACGCCTTCGCGGCGAAGCTCGATGCGAGCGGGAGCGCTCTCCTCTACTCCACATTCCTCGGCGGGAGCGGGATTGACTGGGGGGTCGGGATCGGCGTCGACGCCTTGGGCGCCGCCTACGTAATTGGCAACACGGACGACGCCGCCACGGACTTTCCCACGACGCCCGGTGCCTACGACACGACGCCCAACGGCGGCCCCCAGGACGTCTTCGTGGCGAAGCTCGACGCGACCGGGAGCACCCTCCTCTACGCCACCTTCCTCGGCGGGAGCGGGAATGAAACGGGCTTCGGGATCGCTGTCGACGCCTCGGGCACCGCCTATCTGACCGGCTGGACGTGGGACGCCGCCACGGACTTCCCCACGACGCCCGGGGCCTACGACACGACGCACAACGGCGGGGACGACGCCTTCGTAGCGAAGCTCGACGCGACCGGGAGCACCCTCGTTTACGCGACCTTCCTCGGCGGGAGCGGATATGACGATGGCATCGGGATCGCCGTCGACGTCTCGGGCAGCGCCTACGTAACCGGCTCCACGTATGATGCCGCCACGGACTTCCCAACGACGCCCGGGGCCTACGACACGACGCACAACGGCGGGTACGACGCCTTCGTCGCGAAGCTCGACGAGGTCGGCAGCGGCCTCCTCTACTCCACCTTCCTCGGCGGGAGCCGGTATGACGATGGCATCGGGATTGTCGTAGACGCCTCGGGCGTCGCCTTCGTGACCGGCTCCACCTTCTCAACGGACTTCCCCACGACGCCCGGGGCCTATGATAGGACACACAACGGCGGCGAGGACGCCTTCGTCGCGAAGCTCACTCTCCCCCTTGGTCCGATGCCCCCCGTCCTCTCCGCGACGGGCGAACCCAACTACGCGATGGACGGCCTCGACCCAGAGACGGGCACGCTGGCTACCATCTACGCCTATCGGGTCAATTACACGGATGCGGACGGCGACCCGCCTTTGGCGGTCGAACCGAAGGTCCACATCCGGATGGGCGGGGTCGAGGTCGCAAACAGCCCGTTCCCCATGACCGCCGTCGATCCCCTCGACGCGGACGTCACGGACGGGAAGTGGTACACCTACACCACCACGCTCGCCTCTCGTGGCACCGACTACACCTACGACTTCACCGCCACAGACGCCACGGGGCTCGCCGGGATGGACTGGCCCGCCCCGCCCGCCGACGCCCCCGACGTCCTGAACCGTCCCCCGACCGCGGACGCGGGACCGGACCAGGTCGGCGTGTTCCGCGGGGCGACGGTCACCCTCGACGGGACGGCCTCGAGCGACCCCGACGGCGATCCGCTCACGTACTCTTGGACCCAGACCGCGGGCCCCGCGGTGACGCTGACCGACCCGAACACTGCGAACCCCACCCTCACCCCCGCTATGGCTGGGACGTACGCCTTCGCCCTCACCGTGAACGATGGGATGGGAGCGAACAACACGGACGCGGTCATCGTGGCCGTCGTGAACCGCGCTCCCGCCGCGGACGCGGGACCCGACCAGAACCTACCCAAGGGGACCCTCGTCACCCTGGACGGTGCGCTCTCCAGGGACCCGGACAACGACGTCCTGACCTACTCCTGGACCCCCGCAAGCGGCGCAGGCTGGAGCCTCGCGAACCCCACGACGGCGACGCCGAGCTTCACGCCGCCCGCGCCCGGCACCTACACCTTCTCCCTGACCGTGGGCGACGGTTTCGGCGGCATGGCGACGGACGACGTGGTCGTCACCGCGACGAACGCGGCCCCGATCGCCGACGCAGGACCGGACCAGGTCGGCGTGTTCCGCGGGGCGACGGTCACCCTCGACGGGACGGCGTCGACCGATTCCGACGGCGATCCGCTCACGTACTCGTGGACCCAGACGTCCGGTCCGGCGGTCGCCCTCGCGGGCGCGAACACCGTTACGCCCTCCTTCACCCCCGCGGCGGCGGGTACACATGTATTCGCCCTGACCGTGGACGACGGCT
>DATEUK010000069.1:0-4198 GCA_035283165.1 Thermoplasmata archaeon
CTCCTCGATCATTCGGCGGACGCGCACGAATCGGTCGGACGCCTTCCGCGCGCGTTCCATCTCCTTCCTCCGCTGCTCCGCGACCCGCTCCTCGCGCGCGTGCTCGATCGTCTCCTCGAGCGCCTTCATCGCGTCGATGGCTTCCCGGTGGTGGTCCTCTCGCACGGCCTGCTCCGCACGGGCGGACACCGCCTCCATCTCGGGCGTCATGAGCCCGTGCGCGCGCGCCTCAGCAACCTGCCTCCGTGTGCGGTCGAGCCCGTCCTCCGCGCTCTTCCGGAGGGCTGCACGCATCCCCTCGACGATCCGCTCGGTCGCCGACAGATGAGCCTCGACCTCCTCGACACGCTTCTCCTCGAGCCTTCGTTGCGCGCTCTCGAGGGACTCGCGCGCGGGGTTCACGTCGACCCCGATGCCCGTGAGATACTCGATTCGCTCCGCAAGGATGTCGATCCGCTCGCGAGCGCGCTTCACGCGGTCTGCGACCGCCTTCATCTGTTCGACGTCCCGTTTAGCCTCTTCCTCGAAGTGCCTCTTCACCGCGGACTCCGCGCGCGCCTGTGCGATCCGTCCGAACTCCAGCGCCTCGTAGATCTTGCCGGCCTCCATCGCCGCCTGGGCGCTGTTCACGAGCCGGATTGCGTCCGGAATCGGGATGCCCGCCTCCCGGGCCTTGTCCGCCGCGCTGAGCGCCTTCTGGACGGTCTCGTTCGCGGAATCCCTCAGCGTGGCGATCAGGGTCCTCGCGACCTCGCCGAGTTCCGTGATCTGCCTCTCCGCCTCTTCGATCCGGCCCTCGTCCAGGGCCTCCCCGACAAGCGCGATCGCCTCGTCGGCGCCGGAGACATCGATGTCCGCCCGCTTCAGCTCGACGAGCATGGTCTGGACCTCCCCGAGCCGCATCGTGGCGTCCTTAAGCTTCTGGGCGTCGACGACGGTGAGGCGGGCGCTGACGAGGGCGTCCACGTCGACCGCCTCCCCGCCCGCGAGCATCGCCTCGACGTCCCGGATCAGGTCGCTAACGGAGCCTGCGTCCACATGACCGCCGGCGCTGGCGGCGGCCACGATCCTCTGGATCGTGTTGATGACGATCTCCTGGCGGCGAGCCTCCCTCGAATCGTCCGCCGCGCGCCGGGCCTGTGCCGCGAGCCGCCGGCACTGGTCGAAGTTCAGCGCCTCCAGCGCCTCCCTCGCTTGCGTGAGCAACCCCTCGGCCTCCGTCGCGAAGGCGCCAATGGTCCGGAGCTCCGCTACGTCCTCCGCGAGCCCGTCGAGCGTGATCCGCAACCGGCGGGCGACCACCGCGTCCGCGATGGCCTCGCGGGCGTCCCTCGCGAGTTCCCGCAGGCGGCGGTATTCGTGGCCGTCCAGGGCGGCGAGCGCCTCGATCAGGATGATCCCGGGGCCGCCGACGTCCGTACCGCGGCGCTCCTCCTTTCTCGCGAGTTTCTCCACCCGTCCGAGCAGGACCTCGCCGGCTCGGAACCGTTTTGCCTCGGCGACGGCCTCCCTGGACGAGGCGGACTTCGCCTGAGCGTCCGCGAACCGGTCCTCGGAGAGGGCGACCCGTGCCTCGGAAACCAGCCTGCGCGCCTCCGTGAGGTCCGACCCGGATTTGCGGGCAAGGTCGATCGCGTGGTCGGCCCCGCGTACGAACTTTTCGTATCGGGAGAGCTTGCGTGCCCGCTCGGCGGCGGTCCGCGCCCTTCCGGCGGCCTCGCGCGCGGCGTCGAACGCCTTGGCGCGAATCGCATCCTGCGCGGTCGCGAACTCCTGCTCCGCGGCGGCGACGTCCGCGCCCCGCTCCTTCGCGTACCGGATCGCGCGCTCCGCTCCTGCGAGGACGGACTCCGCGGAGTGGACTTTCGTCTCTTCCACGGCGCGCACGGACGCCCTCTTGAGCCACGTCGGGACAATGCGCAGTCGATTCTCCTTGAGCGCCGCTGCGGCCTCCTCGAGGGCCTTCTCCGCCGCGGCAGTGTCCGCGCCCCCCTCCTTCGCGAGGCGGATCGCCTCCTCCGCGCGGGCGAGCTCCCCCTGGAGGCGCGTCCGCGTCTTCGCGACGGTCGCGGCGCGCCGGGCGGCCTGCGCGAACACGAGGGCCTGCGGGAACCGGGACTGACGGGCCTCCGCGTCCGCCTTGTCCAGCAGCCGTTCCGCGATGAGGGGCTCGACGCCGGTCGCACGAAGGAGCCCGACTTCCTTCTGGGCCTGGTTCGCTGCGCGGGTCGCCTGACCCTCCGTGCCGGTGGCGGTGTCGACCGAAAAGTCTGCGAGCGTCCCGCAGTCGGGGCACGCTCTGGCTCTCCCTGGAAGGGAGGCATCACAAGCCGGGCACGCGGCCATCGATTGCCTCAGGTATCCTGTGGCGCATATAGGAGTTTGGGGGCACTTTTCCGCGTTCGGCATAAAGGCGACCCCGTCCGTATCAGAGCCGATATCCATCTGGACGGGTCGAGGTCCGTTCTGTCGTGGCGGACGGCCGGGGCCGTCGCGAATTCGTTCCGCGTCAAACGGCGGCCCCGCCCCCGCGCAAGCCTTTATCCGGGACCCGCATTGACGCGGCGATGCCGATCCTCGGCGCACACGGGCTCATCGGCCGTCAGGTCGTCGACGCCGACGGCATCGAGCTCGGCTACGTCTCCCGCGAGGACGTCAAGTTCCTGACAATCGCGGAGGGGCCCGTCGGACACCTCCGCCTCGGGCGGCGGTTCATCGCCTCTGCGGGGGACAAGATCGTGCTCCGCGGACCCGTCCGCGAGCTGTTCAACAACCTGAACGTCGTGGACAACACCGGCGAATTCCTCGGGATCGTGCGCGACACGATGGAGGTCGAGGACGTGCTGGACAGCCTTCTCATGGAGGACGAAGGCGGGGAGATGCTGGCGGTCGTTCTCGAGGACATCCGCCAGATCGATGAGTGGGTGGACCTCGACATCTCGGGCGACGACCTGTACGCGCGGCAGTCGAGCTAGCCCTCCGTCGGAACCGACGGCGTGAGGAGGACGAGCGCGAAGCCTATCCAGACGATCGCCGCCATCGTCAGGAGGATGCCCGCGTAGTTCCACAGCGTGTTCGTGAGGATCAGGAGGAGGGGGACGAAAAGGCCGATGATGAAGGGAAGGGCTTTCGACAGGCGCTCGTTCATCGGCGGCGCCAACAACGAGGGCCATAAATACGTTTCCGCGGGGGTCGGTGTGGCCCGGCGGATCTTGGAGCCCTAAACCCTTCGGAGACGCCGCCAAACGAGCGAAATCGCTACCCCGAGACCGATTCCCGCAAGGGAGAGCGCGACGACCGGGCCCCATGACGCTCCGACCTCCGGGCAATTCGCGAGGTCGGCGACGAACTCCTCACCCGGGCACTCGAGGGTGAGCGGCGGGGGCCGGATGGAGACGAACACCCCTTGTTCCGCGTCGGCGGAGCCGGGCCTCGTCGCGCGGACCGTGACGCGAACGGTCGATTCGTCCCGGGCCTCGTCATCGACGACGAGGAGCACAGAGCCCACGTCGCTCGCGGTCCCGTTCGTCGGATTTGTTCGCAGGAGGGCGGGGTCGGAGCTGTTGAGCTCCACGAACGCGTCGGCCGGGAAGTTCCGATCCTGGTCCCGAACGGTCACGCGCAGCGGCAGGGTGACGCCCGGGTTCCCGAGGTCGCCCAAGGGAAGCTCAAGGGTGATTGAGAGGAACCGCACCGCCGGAGGGAAGACCTGGATTGAACCCGTGAGGACCGTCGATTCCTGGTAGCGGGGGTGCGACGCGTTCAGCCGCACGAGCACTGTCGTCTGTGAGGAGAAGGATGGGGCGTCGAACACGGCCGACACGCGCCCCCTGGCGTCCGTCCTCCCGGCGACCGTCGGGCCCGTGCTTCCTCCGAGCGTGAGGTTCCCATGGCTCACGGAGAATTCCACGGTCGCGGACTCCACGGGGGCGCCGTCGGTGGTCGAGACTTCTGCGTTCACGAGCATGCTCTCGCCGCCACGGATCGCGGAATCGAATCGCGCAGACAGGTGCGGTCCTCCGCGAAGCCCCGGCGGTCGCAACCCAAGGAGGGACCACTCGTGCCAGATCGTCCCGGCGGAAACCGTCCAGTTCACGAAACGGTCCTGGCGGTACCCCTCGATGTTCGTCGCGTAGTAGAGCACCTCGTACGGCCGGTCGAGGGCGATCTGTCGCTGCGCGTCGAAAATCAGCGACTG
>DATEUK010000070.1:0-4619 GCA_035283165.1 Thermoplasmata archaeon
CCTGCGTCCCGGACGGGACGATTCCGACGACGACGAAGGAGTCCGCGCCAAGCACGTTCACCCACAACGCATTCGTGATGCCGACGGACATCAGGTCGTTGTACGGCTTGCCGGCGACGTACGCCTTCCATGGGTCGGCCGCATCCGCCGCAACGTACGTCCGTGCCCGGTTCCACGACAGCGTGCGGAACGTTCCGGTGAGCGATGGATCCGTCTGCAGGACCGGAACGGAAACCAGGTTCCATCCGTTCGACACCGTGCGAGCGAACTTGGCGGCCATGAGCAAGGACTGGGCGTCGTTGTTCGCGGCGTCGACGGACTTCACCCGATACAGGTAGGTGTTCGGGTCTCCGTCCCCGGCGAATGGGTCTCTCCACGAGTACGTGGCGGATCCGTCCGCCGCGATTTCCGTGACGTTCACGAGGACTCCGCCCCTGCCGATCGCGCGATACACGCGGTACCGCGTCGTCCCGCCGAAGGTGCCCTCGTCCGAGGCGCGGTTCCAGGTCAGCTGGACGTCCGCGTACGTGGGGCCGCTCAGCTCAGGCGTCGCGCTCACGATCACGGGCGCCGTGGGCGGGTCCCGGTCGATGTTCCCGGCCTCCGTGCATTGCTGGAAGGATCCGGCCAGGCCCCAGTTCCCTGCCGCGTCCCTCCCGCGGACGTACACGGTATGGCACTCGTTGTCGGCCCATCCGAGCGTGCCAGCGTCGACATCAGATTGCACGCTCTCGGTGGGACTGTCGAAGACGCCGTCTGTGGCGACCATGGCCGTACCCGTCCCCTCCGCACCCAAGGCGTCGATGAAGAACTCGCCTGCGACGACGGTACTGTTCCCCGTCGTGATGTCGTTCACATTGGCGGAGAGACGGAATACCGCCGAGCGGTTCACGGGATTCGGTGTGCCCGCGAGGCTCGCGACGAGCGGTCCAAGCGTGTCAGAGACGCCCTGGCACGTTCCCCCGTAGATCAGGAGGTACACTTCGTAGTTGACGGCCGTGATCGTGCCGCGCGAGGAATGGTACACCTCGTAGACGCACGTCTCTAGGGTCGATGACATCTGATGGCCCTTCGCGAACGCATCGGCCGTGAAGATTCCCAGGTTTGGCGGCGTCGCGTAGCCGTCGGAGGAGTCGTACGTCCAGAGGTTCGGCACCCCGTACGGGTTCGCGTTCTCCATGTGCGGGAGCCACACGATCCCATCCGTCGTCTGCACGATGTTGAGGATCGGGCGCCGGTCGTAGTTCGCGTTCGAGACCGCGGTGCCGTAAGGGCCACGAAGTCCGGATCCAATCGGGGGCATGAAGTCCGCGGAGAGCGTGCAGCCGAGACCGCAGTTTCCAGGAGTGGCGCCGTTCCGATAGTCGCGGGGGATAACGCTGCTTGAGTAGGTACCGTCGGTGTAGGTCATGTACATCTTCAGGTCCGCCTGGAGATTGTCGCGCGTGAACACGGCGTACACACGGTTGCCGCTGCTTCCTTCCGTGGTCGAGAGCGCGGCGGGCCATTGCACGTTGTCCGTCGTGTCGAGAATCGTGTACGTCCCCGGCGGGGTGGTCGCCGGGAAGGCCGACCAACCCGCGTTGTCGAGCAGGCGGACGGTCAGATCGCGGTCGTTCCCGGTGGGGGTGCGCCAGTAGACGAAGACCCAAACGACGTCGTTTTGGTCGACGACCCCGTTCGGGAAGAAGTAGAAGTTAGGATTCCCGGGCGGCGGGAACACCTGCGTCGTCGGTCCCCAAGTGAAGCCGCCATCCGTCGAGATCTTGACCTGAGTCGTCACCGCGGACAAGGTCGTACATCCTGACGTGAACGCGAGGACTTCCCAAACGTAGAGCAGCTGTCCGTTCGGCCCGATCCCCGGAGCGGCCCGGAAGAGCGGGAAGCTCACGCGCGCGATGTTGCAGGGCTGGGCGCTCCCCTCGTTCTTCTGGATTGTCCGGACCGTCCAAGTCGCGTAGGGCGGATCCGCGTACGCTATTCGCGACCACGACGTCGCATCGGGATTGGTCTCCGCGGGGTCGTTTCCCGTCCACGTGATCACGACACGGTTCGTCAGGAGGCCGGCGTGCATCCGGAGCAGGCGGAGGTCGTTCGGGTCGTCGTTCGTGTTGCTGACCCGCGTGTGGACGAACGGGAAGATGGGCTGGCCGCTCGCGTCCAACGTCGCCTGGGCGACCCACACGTTCACGCCGCCGGTCAGGCCGTCCGCCGAGACCTGCGAGGTCTTGCGATACGTGATGAAGATCTGCCGGCCCGTGCCCGCATCCTCGAACACGAGGACGGAGGGGTCGAGTTCATCCACGGTGCCGTTCGTAATCTGGTGCGGGAAGGGCAGGGGGATCGAGAGCACTTCCACGCAGACCGGGAGGAAGTCGGACGCTGGCGGGATGTTCGGATCCGTCCCGCTCACCGCGCGGATGTCGAAACAGTAGATGCCCGGGGAGACTAGCGAGCTCGCCGTGACGACCGTCAGGACGTCCTGTGATTCGGAGGATGCCAGCACCGGCGCACCCGAAGGGTAGAACGAGACCACCAGTCCCTGGGGCGCCGTCGAGGAGAGCTGGACCGTGTCCGTGCCGGTTCCATAGTTCAGCGCGGTCACGGGGATCGTCGCGGAACCCAGCGGGGAGACGCTCACCTGCGTGGGGTACGTCGTGGTCAGGTCGACCTTCCACGTGGACACCGGCCCGATGTTCGCGGAGAAGACGAGCGCGAACCGGGTCGTCGACGGAATCTGAACCCCTCGGACCTGCACGGTCCACGTTCCCGTTTCCGGCACCTCAACCTCGACCTGTTCCACCGTGTTGATCGTGTCGTACCCCACTTTCGCGGGGTCCGTCCAACCGCTCGTGTACTGATTCCCGTGATACTCCGCGCCGCCGGGAGAGACGACCCGAAGGTCGATGTTCCGCGCGACCGCATCCCCGGGCGCGTCCAGCCAGACGAGCGTGACCTTCAGGGGCACGTCGTCGCCGTCCACGTTCAGACTGGTGGTCGTGGGCGTCCACGTACCCGACGTCATGAACTGTCCCGTTTCGTACTGGTTCACGCGCGGTACGGGTGGGAAGAGGGATTGCTCGAGGTCGATTCGACCCCACCCCTGATCGTAGCCCGGGTACGTGTACAGGTTGCGGTCCATCCGAACCGCTCCGTTGACCAGGATCGCCTTGACCAGGTACGAGGGCGGATTGAAGTACGGATGAGCCGGGTCGTTGTCAGCGACGACCTCCCGGAGGTACTCCCGCACGAGCATCGCGAGGCCCGCGGCGTGCGGCGTCGCCATGCTCGTCCCTTGTAGGTACCGGTAGTCCGCATAGCCGTCCCCGCCAAAGCAGTAGTCCCTCGGGACGCTGCAGTACTTGTCGACCCACGTGATCAGGTCCGCGCCGGGAGAGAACCCGGTCGAAAGATACTCCCCGCGCCCCATCAGGGAAACGACGGACGTCCCGATCGCCACGAGGTCGGGTTTGATCCGCCCGCCGCTCTCGCCGGGTCCGCCGCGGCCGCTGAAGTCTGCGACCAGGTTCGGGTTGTCGGAATCGAACTGCTCCGGTCGGAAGTTCTGGCTCGCTCCTACGGTCAGGCCGTTCTTTCCGAGCGCGGAGCCGCTCACCGTGTTCGCGTCCGGACCGTCGTTGCCCGCCGCGATCACGATGATCCGTTCCGGCCATGAGTTCATCTTGGTGTCCGCGGTGTTCGCCGTTGTCCCATAGATGCGGCTCGAATCTCCCCAGCTATTGCTCTGGACGGCGAAGAACGCACGGCTTCCCGTGTCGATGTTCGCGTTGTGCGTCGCGACGACCGCGCCGTCGAACCATGGCTGTCCGCACGTCGCCAGGTTTACGCCGCTCGTAAGGGTGGCGCTGATGTATCCGTTGAGATATTGACAATCCCAGTATGCCAAGTTCACCGCAAGGCCCGTGCCGCAGAAGGGGGGAGCCCCATTCTGGACCCCGTCCACGGAGATCTTCCCTTCCGGCACGACGCCCGCCTCGGACTTGTGCCACTCCTTGTCCGTCACGGAGACCGTGGGGTCGCCGACGTCTTCGATCAGGTAGCGCTCCCACGAGTAGCCGTCGGCTGCGATGATTCCGGCGACATGCGTGCCGTGGGCGGAACCGCACTCCCCGTCCCTGGTGGGTCCGGAATGGCGGAAGAATCGCGTCACGCGGTCCACGTTGGGGCTGTCGAAGAAATCCAGCGCCCCGTCCGTGTCGGAGCCCTCGTCGAACCCCGTGTCGATGATTCCGGCGCCTTCCGTGTAGTCATCCGAATTGTACATCGACCTGTCCGGACCCGGCGACCGACCGGTCAGGTTGGTTGGAAGGCCGCTTCGGCCTGAGTCCCATGCGCTATGGTAGTTGTGAATTTGTCCCGCGATTCGGTCAAGCGCCACGGGATCGGCGTACTCCATGATCGCGAGCACGTCCGGATCATGGGCGAGCCGCGCGAGCTGCGCGGCAGGGACGGTCGCAATCACAGTCGGCGGATAGTCCCAGGCTTGTTCCACGCGTCCGAAGGCTGCCACTCGCTCTTGGAGCGCCGCAAGCGAGGCCTTGGCAAAGCCGATGACGGAGACGCGGACCTCCCCTGACCTCGAAAGCAGGTCGGCCGAG
>DATEUK010000071.1:0-5986 GCA_035283165.1 Thermoplasmata archaeon
GAGCGCCTTCGCCTGATCGAGGGTCCGGGGGAATCCGTCCAGGACGAACCCCTTCTTCGCGTCCCGTTGTCGGAGCCGGGAGCGGACCATCTCGATCACGAGGCTGTCCGGCACGAGCTTCCCCGCGCGGATGTACTTCTCTGCTCGCTTTCCGAGCGCGGTCTTGTCGGAGACGTGGCGGCGGAGGATGTCCCCGGTCGAGATGTGGGGGACGTTGAACTGGGCGGCGAGCCGGACCGCCTGCGTCCCCTTCCCGGCGCCGGGGGGCCCCAGCAGGACGAGCTTCATGGTCCCGGGAACGGGCGTGCGGTCCTTTATGGTTTGGGTTTGGGACAGATGGTCGAGTGGAAGTCATGTGGACGCAGGATTGGCTCCCGTGGCGCCGGCGCGGACGCTTCGCGATTCGCACGACCGTTTCGCGCGATAAAAATAAAACGAACCAGATAAAAGAACGTACCAAAAAACGTATGTCCCCGTACAACGGCCGTTCCAAAGAACGGAAACCCCTCAGTCGGGATTCATTCGGACATGGCAGGAAGGAAGTGGGCCACTGAACAGCCGAGCAACGCGTCCGCAGGCGCCCGAAGGCGGGTCGCGGCGGGGGTGTGCGTCGCGATCGTGGGTCTCGTGGTTCTGCAGGCTTTGCCTGTTCTCGACCACGAGGGGGACTTGCCAATCCCCGGGCGTGCATCAAGCCTCGCCGGCCTATTCCGCTCCGCGGAGGAGGTTCCCGCGGCGCGTCCTCCCATCGACCTCGGTGACTCCTCGGACACGGAGGGGGGGACGCGTGACATGATGGAATCGCCTCGAGATGGGGACTCGGGGGACTCCAGGACTCGTTCAGGCGGCCCATCGCCGTCGCCCGATTCCCAGGGCAACGGACCCTTCGAGGAGCCCTTCGACGCGTTCACCCTGATCTCGGAGAAGGAGGTTGGCATTGCCCGCTACGCCACGTCGGGTGGATCCCAGCGATGGCTCGTGGCGGACGCTGCGGTCCAGGGCGGTGACGCTTGGGGCGACGGCTACTACGCGACCACAATCGCCTTCGGAGACGTCAACGGGGACGGGCGTAATGAGATCGGTGTCACGCGCTACGCGGCAGAGAATCCTCGATACTTCGTCCTCAACGGGGACGGGACCGTCCGGTTCGAAGGAGGGGAAACCTGGGGCGCGAGCGCCTACGCGACGTCGATCGCCTTCGGGGACGTGGACGGGGATGGGAAGGACGAGGTCGGCGTGGCCCGTCATGCGGATGAGAGCTCTCGCTACTTTCTGCTCAACGGCGACGGCAGCCTCCGGTTCGAGGGCGGACAGACTTGGGGCGCGAGCGCCTACGCCACCTCAATCGCCTTCGGGGATGTCGACGCGGACGGGAAGGACGAGGTGGGCGTGGCCCGTTATTCCTACCTTGGCGGTTCGGTGCGGTGGTTCGTCCTCAACGGGGACGGGACCATCCGTTTCCAAGGCGGTGAGCCGTGGGGCGACAGCTTCTATGCCACGGCCATCGCCTTCGGCGACGTCGACGGGGACGGGGAGGACGAGGTCGGCGTGGCCCGGTACGCGAGCATGAATTATCGCTACTTCGTCATCAAGGATGGCGGCACGGTCGACTTCCAGGGCGGGGAGACATGGGGCCCGAGCGCGTACGCCACATCCATCGCCTTCGGCGACATCGACGGAGACAGGGAATCGGAGGTCGGCGTGGCCCGCCACGCGACGACGGCCGGCGACGTTCGCTGGCTCATCCTGAATGGCAACGGCAGCATTCGACTTCAGGCCGGGCAGGCCTGGGGTGAAGGCTATTATCCCACATCGATCGCCTTCGGGGATGTGGACGCAGATGGAAGCGATGAGATCGGGGTCGCGCGGTATGCCGCGGGGGGGTATCGCTACTTCGTCCTCGAAAGCGACGGCAGCGTTCGGTATGAGGACGGGTTGACGTGGGGCACGAGTCAGTACGCAACTTCGATCGCCTTCGGCGACCTGGACGGAGATGGGAGGGCGGAGGTTGGGGTGGCGCGCCACGCTACCGCCGTCGGTGAGGTCCGATGGTTCGCGCTAAGCGGCGCCGAAGTCATGATTCAAGGCGGGAGCCACTGGGGTGACGGCTACTACGCGACGTCGATCGCCTTCGGGGACGTCAACGGGGACGGGAAGGACGAGATCGGCGTGACTCGCTACGCGCAGGAGAACCCCCGATACTTCGTCCTTCATGGCGACGGCAGCGTACGATTCGAGGGAGGACAGGGTTGGGGAGCCGACTACTACGCCACGTCCATCGCGTTCGGGGATGTCGACGCAGACGGCAGGGCGGAGGTTGGCGTGGCTCGTTACGCCGGTGAGAATTCTCGGTATTTCGTGCTTGACGACGGAGGAAGCGTCCGGTTCGAAGGTGGGGAGAGCTGGGGCGCAAGCGCCTATGCGACGTCGATTGCCTTCGGGGACGTGGACGGGGATGGGAAGGCTGAGGTGGGCGTGGCTCGCCACGCCACGGCCTCTGGCTCCGTGCGATGGCTCGTTCTCAATCACGACGGCAGCGTCCGACTCCAGGGGGGCGAGTCGTGGGGCGAGGGCTACTACGCGACATCGATCGCCTTCGGCGACGTCGACGGTGACGGAGAGGACGAAATCGGTATCGCTCGCTATGCCACCGAAGGCGGCGCGGTCCGATGGTTCGTCCTCGACGACGGCGGGGGCGTGCGATTCCAGGGAGGGGAGCCCTGGGGCAACGGCTTCTACGCGACATCGATCGCCTTCGGGGACGTCGACGGGGATGGGATGGACGAGGTCGGCGTGGCCCGGTACGCGACGATGAACTATCGCTACTTCGTCCTTAACGGCGACGGTAGCGCACAGTTCGAGGGCGGGGAGACTTGGAGCGCAAGCGCCTATGCGACGTCGATTGCGTTCGGGGACGTCGACGGGGATGGGATGGACGAGGTCGGCGTGGCTCGCCACACGGGCGAAAACGACCGGTACTTTGTCCTCAACGGGGACGGCGGCGTCCGATTCCACGGCGGGGACACCTGGGGCGCCAGCGCGTACGCGACATCCATCGCCTTCGGGGACGTCGACGGGGACAGTTTCCGAGTTCGCCGGACGCCGGAGCCTGCAGTGCCATTCACGGATGAGCTCGTGCCGATGATGTATCTCTCTCTCCCCCCGGGACAGCAGGGGCTTAGCAGCCTGGACGCGTCGTCCACGCGCGTAGGCACGAGCGACTCCTCCTCTCGGACTGCTTCGAATTCCTTCTTCATGTCCGCCTCCTTCACCTTCGGCGTGGAAGTGGAAGCTCCACTCCTAGGGTCCACGCTTTTCAAAGTCGAAGCCGGGATCACGGTCTCCCACAAGTTGACGGTTGAGGGCTTTTCCACCGCAACGAAGACCGAGTACCTCTATCGAACCGCCTCAGGAGGCCCCAACTTCGAGGGAATGCGAGACGACTTGCTGATCTACCAATCTACGGACTATGTTGCCTTCCAGTACGTGGTCGTTTCCCATGAGAACCCATCCCTCGTCGGACAGAAGTTCGTGATCAACGTCCCACAGGGGCCGCCGCGGGTGAACCAAATCGAAGTGTATCGCTACAACACCCTACCCTCCTTCGCAGCCCGCCCCTTCGTGATCGAGCGTCCCAACTCCCACGTCGCGGGCGGTCTCCCGTCGTATCCGTCGAAGGCGGAGCTTGACACCGCGTTGGACCTCGCCTTTGGCTACGACTATACGCCCTTGGGGACGAGCCCCATCTGGGCGCCGCTCGCGGGGACGGTCAGCAGCGGCGTGTCCATCTCGACGCAGTCCGGGGTTTCGCTGAAGCAAGAGTCGGAGGTTCGCGCGCACGCGAGCGTCACGGTCGGCGGTGTGAAGTTCGGGGGAGCACGGAGCATCGGGGGCTCCGAGGCGTACTCGGTCTCGACGGGACGGACGAACGAGTTCGGCTTCGTACTCGGCGCGGTCCCGGACATACCGTTCGTGTATCGCACGGGGATGTATGTGTACACGTCTCCTCAACACGGCCACGTGATCGTGGACTTCTGGGCGGACCAGCTGGGCTCTGGGTACGATCGCTCGGGCACGCGCGGGGGCCTCTCGATTCCTCCGGACAACAGCGTGGACTTCCGACCCAGTGCGGCGATTAGCCTAGAAATCACGACGGCGGGTCCCGTGGTGGACGCCGCCATCACCGCGATTCAGCTGCCCACGAACCCGCAGGAGGAGGTCAGCCAGCCGGACCTGGGCATGTTCTTCCTCCTCGAGGTCACCGAGAATCTGCAGGACGCCCTGGACGAGGCGACGATCTACGTCTACTACTCGGACTCCGCGCTGCCGCCCGGGACCGATGAGTCGAAGCTTCGCCTGTACTGGTACGACGAGGCGAACGACGCATGGGTGGAGCTCCCCGGCGGGGTGGACACGGTCAACAACGTGATCTGGGGAATCGTGACCCATTTCAGTACGTTCGCTCCGTTCGGGAACTACGTGCCGACTGCCGATGCGGGGTTCGACCAAACCGTCTATGAAGGGAGTTTGGTCCAGTTCACGGCCCTCGATGAGGATGGGAACGGGGATGGCTATGGATACCCGGAAAGTCACGACAAGGACGGTGTGATCCTCGAATACCGCTGGGACTTCGGAGACGGTTCCCCGCGCGGGTCGGGGCCCACGGTCGCTCACGTGTTTGGGGATGACGGCATCTACGCCGTCGCCCTCCTGGTGACGGACGACCGGGGGACCTCCGCGTCCGATACGGCCGCGGTCACGGTCGTGAACGTCGAGCCCACGGTCACCGGGACGGACGTCTCAGGGACGGAGGGTGGTTCGGTCTCGGTCACCGTCGCAATCTCGGATCCTGGCTTCGACGTGCCGTCGATGGGCATCGTCGAGACCTTCAGCGCCACGATTGACTGGGGCGATGGGAGCAGCGAGATTGTCGTGATCGTGCGGTTCTCCGGGTCGCCTGGTGTGCCGACGACGGCCACCGCGACGAGCACGCATGTGTACGGCGACGACGGCGTCTTTACGGCGGGCGTCGAAGCGTGTGACGACGACAGCGGCTGCGGCACGATCTCCCTCCAGGCGGGCATCGGAAACGTCGCACCGTCGATTGGGTTCACCGTCATCCCGACCGGCCCCGAGGCGGATGAGCTCGTTTTCGCGGCCCGTGCACTCGACCCCGGGAGTGACGACCTGACGTTCACGTGGACCGGCGATTGCGCCGGATGGTCCCCGCCGACCGTGTACGCGAACGACCCCGGGGCGTTTCCGGATCCGGACCCAAGCCCGGATCACAATGCGCGGGACGTGACGGACGAGCAGACGGTCGTGTGCGGGGACGACGGCACGCTCGCATGGGGCCTGAGGGTCCATGACGACGACGGTGGGGTCACGGACGTGACGGGGGTCTTCACCGTGAACAACCTGCCGCCGTCGCTGTTGGTATCGCCGCCACAAGTCACGGTCGACGAGGGCGCGCTGGTCACCATGGAAGCGACCGCAGAAGATCCCGGAAGCGATGACCTGACGTTCACGTGGACGTGGGAGTTCGGACCGATCGAGGCTCATGCGTACTACAACGACGGGGTAGGGACGGACCCCGACCCGAGCCCGAACGCCACGTTCCCCTTCACCGCCACGGATCGGTCGTCGCGGCGATATGG
This sequence comes from Thermoplasmata archaeon, assembly GCA_035283165.1. GTDB lineage: Archaea > Thermoplasmatota > Thermoplasmata > RBG-16-68-12 > EA-27 > EA-27. Next base: position 5,658 of record DATEUK010000071.1, read on the forward strand.
CGACGACTGTTCCTGCGCGGTCGGCCTCCTCGTGGAGGACGACGACGGTGGTTTCGTTACGTATGGGACCACGGTCACGGTCGGAAACGTCGCGCCTTCCGTGGCGATTGACGAAGCGTCTCAAGGCGACCGACACGTCGCCGAGGGCCACCTCTATCCGCTGGACCCGATCGCGTTCGGCGGGTCCGCGATCGATGTCGGGAGCGACGACGTTGCGTTCGAATGGGACTTCGGGGACGGAACCGTCCTCGCCGGTGGCACGTACCTCAACGATGGCGTCGGCCCCGATCCCTCCCCAAGTCCCGACGGCACGTACCCGTTCGCCGCAA
>DATEUK010000072.1:0-11508 GCA_035283165.1 Thermoplasmata archaeon
CCCCGGACGAGCTTCGTGGACCTCCCCGCTCCGATGATCGTCACGTTGTCCACGGGTCGTGAGATCGGGGCCGTGAGCCTCCAGCTCCCCGAGGGGATGTAGACGGCGAGCCCATCATTGACCGCCGCCTGAATCGCGCTACCCGGATACGGGTCCGCGTCCGTTCCCGCGGGGACGGGGTCGGGGATGAACTCTGTCGCAATCCGGACCCCGCCGATCACTCGGGCGGCGATTTCCGTATCCGTGATGACGGTTCGCGTGCCTCCCGTGATTCCCGCCGCTCGGGCCGACGCCCCGCCATATCCGAGGCCCGCGCCGAGGGCAAGGATACCGGCCCCGATTGCGGACTTGCGAAGGAAATCTCTGCGGTCGGTCTGTAGTGCGGCGAGTTCCCGTCGAGCCTCGACGTCAACGCGTCGCGCCGCGGTGTCGTCCGCATTTTCCTCCGATCGCACGGCATGTCTCAGGCGTCGCGCCCGCGACGGGTGCGCTGATTGCGATCGCTCCTCCAGCTCATCGCCCGGACGATCGCGACGCTCTCGCTCTCGGTCTCGTGCGTTCCACCCGGAGACCTTGTCCGCGGAGTCGGCCGAGGAGGTCCTGCGCCTCCGTCGGCGGGATTCCACTGACTCGGCCTCGGATGCGGATTCTGCGGGGAGCGTCATGTGGGTTCTCGCGGGACAGTTGGGCTCGACTATCGGGACTCAGGGCTCGCGTCGTTCATCTCCTGGTTGATTTCCGTTCGGGCCTTGCGGAACTCGCCCCAGGCCCGCCCGATTCCCCGAGCGATCTCAGGGATCTTCTGGGGGCCGAAGAGCAAGAGAAGCCCGATGGCAACGAGGATGACGACGAGTTCCCATGCGGCAATCATGTGTGGTTCACCTCTCTGTTCGCGTCTCTTCGATCTCTCGTTCGCGTCCGCAATGCAGCACCAGCCAATCGTGCAATTCTTTACTTCGATTCAAGGTCGAATTCGGATGTAGATGGACGGACTCTGCCCCGGATTCGCGTGGGAGTCGACGCGCGTTGTCCGAGGCGCCGTACACCTCGAGTGAGCTATATGCCCCCTCGGATTCGCCTATCGGTCGTGATTGCTTCTCGCGATTGTGATTGTGAGTGTTGGGAGTGATAACGCCCGCTGTGATTGTGAGTTGCAACATGGTTCTGATGTGTGAGGAAACCAAGGGTGACAAGGAGCGCGCTGGCGTTCACGAGACGTGCGTGTGCGGTCAGGCGTCCCGGGACACGCGCGTTCTCCATCACATCTCCCGTGAATTCGGACGAATCGGCCGGTCGTCCACAATTCATCGTCATGATCCCTTGGAACGCTCGCCGCCCCGCGTGCCTGGGGGAGGCGACCCGCGATGCCTCGCAACGTTATATAACCGATTTGGAACAAGCCTCGGACCCACGACGTTGAGACACGACCAGGATCGGTCGTCCGAGAGCCCCACTCCCTGTGGAGACGACACGCGAGACGGACGCGGGACCAACACCGCGGTTCACGGATCTCCGGAGGCCCGGCGGAACGCCTGCCCTCCATTGGATTCCCTCGGGTGTCCCAATTTTCAAAAAGGAGAATCGTAGGATGAGGTATATGACTCAATCCTGGGGTCGCGGTTCCTTCCGATGCGAACCTCTCGCCGAACCCGTCTTCCTCAGATTCAGGCGGCGATCTTTGGCCTGTACTTCCTCTTCGTCATGTTCATCGCGTGGACGTTCTCCGCGGGTCTCGCAACCCCTTGGTTTGGGACGGAGTTCTCCCGCTGGGTCTACACCGCGTACCTCCTCGCCTCCGCCGTCTTCCTCGCGGGGATGGGAATTCTCGCGTTCCAGATCCAGAACCACCTCGGCAAGCGAATTCGCGAACTGAACCGACAGCTCGGGAGCCTGTACTGGGACTGGGCGCCGAACGAGACGTCCGAGGAAGCCGTCGTGTCCTCGTCCCCGGAGTCCGACGACCACGATCTCGATGAGATGCTCGTGACGGTCGGCGAGGCGCAGACGGAGGAGGTGCAGGAGGTCCTCATGAACTCCTCGATCGAGGCGGCGGAAGAGGACGCCCCCGTGGAGATCTCCCTCGTCACCGTCGCGCAGCCCACGCTCGTGCGCCGGCGGGAGCGATTGAAGGCACGGGCCGCGTACCTCACGTCGTTCCTCAAAGGCCCGATGATTGTCGCGGTCGGGATCTTCGGGATCTCCGCTGTGATGCTCCCGGGCACGGAAGCGATGGTCCAGAGCTTCCATCAACTGAATACGACCCTGATCCTCGGATTCGCGTACGGGTGGGCGGGGCTCGCGGCGTACTTCGCGGCGGCGATCCTCAGCATCGTGGCGTTCCTGCCCGGACGGCGCAAGCGCTGACGGACTGGCATCGACAAAACACGGGGACGACGCGGCCCGCTTGCGGCCCTATCGGAGGTGCCACAGGGCCTTTCGGCGGGCGGCGCTCCGGGAATACCCGATGCTCCGAAGGTACCCACGCTTGCTCGCGTACTGGGCAAGGGTCATCGCCATGGCGGAGAGGACAGTGTGTACAGACCTTCGCGCCCGAGTCGCTGAGATCGCCTCATCGGCGAACGCCTCCCGGGTTCCGTCGGGTCGGCGCAGAAGGGCGTCCGTGGCCGTAGGCCGACCGACCGCGAAGTCGTCGAACACGGCCCCGCGGCGGGCGGGCACGTGCCGGGTCGCCATCGATCCGCCAAGCGATCCGGTGAGTTGATAACCGTTCTGGCGTGAAAATCACGCCTGATTTGGTTCCAGGCGAGACCCATGCTATGGGTTGATCCACGGGTATGCCTCGATTGGGAGACGAGCGCGGGGGACCCGATACATCACCGAATGTGCCACCGCGCCTTTCGCACCGCGTGCTTCCGGCGGTGCCCGAGTCGTCCCAGGTAGGACCGCTTCCGTCGGTACTGGCTGACGGTCATCGCGATGACGAAGAGGAACTCGGGAAGGGACCGCCACCATGCCACTCGGCTGATCTCAGGGAGAATCGTATGGTGGACAACGGCCGGGACCGGGACGAGAATCGGGGCGTTCGCCTCCGCGGTTCCTCGCGGGGCCTGAACTTCGGGAAACACGCCCCCTCTTCCTCCCCTGCCACGCGCCAGTCCGGTGGACCGCCGCGTGACCCACGGGGGTATCGCCCTCCCCTGTTAAAATCATCGGTGATAATACGGCGCCCTCGGTGGGGAAAGAGCCTTAAAGTTGCCGGTCTCCATGGGGTTCGGGATGACTCGTCTCTGCGTCGTCGGGACCGGCCACGTCGGACTTGTGTATGGGGTCGCGTTCGCCCTCGCGGGGCATTCCGTCCTCGGCGTTGACGTGAACGCGAGTGCGATTCGCTCCCTTCAAAAGGGGAAGCCCACGTTCTTCGAGCCCGGCCTCGAGGCCGCGCTGAAGCGCGCCGTGAAGTCGAAGAAGATCACGTTCTCCGGGGACGTCCGGGGCGGGGTACGGGACGCCGCGATCGTCTTCCTGTGCGTCGGAACTCCCTCGCGCGCGGACGGATCGATCGACACGACGTACCTGAAGGACGCCGCGACGACCGTCGGGGACGGGATGCGGTCCGGTACCCGCTATCAGGTCGTCGCAGTGAAGTCGACGGTCGTCCCGGGGACGACGGAGGAGATCGTCCGTCCGACCCTTGAGGCCGCATCGGGCAAGACGGCGGGCCGAGATTTCGGGCTCTGCGTGAACCCGGAGTTCCTCCGGGAGGGGTCCGCCCTCGCGGACGCGACGAAGCCGGACCGAATTGTGATCGGCGCCTTCGATCGGCGGTCCGGGACCTCCCTCGGCGCGGCGTACCGAGGCCTCCGGTGCAAGCGCCTCACGACGGACCTCCGGACCGCGGAGATGGTCAAGTACGCGACGAACGCGTTCCTCGCGACGAAGGTGTCGTTCGCAAACGAGCTCGCGAACCTCTGCGACGCGCTCGGCGGGATCGATGTGGACCGGGTCGTCGAAGGCATGGCCCTCGACCCGCGGATCAATCCGAGGTTCCTGAAAGCGGGCCTCGGGTTCGGCGGCTCCTGCTTTCCGAAGGACGTCCGGGCCCTCGCGGCCGCAGGCCGTGCGCGGGGCTATGAGCCCCGGGTCCTCCGGGCGATCCTCGAGCTGAACGACCGCCAGCCGATGCGCGCCGTGGAGCTCGCGGAGCAAGCCGTCGGGTCGTTGGCGGGGAAGCGGGTCGCAATCCTCGGACTGTCCTTCAAGGGCGGGAGCGATGACGTCCGCGAGTCGCGGGCGATCCCCCTCGCAAAGGCGCTTCTCGAGCGGGGGGCGACCGTCGTGGGTCATGACCCCGAGGCGAACGGGGCGTTTCGCGCGGAGGTCCCCGCGGCCGAGACCGCGCCAGACGTGAAGAGCGCGCTCGCCCGCGCGGATGTGTGCATCGTCCACAACGACTGGCCCCACTGGCGCGGGTTGAAGGCGGCGGATTTCTCGGGAATGAAACGAAAGGTCGTCGTCGACGGCCGCCGGATCCTGAATCGGAGCGCGATGAAGGGCGTCACGCTCTTGGTTTTGGGCGGATAGGCGCAACGAGCGAGAGGAACTGCGAACCGAGAGGCTCGCGGGGATGCGAACGCCCATCTCACAGTCGTTTCCGCACGTCATTTCCGGAATCAAGACCGATAATGATTTGCCCCCGCGGGCTCCGCGGACATTGCGAGGTGTGCTCTCGATTTTGAAAACGAATATTGAGTTCGAGGAATGTCCGACAGCAGGTTTATTACGGATGGGACAACTGTGCAATCCCGGAGGAGGGGACTCTGGCCCGCTCATCGGGGATTTTCGCAGCCGCAATCATCGCGGCAATCGTGCTGCAGTCGCTTCTCCTCTCCGCGGGCGGGGCGATGTGGTCACCGTTTGCGACCGCTGGAGACAATCTTCCGAGTCCGACTGCCCTCACGATCGATTTCTCGTTTTCCCCCGCAAAGCCCGTGACGGGGGAGTCCGTGACATTTACGGCAACGGTGTCCGGAAACGGCACGCCACCGTTCACGTACGGCTGGACGTTCGGTGACAGTTCGTCGGGATCCGGATCTCCCGTGAGCAAAACGTATTCTAGCGCGGGAACGCGTACGGTGACTCTTACCGTCACGGACCCAGATCCGCCCCCTGGGCAGACCGCGACGACCTCGAAGTCGATCGTCGTTGCTTCCCCTGTGAACGCGGACTTCACGTTCACCCCGTCGAACCCGGTCGTCGGTCAGACGGTCACGTTCTCCGGGACCGCGAGCGGCGGCTTCACGCCGTACACGTTCATCTGGACCTTCGGGGACGGCACGACGGGGACCGGGCAGAGTGTGGTGCATACGTTCCCGTCGGCGAGCACGTTCACGGTGACCCTCACGGTCACGGATTCCGGGGGCCCTCCGGTGCACACCGACCAGAGATCGAGGTCCGTCACGGTGATCCCGGCGCTCACGGCGGACTTCTCGTACTCCCCGTCGAATCCCGTCGTCGATCAGACCGTCTCGTTCTCTGCGACCGCGTCCGGCGGGTCGACGCCGTATACATACAGCTGGAACTTCGGAGACAGCGGAACGGCGAGCGGCCAGAACCGGAACCATGCGTATTCCACGGCCGGGACGTTCACGGTGACCCTCACGGTCACGGATGCCGCAAGCCGGATCGTCGCGGTCTCGAAGTTTATCACGGTGAGCGGCGTCGTCGCCGCGGGCTTCACGTTCTCGCCGCCGAGCCCCGTGATCGGCCAGTCCGTCTCGTTCTCCGCGACGGCCACCGGTGGGACGCCCCCGTACACGTTCAACTGGGCGTTCGGCGACGGCGCCACGGGCTCCGGGCAGAGTGTGAGCCACACGTACCTCTCCGCGGCGGACTTCACGGTGACCCTCACGGTGTCGGATACCGCGTCGCACGTGACGACGGTCACGAAAGTGGTTTCCGTCACGGCGGCCCTCACCGCGGACTTCACGTTCGCCCCGACGAACCCGGCCGTGGGGCAGTCCGTTTCGTTCACGGCAACCGCGACGGGCGGAACGCCGCCGTACACGTACGCCTGGACGTTCGGGGATGGCGGATCGGGCTCGGGCCAGACGATAAGCCACACGTACACGACGGGTGGAACGTTCTCCGTGAGGCTCACGCTGACGGACTCCCTCGCGCGGAGTGTCCAAGTGACGAAGCCGCTCACGATTGCCTCCGCGATCACCGCGAGCTTCACGTACGCCCCGGCGGCCCCGTCCACGGGAGAGCTTGTCACGTTCACGGCGACCGTGTCGGGAGGCACGCCGCCGTATACGTACAGCTGGACGTTCGGCGACGGCGGGGCGGGCCAGGGGCAGGTCGTGAGCCGCCCGTACGCGTCCGCGGGGACGTTCACCGTGATCCTGACCGTCACGGACATCGCGCAAGGGTCCGCAACGGTCTCGAAATCGATCCTCGTGACGGCCGCCCTCGCCGCGAGCTTCACGTACGTCCCGGCGAACCCTGTCGTCGGCGAACAGGTCAACTTCTCAGCGACGGCCTCCGGCGGGACGCCGCCCCTCACGCTCGGCTGGACGTTCGGGGATGGCGGGACGGGGACGGGGGCCACCCCGATTCACACGTACGCGACCGCCGCTGCGTTCACGGTGACACTGAGGGTGAACGATGCCGTCGCGCACAGCCTCCTCGTATCCCAACAGCTCGTCATCACCCCACGCCTCGCCGCGGACTTCACGTTCACGCCCGTGGATCCCGTCGTCCTCGAGGACGTGTATTTCATCGCCACGGCGACGGGGGGCACGGGTCCGTACGCCTACACATGGACCTGGGGAGATGGGGTGACGGGGATCGGCTTCGGGCCCGCCCATGTGTACCTATCCGCGAGGTCCTTCCGGGTGAACCTCACGGTGTCCGATTCCGTGGGCCATGGGATCGTCGTGAGCAAGGTCGTCCCCGTCAGCCCCGCACTCGAGACGAACATCACTCTCTCACAGGGGCGCCCGATGGCCGGGGAGGTGATCCGATTCACCGCGAACGCGACGGGCGGAAGCCCGCCGTACACGTTCGTGTGGAACTTCGGGGACGAGACGAACGCGTCAGGTCCCTCCGTCCTCCACGCGTACCTCACGGACGGGACGTATGAAGCGACGGCGACGGCGACGGATGCGTCCGGGCGGCGGGGCGTCGCACGGATGGAGCTCCCCGTGACTCCCGCGCTCTCCGCGAACTTCACGCCCCCGCTCACGGCGGCGGTCGGGGACCGAATCATCCTCAGCGCGGACGTTGAAGGCGGGACGGAACCGTACCTCGTCACGTGGACGTTCGGGGACGGAGGCACGGGCATCGGGTTCGACGTGAACCACTCCTACGCGGTTCCGGGGACGTTCAATGTCACCGTGACGGTCACCGACTCCGCGAACCACACGGCGAGCCGGTCGAAGTCCGTTCTCGTCGCGTCTCCCCTCTCTGCGTCAGCGATCTTCTCGCCCCCACGTCCTGCCGTCGGAGACACGATCACGTTCACCGCGAATGCGACGGGCGGGACCCCGCCATACCGATACAACTGGACGTTCGGCGACGGGGGCGTCGGCTCCGGGCCGATGGTGACGCACTTCTACATCAACGTGACGTCGTACAACGTGTCCGTGAACATCACGGATTCCGTGGGTCGCTTCGTCGTCCTCCGCCTCGTCGTCCTCACGACGACGAACCTGAGGGTCGACTTCGCGTTCGACCCGGGGCTGCCGATTACGGGCCGACCGATCAGCTTCCTCCCGACCGTCTCGGGAGGCGTCCCGCCGTTCACGTACACGTGGACGTTCGGGGACGGGTCGAGCTCGACCGAGGAGCGGCCGTCCCATCTCTACGGTGACTCGGGCCTCACGTTGAGCTACAGCGTTGAGCTCACGGTGTGCGATGCGGAGGGCCATTGCGTGACCGTGTCGAAGGGGATCACGCTCGTCGATTGGCCGCAGATCGCGAACATCGGGATTGGGATCGCGATCGCGTCCGTCGTCGCGCTCTGGCTCGTGCGGCGGTGGCGGATCGGGGAGCTGGACCTGAAGCCCGCGGGCCGGTGGGTGGGACAGCAGGCGTCCACGACGACGCGATGGGTGGGAAAACAGGCGTCCACGAAGACGCGAGGATTCGCCGCCTGGGTTCGTGGGATGCGGAACGGCCGAGGCCGCCGGCTGTTCAGAACTCGGCGGGACCGCCGGAATGGCCGCCTGAAGGGATGAGGGCGTTCGGCGTCGTCCCTCGACAGCGCTCTCGCTCATGCCGATATGTGTGTCGTGCACAACGACTCGCCCCAGTGGTGTGATCGGACGGGGGCCGACTTCTCGAGGATACGCCGAAAAGTCGTCGACGGCCGACGCAACTTGAACCAGAAGGCTTGGAGGGTGTCGAGCTGCCCGCGGTTGGCGGGTGATCCGAATCGGTGGCTTGGCGCCGGGACGGACGCCTCGCCGGCCATGGTTATCTTTCGAAAAATCGTACATTCAATCGGAAAATCGATATAGTCCCGGCACCGTGTCCGATACGTGTTCGAGGATCTTCTGGGCTCCAAGACCAAGGTGAGAATCCTCCGGCTCCTCTGTGCGCACCCCGGGCGGGAGTTCTCCCTGCGGGAGCTCTCCATGGCCGTGGGCCAGTCCCTCGGCTCGGTCTATCCAGCCCTTCAGCAGCTCCTGGGCACGCGCATGGTCCTCACCCGGCGCGTTGGCCGTTCGCGGACCGTGCGCATCAACCCCGCTCATCCGCTGTACGGCGCCCTAGTTCCGCTGTTCCGGCAAGAGGGGTCGGCATTCGTCCGCGTGGCCCAGGCCTTCGCAGACGCCCTGCCCCGCCATGGAGTCCAGGCCGTGGTCCTCTTCGGATCGATCGCTCGGGGCCAGCCGTCGGCACGGAGCGACGTTGACGTCCTCGTCGTCGTGGATGACCCTCGGGGTGTCGGTGCCGTCCGGAAGGCAGCGGCCTCCATGGTGGACCGGTTTGATGCCAACGTGTCTGCCTTGGTTCTCACGTCAAGGGAGGTGGCACGACGGCTCGCGAGCTTCGACCCTCTCCTGGCGACGATCGCGGCGGAGGGCAAGCTCCTCCGGGGCAAGGCGAAATGGCTCGGACGGTGAGGCGCGAGGCGGCCGCCGGCTTCGTCCGCCAGGCGAAGGAATTCCTGGAGTCGGCGCGGAGGAACTTCGAAGAGGGGCGGTACAACGCCGCAGGCTTCGACGCGGTCCAGTCCCTCATCAACGCGAACGACGCCCTCACCGCCCACTTCCTCGGGGCCGTGCCGTCCTTGGACCACCGGGAGGCCATGAGGTTGCATGCGGACGTGGTCCGGCTCCTCGGCGACTCCTCCCAGATGGAGGGGCTCAAACGGGCCCTCGACGAGCGCTCGGCCTTCGGATACCTCGGCATCGTCGCCTCTCGCGCGCGGACCGAGCGGGTGGTCCGGATCGCCGCTCGGTTCCTCGAGTGGGTCCGCAGGACTCTCGACCTCCGGGCCTAATCGTCCGGACGGTGTCGGGGGGGCGCTGAGCGCTCTCGCTCATGCCGATAACTGGATTGTGCACAACGACTGGCCCCAGTGGCGCGATTGGACGGCGGCCGATTTTCTCCAGCATGAGTCGAGAATTCGGTGTCGATGGCCGCCGGATTTTGCAGCGCGGGGCGATGAAGGGCATCAGCCAGATCGTACTCGGGGCAGAGGCGGGCCCATCCCGGGGCCTAGGAGAGCCTCCGGGAGACGCGGCCATAGGATCCCTCGAGCCCACACATCGCGTCGCTCGACGCAGATTTCGACAAAGTCCGGAGCTTCGGCGGGTCCACGAACTTCCCTCGCGACCGAGGGCGAGGTCCTCGCCGTGCGTCTCGCACCGCGATGGGATCGATTCCGTGAAGGCCCCTCGTGAGGGCGGAACCCGCAAGGAAGGCGTCCCCCGGCGCTCACTCGAGGAACCGGACGCCTCGGGCGCCGCGGAAGTGGGGGTCGCCGGTGACGAGGACCGCGTCAACCGCACGCGCCGTTTCGTAGATGATCCCGTCGATGAGTCCGAAGTCGCGCCGGCCTTCGGCCCGCATCCGGTTCTTCGTCTCCCCCGCGCGGACCGCGATTCTCTCGTCTTCCGGAAGGAGGGTCGTCACCTCCTTGATGAACGCGAGGTCGCGGGGCCAGTTCGGCACCCGCTCACGGACGTACTTGTCCCGGAGCTCGGCCACGACGACGAGGGGCGTGCCGACGACCGCCGCCTCCAGTTCCTCCGCGGCGGCCCGGCCCGCCTCCGTCCCGCGGAAGTACTCGACCCACGCAAAGGAATCGAGGATTCGGTCGAAGCGCGATTCAGGGCTCATGGGACTCGTCCCGGTGCCCGAAGGGCTTCATGTCCGGATGGGAGCCAAACCGCTCCCGGGGGGATCGGCGGGGTCGCTCGACGAACCGACGAAGGAGCTCCTCGAAGGTCTTCGCCTTCATTCTTTCCTTGAGGACTTTGAGCCTCGTGTGAAGCTCACGGCTCACCTGGATGGAGGTTGCCATAGTGCTATAGTGAATGCCATTGTGACTATAACTAGCTTCCGCCCGCTCGGTTGTCTAGCCTCCGGGACGCGCTGTCCGAAGGGTATCCCGCCAGGCAACGGTTCGACGGCGCCAGCGGCACAAGCGCTCGCTCTTGTAATCGTGCGTGTCGTGCGCAACGACTGGCCCCAGTGGCGCGAGCTGACGGCGGCCAATTACTCCGGGATGTGTAAAGAAGTCGTCGTCGATCGCCGCCGGATTCTCGAGCTAGGGCGATGAAGGGCGTTAGCCCGATATCCTCGGCGGATGAGAGTCACCCATGTGCCCCCGCAACCTCATCATCGAGGGATAATGGGTGGAACATCGCAGTGCGGCTACCGCCATACGACCCGAAGGCCAGGCGCGGAGGCAAGCGCGGGGTCATTCGTAACCAGGGGCAACCCACGGTGGAGCGCATCGGACGCGATCATCCGGTCATGCAATTCCAGAATCTCGAGGCGCAAGAAGACGTCCCATGCGGCCGGTGGCAAGGAGGAAAGAGTGATGTGCCCCGCGGCACGGATCTGGTCGAGCACTTCTTCCACGACGACCCTCGGATGGGGGACATGAAGTCGGCCTCGGAGGGCGACGTAGACGAATTCCCCCAGGGCGATCTCCGGGAGGAAGAGGCGGCTCCTCCCTGCCTCTGCGTCCCGAAACGCCCGATCCGCGGCCCCGGGCAGATCGTCCTCGAGGTGCTTGACGAGGGCCATCGTGTCCAAGACGAAGTCCGTCAGAGGCTCCACTCCTTTCGGAGCTTCCGGAGGTCCGCTTCGAATCCCTTCGAATCGATCTTTCCCTTGAGGAGACCGCGCAAGCTGGACCGGCCGTGTTTGATCAGGATGCCCTCGTCCGCATCCAGAACGACCGCCGTCTCCCCTTCCTTGAGGTGGTACTTCTCCCGGAGCTCTTTCGGGAGAGTGATTTGCCCTTTCGAGCTGATCGTTGCCGCCTTCGCCATGGAGACGCGAGCGCGACCCAGGTATATCTACTTT
>DATEUK010000073.1:0-30840 GCA_035283165.1 Thermoplasmata archaeon
CGACCGCCTCCTCGCGAAGTACGAAATCGTCCCGCAGGGCATCTCCGCGGACTACGTCGCACGGAAGTACGACGTCACGCGCGCGCAGATGGACGAGTACGCGTACCATTCCCACATGCGGGCGGTCCGCGCGATCGACGAGGGCCGGTTCCAGCGGGAGATCGTCCCGGTCCCCGTGAAGGACGAGCGGGGGGAGAAGCGCCTCTTCGACACGGATGAGCACCCGCGGCGGAACACGAGCATCGAGAAGCTTGCGGCGCTCCCGCCGGCGTTCCGACCGGACGGGAACATCACCGCCGGGAACTCCTCGGGCATCAACGACGGAGCGGCGGCGCTGCTCCTCGCAACGAGGGAGAAGGCGACGGAGCTCGGCCTCCGGCCCCGCGCACGGATCGTGAGCATGGCCGTCGTCGGCACGGACCCGACGGTGATGCTCGAGGGGCCGATCCCCGCGTCCCGCCTCGCCCTCCGGAAGGCGGGCCTGACGGTCGACGACATCGACCTGTGGGAGATCAACGAGGCGTTCGCGTCCGTCCCGCTCGCGACGATGAAGACCCTCGGGCTCGACTACGCGAAGGTGAACGTGAACGGCGGCGCGATCTCCCTCGGCCATCCTCTCGGTTGCTCCGGCGCCCGGTTGATTACGACGCTCCTCCATGAGCTCGAGCGACAGAAGCTGAGGTACGGGTTGAGCACGTTGTGCATCGGATTCGGCCAGGGCATCGCGACGATCCTCGAGCGCGTAGGATAGGTCCATAGGTTTTTGGCGGCGCCGCCCATCGGCGGGCATGCGGCCGTGGGAGAGCTTCCCCCTCATGGTCAGCCTCGGCGCGGTCCTCGGGGCGATCGTCGGTCCCGTCCCCTACGCGGGCGAGGTCTCCACGGCGGCCCTCGTCGTCGCGATGACCGTCTCGCTGACGGAAGTGCGGTTCCGAGGACTCACGTTGCGCGGGGAGGCGGGCGCGTTCGGGCGCGCGTTCCTCTGGAACTACGTCGTCCTCTCCGGCGTGATCCTCGCGCTCTCCGCGCTGTACGCTGAGCCGGACGTCCGCCGCGGCTGGATCGTGATGGCGGCTGGGCCGTCCGCGATCGCGATCGTCCCCCTCACCGCCACGTTCCGAGGGGACACGCGCAAGGCGCTCGTCTCCACCGCCCTCCTGTACCTCGCGGCGCTCGGGCTGTACCCTCTGTTCACGCTCGCGTTCGCCGGTCGGACCGTCGATCTGGGCGGTCTGGCCGCGCAGATGATCCTTCAGATCGCCCTCCCGATGGCGGCGTCCCGCGCCCTCGCGCGAAGCCGCGTCCTCGCCGGGAACCGACCCCCGGTCGTGAACGCATCGTTCTTCGTCCTCGTGTTCGCCCTCGTCGGCCTGAACCGGAACGTGTTCCTGCAGGCTCCGGCCCTGATCGGGGCGTTGGCGGCGGGGGCGTTCGTCCGCACGTGGGTCGTCGGCGCAGCGGCGTACGTCGTCTCGGGGCGGCTCGCCGGCGGGCGCGCCCAGCGGCTGTCGGATGCGCTCTTCGCGTCTCTAAAGAACCTCGCGTTGGCGGCGTTGTTCGCGCTCTCCCTCTTCGGCCCCGTGGCCGCCCTCCCGGCGATCGTGTGCCTGTTCTTCGAGATCGCGTGGCTCGTGCCACTGCAGCGGTTGTTCCGAAGGGAACGCTCGGAGTCTCGCTGAGGGGAGGTCCGGCGCCGGAGGCGGGCTCGCCTGGTTGCCGCCTGCGAGCCGCGTCCCCGGGCGACCGCGGTCACAGCGCCGTCCACGAAACCTCACGATCACGGGAAGGCCTGAGCGGGAGAGCCCTCCCCTGAGCTGGCATATGCACCATGCGTAGAATCGATTCTGTGCACTATGTATGGTGCGTAGAGTAACAAGCCTTGCGCCGGTCGACGCCCCGCCCGGGGCCCGCGGTTTTTCCTCTTCCGACCCCTTGAGATCGGGGCGACCTACAGCTCGCCGATCTCCTCGCGCGAGATCACGAGCCGCTGGACCTGCGACGTGCCCTCCCAGATCTGGAACACCTTCGCGTCGCGCATCCACTTCTCGACGGGCTCGTCCTTCATGTATCCCGTGCCGCCGAGGATTTGGACCGCGTCCGTCGTGACCTCCATCGCCATGTCCGCCGCGAACAGCTTCGCGTAAGAGGCCTCCTTGTTCATCGGAACTCCCTGGTCGTGCATCCACGCGGCCCGCCACGTCAGGAGCCGCGCCGCCTCGATCTTCGTCTTCATGTCCGCGAGCATGAACCGAATCGCCTGGAAGGAGCCGATCGGCTTCCCGAACGCCTTCCGCCGCCGCGCGTAGTCAAGCGCGTACTCGTACGCCGCCCGGGCCACGCCGATTGCGCCCGCCGCGACGAGCGGCCGGGAAGCCTCCAAGGTCTGCATCGCCCCGGCGAACGCGGGCGCCTCCGATTCGCCGAGCATGTTGCCCTCGGGGACCCGGCAGTCGTCGAGGATTACCTCTGCCGTGTGCGAGGCCCGCACGCCCATCTTCTCCTCCACCTTGCCCATCTTGAGACCCGGGTTCCCCTTCTCGACGACGAACGCCCGAATCCCGAAGTGACGGAGGCTCGGGTCGATCGTCGCGAAGACGATGTGGAGCTCCGCGATGCCGCCGTTCGTGATGAACCGCTTCGCCCCGTTCAGGACCCACTCGTGACCTTCCTTGACCGCGCGCGTCGAGATTCCCGCCACGTCGGACCCCGCGTCTGGCTCGGTGAGGCACAGCGCGCCGAGGAGGGCCTCGCGACCGCAGAACCGCGGCAGGAACCGCTGCTTTTGCGCCGGCGTCCCCATGTGGATGATCGGGAGGTACGCGAGTCCCGCGCCGATCAGACCCGTCGCGATCCCCGCGCAGCCCCAGTTCAGCTCCTCATTCACGACGCAATGCGTGAGCGTGGAGGTGACGCCGCCGCCTCCGTACTCCGCGGGGAGGAACGCGGTGTCGAGCCCGAGGTCGTGCGCCTTCTGGACGACGTCCCACGGGATCGCGCCCTTCTTGTCGAAGTCGAGGGCGACCGGACGCATCTCCCGTTCCGCGAAATCATGCGCTGTCTTCTGCATGAGCTTCTGCTCGTCCGTGAGCTCGAACTCGACCACGTGGGGCGCCCGGTTTCCACGTAGTCTCCATGGGTATATAGGATTGTCCCAGTGAGCGCCACTCGGAAAGGCCTGGGGGCAGCCGTCACAGGTCCGCGGGGATTTCGCTCGCGATTGCGATGAGACGGGTCAGCTGCGGCTGGATTCCCATGATCTTTGGCAAGCTCCCGCGGAACTTCATCTTCCCGGTGATCACGGCGGTGTTGAAATCCGTCAGCCGCTTGGCGATCTTCGCCCAGATCTCATACGGGCCTTCGAACTTGAAATCGGCAGGGTCCTCCGCCTTCACCGCCTTGGCGGAGACCGTCCCGTCCGCGATATCGACCATGAACGACGCCCCTCGGTCCGTAACGGTGAGCGTGATCCTGGCGGTGAGCGTGGAAGCCCGCTTGTTCCACTCCGCGTCCGCATTCAACCTGCGGGCGAGCTCCTCGAAGAACTCGAGCGAGAAGTACCGCATGATCTCCGGCGTGAAGAGGTGCGCACAGGATAAGGCTTCGGTCAGTATCGGAGTGTCAGAAGGTGGCAGTTCTCGCACCGGAGGCCCGCCATGTACACATTCCCCCACCGGTCCGGCGGCGTGATCGGGTCCCCGCCAATCGCGAGGCGCGTCTTCTCCCGCATCCACTTCGCGCCCCCCAGCATGCTCTCGGCGACTAGGTATCCCTGCGCCATGGGCTTTCCGCAGGAGGGGCAGGGATAGTCCGCCATCGAAATCCCGAAGCCGACCCCCTAGATGAATCCGGTGCGTCCCATTATCGAAGAACCCAAAACGCTTAAATCGCGTAGGGGGCATACGGCCGGGTGTCCGACATCCGTCGGACCAATCAGAAGGGAGCGTCAGGGATGGCACTGAGTCCGGAGACCCAATCTGCATTCTCACGGTGAGACCATGCACCTCAAAGAAATCGAGATGGAGAACTTCAAGTCGTTCAGCCGGAAGGTGAAGGTCCCGTTCCTCGAGGGATACACCGCGATCACCGGCCCGAACGGGAGCGGGAAGTGCGTCGCCGGGGCCACCCGCGTGTGGCTCCCGGACGGGGAGGAGCGCACGATCGAGGGGCTCGTGGAGTACGCCCTCCGCCACGGCGACGTGGTCGACGAGTTCGACGACGGGGTCGCGGCGTACGAGAACCCCGAAGACATCGAGGTCCTGACCCTGAACCCCCGCACGCTGGAGTACGAGCGGGCTCCGGTGATCGCGTTCGTCAAGCGGGAGGCTCCGGACCATCTCCTGCGCGTCCGGACGCGGTCGGGGCGGCAGCTCACCGCCACGCCGTACCACCCCCTCTTCTCCCTCCACGAGGGCCACCTCGTGTGCCAGCGGGCCGACGCGCTGGAGGCGGGGCACAAGGTCGCGGCGTACATGCCCGCGCCCGCCGTCCTCCTGGAGCGGTTCGAGGAGCGGGACCTCGGCGGCGACACGATGACCGTCGTCCGCGACGCGCACGCGGAGTGGATGCCCGGCGTCCTCTGGGACGAGATTGAAACCGTGGAGTGGGTCTCGCCGCCGGAGCGGTGGGTGTACGACCTCTCCGTCCTGCGGACGCACAACTTCGTCGCGGAGGGGCTCGTCGCGCACAACTCGAACATCGCGGACGCGATCCTGTTCGTGCTCGGCCCGAAGTCCGCGAAGGCGATCCGCGCGGGCAAGCTCACGGACCTGATCTGGAACGGGGGGAAGGAGAAGAAGGGGGCCTCGCACACGGAGGTGTCCCTCACGTTCGACAACCGAGACCGCGTGATCCCGATCGAGTCGGACGAGGTCCGCCTCACGCGCCGCGTCCTCCTCAGCCCGAGCGTCGAGGGCGGCTACAATTCGTACTTCTACGTGAACGACCGGAAGTCCCAGCTCCAGGAGTTCGACCAGCTCCTCGCGCACGCGCGGATCAGCGCGGAGGGGTACAACCTCGTGCAGCAGGGGGACATCCAGCGGCTCGTCCAGATGAGCACCCTGGACCGGCGACGGGTCCTGGACGACATCGCGGGGATCACGAAGTTCGACGAGGACATCGCCGCCGCGGAGGGGAAGCGGAAGGCGGCGGAGGAGAACCTCGAGCGAATCCGGATCATCCTGCAGGAGATCGAGAAGCAGCTCAAGCAGCTCGACGCGGACCGGGGCCACGCGCTGAAGTACAAGGAGCTGAAGGGGCGGCTGGACCTCGCGAAGGCCCAGACGGCGCACAAGAACAAGGCGCTCGTCGAGGAGGCGATCGCGAACACCCGGCAGCAGCTCGCCGGGTACGAGGAGGAGCGCAAGAAGCTCGAGGGGCAGAAGGAGAAGCTCCGCGCGGAGCTGGCGGCTGCGGGACAGGCGTTGGAGGATCTCGAGCGGAAGATCGCGGAGCGCGGGGGCGACGAGGCGAAGGAGGTCCAGGACAAGCTCAACGGGGTGCGCGTCGACCGGGCGACCATGGAGCACGAGCTCGATGGCGCGCGGGACTCGGTCAAGGGCCTGAAGGCGGAGGCCGGCGAGGTCGCGAAGGAGCGCTCGCGGCAGCAGAAGGAGATCGACGGGGTCCAGCGGGAACGGGACGCCGCCGCCAAGCGGCTCACCGAGGTCGAGAAAGAGCTCGGGGCGGTGGACGACGACCTGAGGGGAGTGGACGAGCTCGCCGCGAAGTCCGACGCGAAGGTCAGCGCGCTCCAGAAGGAGATTCTCGCGCTCAGCAAGCAGACCGATGAACTGGAGGAGAAAGTGCGAGCCGTCACGCTCGAGGGGGACCGCCAGCGGGACGCCGTCGCGCGCCTCGAGGCGGAACTCGAGCAGCTCGCGGAGAGCCGGAAGGCGTGCGCGCTCGAGCTCGAGGACACGGAGTTCCAGATCAAGGAGGCGAAGGGCGGGACGAAGGACTCGACGAAGTCCGCTCGGAAGCTCCAGGAGGACTTCTACGCGAAGCGGAAGGAGGAGGCGGAGCTCTCCCGCCAGACGCAGGAACTCGAGGTCGCGATCGTCGGCCTCACGCGGGAGTACGAGCGGCTGAAGGCGGAGTCGGAGGTCGCGAGCGCGATCGCGAAGGGGTACTCACGCGCGGTGGCGGCGGTGATCGAGGCCCGGGACCGGGGGCAGGTCAAGGGGGTGCACGGGACCGTCGCGGAGCTCGCCGAGGTCGACCGTCGGTACGAGGCCGCGATCGAGGTCTCCGCCGGGAACCGGATGCAGGCGGTCGTCGTGGACTCCGACGCCGTGGCGGCGGAGTGCATCGAGTTCCTCAAGAAGACGCGGGCGGGCCGGGCGACGTTCCTCCCCCTGAGCAAGATGCTTGCGAACCGACCACGGGGGAAGGCGGTCCTGCTCGCGAAGGAGACCCTCGGCTTCGCGATCGACCTCATCCGGTTCGACGAGAAGTACCGGGACGCGTTCTCATACGTCTTCGGGGACACCCTCGTCGTCGCGACGCTCGACCAGGCGCGCCAGGTGATGGGCGGGGTCCGGCTCGTGACCGTGGGCGGCGAGGTGATCGAGGCCTCCGGCGCGATGATTGGAGGCGAGCTCGATAGGGCCTCCATGCGGTTTGGCGGCGGCTCCCGCGGGGACCTGGAGAAGGTCGCGGCGGAGCTCCGGAGGGCAACGGAACAGGCGGACAAGGCGCGGGCGCGGCTCACGGCGCTGCGCGCGGACATCGCGAAGGTCGAGTCGGAGCTCAAGGAGGTGGGCGCGACCACGAGCACGGTCGAGGTGAAGCTCGAGGCGCTCGAGGCGAAGCGCAAGGACTTCGCTGCCCGCTTGAAGGCCGTCGAGGCGGACATCGAGGAGCGCAACATCCGATTTGCGGACCTCCGGAAGACCTCGGAGCGGACGGGGCAGGACACGGAGCGGCTGGCGAAGCAGTTGGCGGCGTTGAAGGAGCAGCGCGACACGAAGAAGAAGCAGGTCATCGACGCGACGCCGCAGCAGGTCGCCACGAAGATGAGGGAGCTGACCGCCGCGAAGTCGGAGCGCCAGGAGGAGCTCCACCAGCTTCGCGGGAAGCTCGAGGGCCTCGACACACAGCTCGAGGTGTTCGGGGACCGCCTCGCGGAGATCGATGCGCGGTTAGCGGCGAACCGGACGTCCGCGGAGGAGACGGCGACCCGCATCGAGGAGCTCACGGCGAAGCTCGCAGGCGTGGAGAAGGAGATCCGCGCCCTGGAGAAGATCGCCGACGGCATGGGCCGTGAGGTCAAGGAACTCCAGGACGCCCGCGACGAGGCGTACAAGGGGAAGACGGACCTCGAGGCGGCCGTCGACAGGGTGACCCAGAAGATCGAGACGAAGGAGCAGGGGACCCTCGGCCTCCAGATGGCTCTGCAGGAGGAAGAGGGGAAGTTGCGGCAGGCGCAGGAGGAGATCGCCCTCGTGCAGGTCGCGGTGACGGGCGAGCTGCCGAGCATGGAGGCGCTGAAGCGGACGATTGCCGAGGCGGAGGCGCAGATCGGCGCGCTCGGGAACGTGAACCTCCGCGCGCTCGAGGACTACGACGCGCAGCAGGGGCGCCACGACGAGCTGAGCGCGGAGTTCGGGCAGCTCGAGACGCAGCGGAAGGACCTCGTCAACCTGGTCGGCGAGCTGAACGGGAAGAAGCGGGAGGGCCTCCTGAAGGTCTTCCAGGCGATCAGCCAGAACTTCAAGCGGGTCTACGCGGACCTGAGCGAGGGCGGGGAGGCCGAGCTCGTCCTCGAGAACGAGCAGGACCCGCTCGCAGGCGGGCTGATCATGCGCGCGAAGCCGCCGCACAAGAAGGTGCTCCGCCTCGAGGCGCTCTCCGGCGGCGAGAAGTCCCTCGTGAGCATGGCGTTCATCTTCGCGATCCAGCAGTACGACCCGTCCCCGTTCTACCTCCTCGACGAGGTGGACCAGAACCTCGACGCGGTGAACGCGGAGAAGGTCGCCCGGATGGTGCAGCGAAACTCGCACACCGCCCAGTTCGTGCAGATCAGCCTGCGCAAGGTCTCGCTCAAGCAGGCCGACCACCTGGTCGGCGTGACCATGCGCTCGGACGGGATCAGCGAGGTCGTCATGAAGGTCAGCCTGGCGGACGTGCACGAGGAGAAGCCCGCGGAGGAGGTGCCCGCGTGACGAACTATGAGGACGTCTTGAACCATCTCGTGTTCCACAAGGCCCTGAGCGCGGACCACGAGTCCGGCGACCGGATCGCCCAGTACATGGAGATGGTCCGCGAGATCGAGGGGGGGCGCTACCTCGCGGTCCGGGACCCGATGGAGAAGGCGATCGCCGCCGCGTTCGAACTCGTGCTCGAGCAGCAGTTCAACCCGTGGGAGATCGACCTGGCGGCGTTCACGAGGTTGTACCTCGAGAAGGTCCGCGATGACGGCGTCGTGAACTTCGTCACCGCCGGGAAGCTCGTCGCGATGGCCTGGTCGATCCTGAAGATGCAGAGCGACGTCCTCGTTGCGAAGGCCGAGCCGCCGCCGCTCGACGAGTGGGCATTCGCCGACTGGGACCTCGGGTTCGAAGGGGACGGCCCGCCGGGGCCGCGCGACTACACGGAGGCGGTGCTCCAGGGTCGCGTGCCCATCCAGGAGGCGATTCGCCGCGAGGGGAGGCGAGCCGTGACCCTCATGGAACTCATGGAGGCGCTCGACGAGGCCCGCGCCGAGGCCGCCCGGCAGTGGGAGCTCGCGGCGCTCCGCGACAAGGCCCGCGCGACCGCGCCAAGGGACTTCGCGTCGAAGGTCCATGGTGAGGACCTCAACGAGGATCTCGCGCTCACGTGGTCTCGGATCCTGCAGTTCGACGGACAGCCCATCCCCATCGAGTCCCTCGCGAGCCACGACCCGTGGGAGCGGCTCACCGTGTTCGTCGCGGTCCTGTTCCTCGCGAAGATGGAGAAGGTCGCGCTTTCGCAGGAGAACTTCCCGTATGGGGACATCCTCGTGAAGCGCACCTCGACCGACGAGGTGATCGAGGCGGTCCCAGAGACCTCGCGCAGCCCGGAGGTGGCGGCATGACGGAGCGTGGCGTGGTGGAGGCCGCGCTGTTCTCTGCGGGCAAGCCCCTGGCGGTGGAGGAGTTCGCGGGGACCACGGGGCTCTCCGCGGACACGGTTCGCGCCGCCCTCGCCGAGCTCGCGGCAGCGTACGGAGAGCAGGGGAGCGCGATCGAGGTCGCGCGGATTGGGGACAAGTGGACGATGCAGATCCGCGCGGAGTACGGGGAGAAGGCGCAGGCGTTCGCGCCGCCGGAAGTCCCGAAGGACCTCCTGAAGACGGCCGCGCTGATCGCGTACCACCAGCCCGTGAAGCAGAGCGACCTCGTCCGCATGGTCGGGGGAAAGGCGTACGACCACGTCCGGTCCCTGACGGATCTGAACCTGGTCACCGCGCGCCCCGTCGGGCAAACGCTGGAGCTGAAGACGAGCGGGAACTTCCCGGAGTTCTTCGGGCTCCCGACGACGGACCGGGAAGAGATCAAGCGAATCCTCGGGGAGCGCGCGGGGATACCGCCCGCGTCTCCCTCTCCGGCCGAAGCCGCACCACCCCCCACGACGCCTCCGTAATCACACGATTACGTTTATGTAGAAGGACCGTCATCGAAGCTGCGACCACGCCGCCTGGCGTCCCAGTCGGCCAGCCGGACCAGCGGAGCCGGAGAAATGGGCAGCGGATTCCTGCGGGATATTGCCCTTCGCAAGCAGCTTGAGGAAAAGGTCAAGGAAGCGGCCAAGGTCCGGCAGGAGTCGGAAGAGGAGATCAGCGCCGCGAAGGCGTGGATCGACGGCGCCCGTGGTGTCGACGCGGACGTCGCGGAAGCGGAGGCCGCGCTCGCGGAGGCGACGTCGCTCGCGTCCGGGAAGGACTACAAGGGCGCGCTCGAAAAGGCGTCGGAGGCGAAGGAGCGCGGCAAGCGCGCGTACGGGGGGCGTGCCCGCCATCTCATCGACAGCACGCGAACCCTGTTGAACGTCGCGAAGGCAATGGGGACCGAGGACAAGGAGGGCATGTCCGCCCTGGAGCGGGCGGAGGACGCGCTCGCGAAGGAGGCCTACCCGGAGGCCGTCGACCACGCGAAGCGCGCATGGAAGAAGAGCGAGAAGGTCATCCACGAGCAGCTTTCCACGTCCTTTTCCACCGCGCAGGCGCTCATCATCACCGCCAGAAACCTGGGCAAGGATACGGCGACGGCGGAGGACCTGCTGTCCCGTGCCCGGTCCGCCGTCGAGTCGAACGACTTCGAGACGGCCCTCTCGTTCACGAAGGAGTGCCTGGAGTCCGTTCGGGGGGAATTGCAGGCGGAGGTCGACCGGGCGATCCAGGATGCGGAGGGTTCGCTCCAGACCGTCCGGGAGTTCGGCGGCGACGCGGCGAACATCATGCGTCTCATGGACCGCGCGAGGACCGACCTTCAGCGCGGCGAGTACGAGAAGGCGCTGAACTCGCTCCGGCAGGCCCGCCAGGAGTCGGAGAAGGCCCTCGGGAAGGGCCTGGAGTCGAGGACGTCCGAGTTCGCAAGGATGCTCGCGGAAGCGGAGGGGATCGGCGCGGACGTATCCGCGGCGCGCGAGCTGTTCAAGTCATTCGATCGGGCGATGAAGGAGGGCCGCCTCGACGATGCGACGGGGATCGCGAGGAAGGGGTACCAGGTCCTCCAGAAGGCGCAGTTCGACCGGGTGGTGCAGACGATGAGCGCGTCTCGAGCGAAGTTCGTCACCGCCAAGAACGTCGGCGCAGACATCTCGCCCGCGATGGAGCACCTGAGTCGGGCGCGTGCGGCGATCCAGGGCGGCCGGTTCCGAGAGGCCCTCGACGCAACGAAGAAAGCGGATGAGGCGGTCGAGCAGGTCGTCCGTGAATACCAGGACGTGGAGGGGGAATTCCGCACCCTCCAGCGATCACTCGCAGAGGCGGAGGTGCGCAGCGTGGACACGACCTCCGCGAAGCGGTACCTGGATCGCGCCCGTTCGCTTCTCGAGGGGCGGGACTTCCGGGGCGCGGTGGACCTCATCCGGAGGAGCCGCGAAGAGCTCGACCGGATTCAGTCCGATCGGGCCATGGAGGTCATCGAGAAGGCGGAGTTCCTGCTGACCGCCGGGGAGAAGATGGGGGCGAAGCTCGAGGAGTCGAGCCGGACGCTCGAGGGAGCGGTGAGCGCCGCAAAGGGGAAGAGCTTCGCGAAGGCCATCGAGCTCGCGACCCGGAGCCGGGAGCTCACGGAGCGCGCCGTGCAGAAGTCGCTGAGCGATTCGATCACGGGCCTGCAGAGCAGCATCCAGTTCCTTGGAGAGGACGCCGCCTCGGCCCGCAGCCTCGCGGACCGGGCCGAGTCCGCCCTGAGCGCGCGGGACTTCGAGACCGCGTACGGGTACGTCGAGGAGGCCACCCGTCTCACGGAGGGGAAGACGAAAGACAAGGTCCTGCAGTTCCACGAGCTCCTGCGCGGGGCGATCCAGATCGGCATCGAGCTCGGAAGCGACGTCTCCACCCTCGAAGCCAGCCTGAAGGAGGTCAACGTGGACATCGACCGGGGGAAGTACGCCGAAGTGATCGGCCGCAGGGAGCGGGTCGTCCGCGAGATCGGCGTCGTGACGGAGAACGTGTTCAACCTCGTGAAGGCGAAGGTCGTGGAGGCGAAGAACCTCCAGATCGACATCACGGACATGCGGGAGCTGCTCAAGCGCGCGAAGATGGCGATCGGCGTGGAGGACCACCTCGAGGCACTCCACCTGCTGCGGGAGTGCAACGAGCAGTCGAACAAGACCGTGGGCCGCCACAACGAGGTATACAACGCGATTTCGAGCGCGGCGGCGATTGTCGCGGAGGCGAAGAAGCGGGACGTGAACGTGAGCAAAGTCCTCGAGATGCTGCTCGAGGCGAAGCGGGCGCACGAGCGGTTCGACCACGAGCGCGCGCTGGACCTCGCGCAGCGGGCGAAGACGGAGACGGAGAAGCTCATGGTCCTGTACACGTCCGCTCAGAAGATCATCGCCGCCCGGGAGCTGCTCGACCTCGTCTCTAAGGCGGGAGTGGACGCCCCCCACCTCATGGAGATCCTCGACGTGGCGAAGGAGGCGATGAAGAACAAGGACTACGACATGGCCCTTTCGTACTCGGAGCGGGGGGAGCAGGAGGTCCGGGAGTTGATCCAAGAGCGGGTCCAGACGCTCCTCAGCGCCTCCGAGTCCGTCATCCGATCGCTGGAGACGATGAACCTGCTCTCGCAGGAACAGAAAGTGATCCGGGCGCGGGAGGAGCTCGACCGGGGCGCACTCGCGGAGGCCCTGGGGCTTGCGCTGGCGGTCCGGGAGGAAATCGAGAGCCTCAAGAAGGGCGAGGAGGCGGCCTCCGTGGCCCTCGGCCGGGCCAGGGACATGGTCACGGAACTCGAGGCGATGAACATCGAGCCCGGCGAGGGAGCGCAGACGGTCGCGCGGGCGGAAGCTGCCTACGAGGAGAGCCGGTACGAGGAGGTCCTGAACCTGACGTCCGAGGCGGTTCGTGCCCTCGAGCTTCGCCGCCAAACGGACATCGACGCGATGATGACCCGCTTCGAGGAGGGCATCCAGAAGGCGAAGCGCGAAGACGTGGACACCCGGACCGCGGAGAAACTGCTCGCGAGGGCCCGCGAGTTCCTCTCGGAGAGGAAGTACCGCCAGGCGCTGGCGCTCGCGATGCAGGCGGAAGGAGAGGCGGAGAAGGTCGGCCTGCAGCAGGAAATGGCGGCAAAGGCGATCGAAACGGCGGAGAAGAAGCTGACCGCATTCGGCTCCCCGACGCCGGACCTCAAGAAGATGCTCGACGAGGCGAAGCGGGCGATGGAGCAGGGCGACTACATCCGCGCGCTCGACGTCGCGATCAAGACGGGCGAGGAATTCACGCACGTCCGCGAGAGATACGAGGAAGCGATCGAGGTCGGGAAGCGGGCGGAGCAGCTGTATGAGGTGGGCAGCGCGATCGATCTCGATGTCACGTCCGTGTCGCAACAGCTCCAGAAGGCCAGGGACCTCATCGAACAGGGAGCACCGGAGGCCGCGCGCGACGCGTACCAGGTGACCCTCGACGCCGCGCACGAGCTTGTTCGATCGGCGGTGGACCGGCGGATCGTCCGCGCGCGGGAGTTCATCGACCTCGCAAAGCGGTTGGGGGCCAATCCGTCGCCCGCCCTGAAGAAGATCGGCGAGGCGAAGGCGCAGTTCGACGCGGAGGACTACGAAGGCGCGTCCAGCCTGATCCAGGAAGGGATGGCGGCCGCGAAGCTCGGGCTCGCGAAGATCGTGGAGGACGCGATCGCGGGGGCCCAATCGAACATCGAGCACTCCCGGAAACTCGGCGCGGACACCCTGAGGGCGGGCGAGATGCTCGGCAAGGCGCGGAGCCACTTCCAGGCGGGGGAGTACGAAGCGGCCCTCCAGGCGACGAAGGGCGCGTCCGAGTCGATTCAGCTCCGTATGGACTCGGAGAAGCGTTTCGCCGACCGCAGCTTCCAGGCGGAGTCGATGATCCGCCGCGCGAGGAAGTTCGGCATCGACGTGCTCGATGCGGAGCGCATGCTCGCCGAGGCGATCCGGGCGAAGAAGGTGGACCCGGACCGGGCGACGGAGGTCGCGGAGGAGGCGCACCGAATCGCGCACGAGGCGATCGAGTCGTACTCCCCGAGCCTGATCGCGACCCTTGAGGTGCAGAACCCGATGGCGGGACAGTGGACGGAGGCCACCCTGACGCTCTCGAACACGGCGAAGGCGGTCGCCAAGGACGTCACCGTGAAGATCCTGGGCGACGCGGAGGTCGCGGGACTGAAGGACCTGCCGACCCTTCGGGCGAAGGGCACGGAGGCGCTTCCGCTCAAGGTGAAGATGATGGCGGCGGGTTCGATCCCGCTCGCGATCCAGATCAAGAGCGCACGATTGCTCGACGGGAAGGAGTACATGGAAGAAGTCATCGCGACGATCGAGGTGGCGGAGCCCGTGCTCCCCTCCGTGGAGCCGCCGAAGGTGCAGGCGACGGCGGAATCCCGGTGCCCCATGTGCAAGGGGCTGATCAAGGTCGGGTTCACGATCCGGCGGTGCCCCCACTGCAACCGGGACATGCACGAGTCGTGTGCGGCCCGGACTCCGACGTGTCCCTCATGCGGGCAGTCCTTGGCGGCGGACGTGAAGCGGAAGAAGCTCTCGTTCAAGGTCCCGTGATTCGGCGGGCCGTCCGGTCGTCGCACATGCTCGCAGCCCATCCGGCTCCGGGCCATCGCCCTCGTTCTGGGGAACGTTCCCTGCTGCCGCCGTGGATCGGAGGGACGCGACCGTGGGAGAACGGCGAGCGTATAGGAGCCCGGCTATCGAGCGGGCAGAAGGCCGAGAATGCTCACGTCCTGCAACCTTCCAACCGCCTCCTCCGCAGCCTTCACGATCTCGTGACCGTTCATCAGGCCCACGACCTTCGCGTGGTCTTCCCGGAGGGAACGGTCCCCTTCCAGGAGAGGGACGATCTTCCGAATCGTGAGGCATGCCGTCCGGGGCCCCCGCCCCGGCTCGAGCGGTTTCACGAACTCCAGGGCCTGCGCGGCCGCGAGGTACTCGAGCGCGACGACCTGCCCTGCGTTCTCCAGGGCCTGCAGACACTTCAGCGCGGCGTGCTGGCCCATGCTGACCCAGTCCTCCTGCCCCGCGCTCGTGGGGATGGAGTCCGCGCTGGCGGGATGGGCGAGCACCTTGGATTCCGACGCGAGGGCCGCAGCCGTATACTGAACGACCATCATCCCGCTGTGCAGTCCGCTCCGCGCGGTGAGGAACGGCGGAAGGCCGCTGAGGTGTGCGTCGACGAGACGGGCGATCCTGCGCTCCGAGAACCCGGCGAGGACGCAG
The DNA here is from genome assembly GCA_035283165.1 of Thermoplasmata archaeon. GTDB lineage: Archaea > Thermoplasmatota > Thermoplasmata > RBG-16-68-12 > EA-27 > EA-27. The sequence continues at coordinate 14,899 of DATEUK010000073.1, forward strand.
AGTGCGAGGGCGAGGAAGTCCAGGGCCATCGCGAGGCTCTGTCCGTGGAAGGTGCCGCCGCTCATGGACCGGCCGTCGGGGAACACGAGGGGGTTGTCCGTCGCGGCGTTGATCTCGATCTCCGTCACCCGTCTCGCGTAGTCCAGCGCTTCCCCGCACGATCCGAGGACCTGTGGGATGCACCGGAGGGTGTAGGCGTCCTGGACCTTGTGGGGTCCTCGATGCGAGGGGATGATCTCGCTTCCCCGCAACAGGCGGCGAAGGTTCGCCGCGACCGTCGTGGACCCGGGGAGGGGCTTGAGGGCGTCCAAGCGGGCATCGAACGGGACGGGGCTTCCGCGAAGGGCCTCGAAGGAGACGCTCGCCGCCACCTGTGCGTCCTTGAGCAACGCGGTCCCGTCGTGTACCGCCAGGCAGGCGAGGCCCGCCATCACCGCGGTCCCGTTGATCACCGCCAACCCTTCCTTGGACTCGAGGCGGAGGGGACTCAGGCGGGCCGCCCGGAGCGCGGCGTCGCCGGAGAGCGCCTTCCCGCGGTACTCTGCCTCTCCCTCCCCGACGAGCACAAGACCGATGTGCGCCAGGGGCGCGAGGTCTCCGCTCGCCCCCAGGGACCCCTTGGACGGGACGACGGGATGGACGCCCCGGTTCAGGAAGTCGAGGAACCGCTGGACGACCGCCACGCGCACCCCCGAGAATCCCTTGGCGAGCGCATTGGCCCGGATGAGCATCGCGGCACGGACGGCCGCCCGCGAGAGCGGCGGGCCGACGCCGACGGCGTGGCTGCGCAGGAGGTTCAGCTGCAGCTCCCGAACCTGGGAGGCGGGGATGGACACGTTCTCGAGCTGGCCGAAGCCTGTCTTGATGCCGTACGCGAGCCGGCCGCTCCGGACGATCTCCTCCACCGCCCGCCGGGACCGCTCGATCGCCGCCCGGGCCCGCGGCGCAATCGCGACCTTCTCCCCCCCGCGGGCCACCGCGACGACATCGGGGACCGAGAGGCTGGCCCCATCGACGAGGATCACGGAGCCGCGATGGCGGTCCCGTGGAAAAGCCTTCCGCGGCCGAGTTCTGCACCAACTCGGGCGACGATCGGCGTCCTCGTCCCCGGAGGTTTCGGGACGCCGACCGGGAGCCGAGCGGAGCGGAGTCCCGGCGGGGGTGGCATGACGGCCAACATCCGCGGAGGTTACAGAACCCCGCGGCCGAAAGGTTTTACCCGCCTTGCGGGTTCGGACGCGAGATGCAAGTCCTGTTCCTCGGGACCTCCGGGAGCTGGCCCACCCCGAAGCGCAACGTGAGCGCGGTGGCGGTGAAGCGGGGGCCGGAGGTCGTGCTCTTCGATTGCGGCGAGGGAACGCAGCGACAGTTCATGCTCTCGCCGATGTCCTACATGCAGGTGTCCCGAATCTTCATCACGCACTTTCACGGGGACCACTTCCTCGGGATCCCAGGCCTCGTGCAGTCCATGACGATGAACGACCGGCAGGCCCCCCTGGAGATGTACGGACCGCGCGGGATGAAGGACCTCGTCCATCGGCTCCTCACGCTCGGGCACTTCAAGGCCGGGTTCGACACCCCCGTGCGCGAGATGTCCGGCGGCGACACGATTGACTTCGGGGAGTACGGCGTCCGTGCGCTCGAAGCGGTGCACACGGTCCCCGCGCTCTCGTACGCGCTCGAGGAGAAGGTACGCGCCGGCCGGTTCGACCTCGAGAGGGCGAAGTCGCTCGGCATCCCGGAAGGACCGCTGTATCGGAGGCTCCAGGAGGGCCGGCCCGTCGAGCACGGCGGGACGACGTTCACGCCCGACATGGTCCTCGGCCCGCCCCGGCGGGGCCGGAAGATCGTGTACACGGGGGATACGATGCCATCGGAGGCGCTTGTCACGTTCGCCCGCGGGGCGGACCTCCTGATCCACGACGCGACCGCGGAGTCGAGCCTCGAGGAGAAGGCGAACCGATACGGCCACAGCACGGCGCGCCAGGCGGCGGTCGTCGCGAAAGACGCGGCGGTGCGGACGCTTGCCCTCACCCATGTCAGCCCGCGGTACGAGGATGGCGCGTCGATCCTCGCGGACGCGACGCCGGTGTTCCCGAACACCGTTCTCGCGGAGGATTTCCTCCAACTGGAGGTTCCGTACTCGGAGTGAGGCGCGCCCGGCGAGTCGTCCGCAGAGCAACACAAGGCTAATAAGGACGCCCACGCGTTTGCCGCGCATTCCCTGGCGGGGGAGCACACGGTGGCTCGGAACATCGTCGTCGAGGCACACGACACGACGCCCATCGAGAAGCAGTCGACGGAGATCGTCGAGCGAAAGGGGATCGGCCATCCGGACTCGATCGCGGACGGGCTCGCGGAATCCGTCTCCCGCGCACTCTGCCGGATGTACATCGAGCGGTACGACCGCATCCTGCACCACAACACGGACGAAGTCCAGGTCGTCGGCGGGCAGAGCGCACCGCGCTTCGGCGGGGGCGTGGTGCTCGAGCCCGCGTACGTGCTCCTCGTCGGCCGCGCCGTGACCCAGGTGAACGGAGAGCGCCTCCCGTACCGAACGACGGCGGTGGCGGCGGCCCACGAGTACCTCACGAACGTCTGCTCGAACCTGAACGTGGACGCGGACGTGGTGATCGACTGCAAGATCGGGCAGGGGAGCGTCGACCTCCGCGGGCTGTACAACACGCAGAGGCATCTCGCGAACGACACGTCCTTCGGGGTCTCGGCGGCGCCGTACAGCGAGACGGAACTCCTCGCCCTCCGGACGGAGGAGATGATCAACGGGGTCCTGAAGAAGGACCTCCCGGAGGTCGGGCAGGATGTGAAGGTCATGGCGGTGCGGATCGGGGAACGGATCGCCCTCACGGTCGCCGCCGCCATCGTGGACAAGTTCGTGCCGGACAAGGACCACTACGTGAACGTGATCCAGGAGCTGCGGGAGCGCATCCTCGACAACGCGGTGAAGATCACGAACCGGGAGGTCCTCGTCGACGTGAACACGGGCGACAACTACTACGAGGGCATCCTGTACCTGACCGTGACCGGCCTGTCCTTCGAGAACGGGGACGACGGGTCCGTCGGCCGCGGGAACCGCGTGAACGGGCTCATCACTCCGTACCGCCCGATGAGCCTCGAGGCGGCCGCCGGGAAGAACCCCGTCACGCACGTCGGCAAGCTGTACAACCTCCTGTCGTTCGACGTCGCGCACCGGATCGCGGAGGAGTGCCAGGGCGACGTCGAGGAGGTGTGGGTCCGCATCGTGTCGCAGATCGGGAAGCCGATCGACGAGCCGCAGGTCGCGGTCGCGCAGCTGTCGCTCGCGGAGGGCGTGAAGATCGGGGCGGTGAAGGGCACGGTCGAGGGGATCCTCGACGACGGCCTGGCGAACGTCCACACGATCAAGGATCGGGTGGTCGCGGGGAAGGCGCGCGTGTTCTGATCCTCAGCAAGCCGCGGTTCCCTCTGCCTCGGCTCGTCACGGCAGGATCGGGCTCAACCTCTTTATCCCCATGAGCGTGTGCCCGTGCTTGGCACAGGATGAATGAAGACCTCGTCTTCATCCAGGATCGGCTGGACCGCCACCACGAGTGGTTCTCCAAATCCCTCCCGATGATCGCGTCAGAGAACCTGATCAGCCCGCTCGCGCGGGAGATGATGCTCGTCGACTTCCAGGACCGGTACGCGGAGGGCCTCCCCGGCGAGCGGTACTACCAGGGCAACGTGTACGTGGATGAGGTCGAGGTCCGCGTCACGGAGCTTGCGAAGCGCCTCTTCCGGTGCCGCCACGCGGACGTCCGCCCCATCTCCGGGACGAACGCGAACCTTGCGGTGCTGTTCGCCCTGGGCGAGCCCGGGCACGTCATCTCCACGGTTGCTCTGTCGGACGGCGCGCACATCTCCACCGCCAAATTCGGCGCGGTCGGCGTCCGCGGCATGAAACAGGTGACGTACCCCTTCGACGCGGAGCGCATGAACCTCGACGTGGACGGGACGATCAAGGTGCTGAGGTCCGTACGACCGGAGATCGCGCTGTTCGGCCAGTCCGTGTTCCTGTTCCCCACGCCCCTGAAGGAGCTCCGGGACACGCTCCAAGAGATTGGGTGCTATGTCTGGTACGACGGAGCGCACGTCATGGGCCTCATCGCGGGCGGCCAGTTCCAGGACCCGTTGCGCGAGGGCGCAGAGATCATCACGGGGAGCACGCACAAGACGCTGCCGGGTCCGCAGCACGGGATCCTGCTCGCGGAGCCCCGCGACGAGAAGATGGAAAAGCGCCTCCTGCGCGGCGTCTTCCCCGGCGTCGTGAGCAACCACCACCTTCACGCGATGGCGGCGCTGGGGGTCACGCTCGCGGAGCACCTGGAGTTCGGCCGCGCGTACGCGGAGCAGGTCGTGCGGAACGCGAAAGCCCTGGCGACGGCGCTCCACGCGCGAGGGCTTCGAGTCCTCGCGGAACCGTACGGTTTCACGGAGTCCCACATCGTGGCGGTGGACGTCCGCGCCCACGGCGGGGGGGCGAAGGTCGCGCTCGACTTGGAGCGAGCGAACATCATCGCGAACAAGAACCTCCTCCCGACCGACACCTCCCCCGTGAACCCCTCCGGCGTTCGCCTCGGGAGCCAGGAGCTCACGCGGCTGGGGATGCGGGAGTCGGAGATGGACGAGGTCGCGGAGCTTATGGCGCGCGTCGTCGTCAAGGGAGACGATCCGAAATCCGTCGCGGGGGATGTCGCCGGCTTGCGAGGTTCGTTCTCGACGATCCAGTTCTGCTACGGGGCGGGGAGTCCCGCGCACGCCCGGTACCGCCTCGCGCCGCCGCGATAGATTCCGCCGTCGAGACCCATCCGTGGATACGCTCCGCGAGAATTTGGGGTCAACACTCATATATGCGTGGAAGTTGTTTCCCGGTTCGAGAATACCCCCGTGTTGGCGAGTCAGATGGACAAGCAGCGGGTCAAGGTCAAAGTCTGCCTCGCGGGCGAGCCCATGGTCGGCAAAACGTCCCTGATCCGCCGGTACGTGATGGACGAGTACGACGACCGGTACATCGCCACCCTGGGGGCGAAGGTCACGAAGAAGGATTTCGAGACGGCGCACGCAACCCGGGGGTCCCTGCAGGTCACGATGATCCTCTGGGACATCTGGGGGAACAAGAACGTGCGCGAGCTGCTCAAGGACGCGTACTACCACGGGGCCCACGGCATCATCGCCGTGTGCGACGTCACCCGCCCGGAGACGATGGTCGAACTCGACGGGTGGGCCGAGGCGATCACGAGCGTCGCGGGGGAGATTCCCGTGTGCCTCCTGGCGAACAAGAGCGACGTTCCCGACCGGCCTCTGAGGGAGACGGACATCCGGAAGTTCGCGAAGGACCGGAGCTGGCCCGCGTTCCTCACGAGTGCGAAGACCGGCGATCACGTGGAGGACGCGTTCGGCGCGATCATCCGTGAGATCCTGAAATCCGGCGGCGTGTGACGCGGGTCCGCCCATCGGGAGAAAAGGTTATAGGGAGACGGAAAGTTCTGACGGATTGGATGGCCACGGAGGTCCCGGTCGCGGTTCCCCAAGACTTGGAGACGAAGCGGGACAATTCAAACGGCGAAGCCGAGAAGCACCGCCGACGGCGGGACGAGCTGAACCTGGGCACGAGGGAGTGGGTCGAGAAGCGGGACTCCCTCAACGCCGAGGTGCGCGCGCGCGTCGAGGAGGCGACCGGGCACCGCCAGCGACGCGACGAGTTGAACGCGGCTGTGCAGGCGACCAAGGTCGAGCGAGACCGCTGGAACCGCCGGGTCAACGAGCTCCTCGCGAAGGTCAACGACGTGAAGCGGACGAAGGCGCCGCGCGGCGGCATCCCGGTCGCCCGCCTTGTGCGGGACATGCGGGAGCTCGAGTTCCGGCAGCAGACCGCGGTCCTCAAGCCCGCCGACGAGAGGGCGATCATCGAGCAGCTCGGCCGTCTTCAGGCCGAGATCCGCAAGCGCGAGGCCGAGCTCGAGCAGGACGCGGAGGTCCGCGCCGCGGTCCAGGAGCTGGGCGCAGCCAAGGAAATCGCCGAAGCTTCGCACCGGAAGGTCGGCGAGCTCGCCGACGCCGCCCAACAGGAGCACGACGCGATGGTCAAGCTCTTCGAGGAAGGCGACGCCCTCCGGAGGGAGGCGGACCTCGCACAGGAGGAGTTCATCAAGACGAAGCTCCTCGCCGACGACGAGCACAAGAAGCACATCGACTTCATCCGGCAGGTTCACGACTACGACAAGATCATCCACGGCCTTCGCCAGCGGGGTCGGACGGACGAGGGGGAGCCCGTCGTGCAGGTCAGCGCGAAGCGTCAGGCAGAGATGATCTTCGAGCGGTTCCGCAAGGGCGAGAAGCTCAGCACGGAAGACCTGATGACGTTGCAGAAATCGGGATACATGTAGACCCCTTCCCTCCGGACGGTGCAGGCGCGGCTCCCGGTTCGGCATCCTTTTACGCCCGGAGCGGATGCCGCGCCCCGTCTGTGTCCGAGAACCGCCTGTCCCTGACGACGGAGGAGCGCGTCCTCCTCTACCTCTCCGACTTCAAGGGGATGGAGGACCGGTTCGGGCTCCCGATGGCGCTCACGCAGAGGAGCATCGCGTTCGCCGCCGGGATTCATCGGAAGCACGTGTCCCGGTACCTCGACGAGCTCGTCGCGGAGGGCGCGGTCGCGGAGCGGAAGGCGCACATCGAGGGGATGCGCCAGAGGATGCTCGCCTACTACCTGAGCGGGAAGGGCTGGGAGCGGGCCGGGAGGATCCGGGTGCATCTCTCCACGATCAGGGTGCCGATCCGCGTGAAGGGCGAGATGCGCGAGATGGCGCTCGAGGAGATCGACCGCGCGACGTCCGTGCGGCTCAGCTTCTCGGACATCGTGCGCGAGGCGATGGCGGCGCCCGTCCTCGACATGGAGTACTTGGAGACGATTGACGAGCGGCGGAAGCGGGAGATGGACGAGCGGTTGGAGAAGATCGAGGCGTACACGAAGGCCTTGCTCACGGCGTGGCAGGACGGCAAGGTGACGGCGACAGAACAGCTCCTGCTTGAGCAGCTGCGGTCCCACCTTGAGATCTCCGAGCTGGACCACCGCCGGATCGAGACGGAGGTGATCACGAAGGTCGTGGGCACGATGGAGGACGTGCGGAAGACGTACCGGGACCTGTTCCGGCACGCGATGGCGGCCGGGAAGATCACGCCCAAGGTCCGCGACGTCCTCGAGGACGCACGACGCCTTCTCCGCGTGACGAAGGACGAGTCCGTCCGGATCGAGCGCGAGGTGGAGTCGGAGGCCCTCGGGTCCTAGCGCGCGGCGAACAGGTGGTACTTCTCGCCCGGGTTCGCGACCTCCTGTTCGATGCGCTTGGCGACGAGCCGGTCCGGGTGATGGATCAGCGGGACCCGTTTCGCGAGGTCCTCGAACGACCGGAACGGGCCCTTCTTCCGCTCCTCGAGGATCGCCCACATCGTCTTCTTCCCGAGCCCCGGGAGCAGCTCGAGCATGTGGAACCGCGTCGTGATCGCCTGCGCCTCGTTGAAGAACCGGGTGAAGCGCTCCTCCTTCTCCCGTACGATCTGCTGGATGACGAGCGGCAGCTCGTTCTGGGCGGCGGTCGTCAGCTCCTCGAACCCGATGCGGCGCTTCACCTGCTGGATCGCGATTCGCTGGTCCGCCTCCTTCCCGATGTACGCCCGATCCCCCGCGATGATCGTCGCCCCCTCCTTCGGGAAGAGCTCGAAGAGTTTGAACTCGTCCTCGCCGAGCGCGTACGCGGTGGGTTCCCGCTGGTAGCGGGAGCGGTCGGGGTGTCCCTGGGGCAGATGGTCGAGGATCCGGACGAAGTCCTCCACGGTACCCCCTCACAAGAACTTCCCGACGATCTGCACGACCAGGTCCACGTCCTCCTTGGACAGGGAGAACCGCTCCTTCGCGAACACGGCACGGACGTCGTCGGGATGGTTGGGCAGCATGTCCGCGAGCTTGTACGCGTTCGCGGGCGTCATCATCTCGACCTGGAGGAGCTCGTCGATGAGCTTCCGCGTCTGCTCGGTGTCGAGCTTCGAGAACATCTGCGCGTGGGTCAGCGCGTACCTCTGCTCCATGCTAAGGTCCTTCCGGCCCCGCTCCTCGCGCTCCAGGAGGGCCTTGATCTCCGCAAGCGTCAGGAACCGCTCGTCCTCCTCCATCGGCCTCCCCCCCTCACGCGCGCCTCAGGTGCTCGGGACTGACGATCGCCTGCTTGACCTTGCCGCCGAAGCGCACGTCGATCACGTACGCGCGACCGCGGCGTTCCACGACCGTGCCCGTGAGGCCGTGGAACCGGTGGTGGGGCCAGCCTTTCTGCCGGCTCCCATCGATCACGATTGTGGCCTTATCCCCGACCTCGAAGGATTGCAGGGACCGCGTGATCGGCGAGAGCCCGCGCTCGCGCACCCGGCGCCGCAGCTTCTGCCGCGACCCCTCCATGATTCCCTTCGACGCCTTGACCATCGCTCAACCGCCATCGTGGATTTGCACCACGTCGAGTTCGAGCACCTCGCAGGGGACCCCGGTGAGCGCCGCCAGGCTGGGGACCGTGCGGCCGCCGTCCCCGTGCAGGACCTCCTTCACGTACGTGCCCGCCTCCGCCGTGACGAGCACCTCCGCCTCCCGGTCGTCCGCGCTGAGGAGTTCGAGGCCCTTCAGGGTCCGTTGTCGGACGCGGTCGGCCCGGCGATGGGACACCCTGGTCGGGGTCCGCTGCGCGATGCGCGCGCCGGCCAAAGCGGCCATCCCTTCTTTAAGCTTTGCCGCGGCCACGGGCGCCGCGAACCGGACGCGGGCGCGATACGTCTTGTCCGCGCGATCGTCCTTCAGCGCAACGACCTCATCGCGCGTGGACGTCCGCAGCGCCTCCACCTCCACGAGGCCCGACGCGTTCACGGAGGATCGCACCGCTTCGAGGTCGACCGTCCGCCGCCGAGGCCGCGAGATCTCGAGGACGAACGGGCGGCCGTTCCCGAGCATGAGGGCGTCCACGTCCTCCCGCCCCATCCCGTGGAGGGCGTGCCCCGTCCCCCCGGTCTGGGCGAGGACGGGAGCGGCCATCACCTCCTCCACGCTCGTTTCGTACATCTTGCCCTTCCCCCCGCAGTGGTCGCAGCCCTTCCCCTGGCATCGGCGGCACGGCCACCGGGTCTGCGGGATCTCGCGGGACAGCTTCCGATAGCGGCCGTAGAGGAAGAGGGGTGCGATCGTCACGGCGACGACGTCGAACGCGGTGTCCACGATCGCGCTCGCCTCGGGCCGCGCGAGGTCCGCGACCTTCCCGGTCCGGTCGGCGACGAGCTTCCCGACCTCCCGGTTGATCTCCGCCTTCACGGGCTCCGCCTCGGAGAGTCCGAGTTCCGCCCACAGGGACTCCTCGCGGGCGACGACCTCGGGGTCCACGCGGGAGCCCATCGCGAATGTGCGGAAGTCCCAGGGCTCGAGCGCTCGGACGGCCAGCTCGGCGAACTTCGGGACCTCGTCGAGGAGGCCCTCGCACAACCAGCAGTCCCCCGGGAGGAGGGCGTGGGTCTCCCGGACGGCGTGCCCCCGCTCCGCGTTCGTGTGCCCGTGCCCGGCCTTGCCGAAGAGGCGGCCGAGGCAGGGGTCGCACAGGCGTCGCTCCCGGAGCCGCGTCCAATCCACGTCCGCCGCGGCAGCCAGGACCTCGTCGAGGGCCACGGGGCACCAAGGAGGGACGGGATTAAGAGTTCTCGGAGCCTTTCGTCAGGAAGATCTCGATGCTGGACACGTTCGCGGTCCGTCCCTCCTCGCCCGTCAGCTTCTCGGTCCCGATCTCGATCGTGCGGACCTTCGTCTCCTTCAGGTACCGGTTTCGCACGATCTCCGCGACGTCCACGGCTCGGGCGATGTTCCTCCCCCGCGCCTTCACGCTCACCTCGTCAGACGCGTTGAACTGCGTCACGACGGCCAAAACGTAGCTCATCAGCGGCTTGTTCCCAATGTAGACTGTGTTCTCGGAGACCATGGTGCACTCCCCCTCGGATGGGAGGTGCTTATTCGGCTCCCGGGTAATAAAGCGTCGCCCAGCGCGGGTCGCCCCTCCTCGGGGCCGCCTCCCGGAACCGCTGGAACGAAGCCTTTAAGCTACGCCAACGGCTCCCCAGCGTCGATGGCCGGCGAGAAGCGCGGGGAAGGCTTCCATTCCGCAGCGGGTCTGATCCGCTATTTCGACCAAGAAGACGACAAGGCCCTCAAGATCCCGCCGTGGTTCGTCGTCGCGCTCGGGCTCGGCGTCGGCGCCGCCGTGATCATCGCGAGCTGGCAGTGGCCCGTCGGCTAGCCGCGGGTCCCTCCCATTTCCTATCCCGTCGTCATCGTGGACTACGATCCGCGCTGGTCCCGATGAGATGAGCCGGAAGGCTTATCTCCGTGGCCGCGCGTCTTCCCATGCCCAGGAGGTGTTCCCGGTATGAGATTCCGCCACGTTTTCCGATTGCCGCCGGGGACGCCGTAGCCTCTCGCACACGTTCCCGGCCCGTGCGCTTGCCTGTGAACGCATGACCGTGAAACGCGAACCGAACGATGCCGAACTCGCCGCCACTCGACGCGAGCGTCCAGTGGAAGATCCGCACCGGGGCCGTGCGCTTCGCGGAGTCCGGGTACCGGTCGACGGTCGAGGAAATCCTCTCCGCAGGGCTCGGGACGGAGGTCGTTGGCCTCATCAGCGCGGGCAAGGAGGCGGACGTGTACCTCGCCCGTCTCGGGGGAGCGCCGCTGGTCGTGAAGGTGTTCCGCCTGTACCGGACGTCGCGCCGGGGCGGCGGTCCGATCAAGCTCGACAACATGGCGTGGCGGGCCGCCTTCGAATTCGAGGCGCTCCGCATGGCGTGGGAGGGCGGCGCGCCGGTCCCGACACCCGCCAAGCGCGTGGAGAACATGGTGGCGATGCGGTACCTCGGGTCCGACGCAGGGCCCGCACCCCGGCTCGTGGACGTGGAGCCCGTCGACCCCGAGGGGTTGCTCGTGGAGGTGTTGGCGGCGGTCGAATCCCTCGTGACCGCGGGGATCCTGCACGGGGACCTGAGCGCGTACAACGTCCTCGTGCACGAAGATCGGCCCTTCTTCATCGACTTCTCCGACGCGCGACGGGTGGACCGGGTGGGCCAGAGCCCGTGGCGGCAGCTCGCGCTCGCGGAGGAGATCCTCGTGCGGGACCTCGCGGGTCTCGCGGCGCACTTTCGGCGGTTCGGAGTCGCCGTGGACATGCCCGGGTCCCTCGCCCGCTTTCTCCGCATCGTGGAGGAGCGGGTGCCCCGGAAACGGGCGAAGGTCCGGCGGGAACCCCCCGAGGACGGATCAGGAACGCCGGAGGCCGTCCCCCCACGCCTGGATGCAGACGCGCCGGAACCCGAGTCCCTCCATGAGGCGGATTGACGGCCCGTTGTCCGTGTACACGTGGCACGCAGGGACCTTTCCCCGCGCGAAGGTCTGCTTCAGGAGCGAGCACGACAGGGACTTCGCGTACCCCCGGCCTCGGCACGGCGCGAGGACGTGGAGGAACCCGAGCATCACGACGTCCTCCGTCTCGAGGTGCGTGAGGTACCATGCGACGGGCTCTCCGTCCTCGTAGATCGCGCCCGTGATCCCGTTCTCGATCCGGGACCGGACGTATCCTTCCGCCGGCCAATCCGGCGCCCAGAGCGTGGCCACCTTGGCGGCGTACTTCGGGTCCAGCGGGCGGACCTCATGCGCCTGCACGTCCCGGAAGCCGGCGGCCTCCATCCGATACAGGATCGCCTCGCCCCACCAGCGGACCTCGATGGCCCTGTTCACGGCGGGGAACGCAAGTTCGTCGGCGACGTGGAAGATCGACACGCCCGTTGGCACCGCCGACAGCACGCGGGCCGCCGCCGCTTCGTCGACCGCGTGGAGGGCGAACTGGTGCGGTTGGCTCCCCGAACTTGCGGGCTTCAACACGAGGAGCGCCTTCGGCCCCGACGGCGCGTCTGCGAATGCGAGGGTGAACTCGGGATGGTGGAACATGCGGTGGATCACGACCGCGTTCCGGATCGGGTCGATGGACAGGCTGGATCGCGCGGCCTCGCGGTCCTCGAGGCGGACGGCCACGGGCTCGAGAAACCCAGACCGCGGCATAAAGGGAGCCCACGGAGGGGCGAAAGCATGATACCCGGTTCGCGAATGGGACCCGGATGGCCCGCGCGCGCAGCCAGACGTACTACGAGGATGGGGACCCCCGCACGGTGGGGCCGATCCACCCGTACTGGCACACGCAGCGCGGGATCCAGGATCTGAATGAGCGGCTTCGGGCACCGCCCGTCGTCCTGCGGCTCCGGGCCATCGCGAAGGACGTGCCCCCGAAGGGACGCGCCCGCCTCGCACCGGAGGCCCTCCGCCTCACCCGCGACGTGATGTCCGAGCTGTTCCGGAAGACGCGAACGCTCGCCGAGCGCCATCTCTTGAACTACCCGCTCCCGGAGTTCGACCCAGACCGGTTCGCGAGCCCCGTCGGCCGCGCCGCCAGCGAGCGGTACCTCCGCCTCCTGCGGTCTCACGCACCGGCGTTTCGGCCAAAGCCTTCCCGCCGACGCGACTTCATTCCGCCGATCCTGATCTTCGGGACCAGTCGGACGGCGGAGAGCCTCCGGAAGCACGCGCTGTTCGCGCACACGATCGCGTGGGAGGTCCTGGAGAATCAGCGGGCGAACGCGCACGCGGACTACTGCCTCGGGATCGCCGCCCTCGGGTCCGGGACCGCGCTGTCGCTCCTCGACTACTGGTGGGAGGGAAAGGACGCCTCGACGGACCACGGGATCCAGGAGGCGTACGACACGCTGTTCCACGAGCCGCTCCATCGGCTGTGCGACCTCGCAAACCCGTTCGGGCCCCAGTACGGGCCGAGGGGGAGCGCGAAGGAGCACTACTGGATGCAGGAGTACGAGCCCTTCGCGAGTCAGGTCGAGCGCGTGATCGTGGCCCACCTCGCGGCCGGGAAGGAGCGCGGCGCCTTGCGCCGCCGCGTGCTCGGGAGTTGACCAACGCGCGAGAAGCCGCAACGCCCTGGGTTGCCGTCCGATCTGAGCCGTGACAGCGCCCGAGATCGTCGGGCTCGGGGCCTCCCACTTTCGATCCGGCTGGGCAGGGTCCGGACCGCCCCCTGCGGGACAACGTTTAAGTCCGTTACGCTGCATTCAATCCTTCGGGACTGCGACCCGCGGGGAGTCATGGGAGCGCTTCGCAGGTCGAGCCCGGGGTACGGGGGAGTAACATGGGAGGGGTCCAGGTTGATCGGGGGGCCGCCTTGCTCTCCGCCGTTGATCTGAGCGGGCCGGCCGACGTCGTGATACTCCTCAAGCGTACGGGCGTTATGTTGGGGGGCTGGATGCGCCACGACGTCCCCCAGGACGTGATCAGCGTCATGGCAGCCACGATGATCGGGTCGATCGCGACCCTCGCCGAGGCGTTGGGGGGACAAAGCCCTTCGTCGATCGAGATCGAAGCGGGCGAACACCGACTGCACGTGTCGCGGTCCGACCCCCAGTCCGTAATCGTCCTCGTTGCGCCGGTGTCGGTCTCCGGCCGAGCCCTGCGGGAGGAGTCCGAACGCCTCGCCCACGCGCTGTCCAGGATCCCCGAGGACCGGACTCGCGGGGAGTCGACGGTGGCGACCCGGACGTGATGCGGATGGCAACCTCTGTCGCCCCGCCCCTCGAACACGCAACGCGGCTTCGGATTTACGAGCACCTTCTGCTCCTTCCGGGGGACCACTTTCGCTCGATCGCACGCGCCGTCGACGTGGGCGTCAGCACGGCGCATCATCATCTCCGCATCCTAATCCGAGACGGATTCGTCCACGCAGAGAAGCGGGAAGGCCAATCCCGCTACTACGTGGCCGGCGACGCCCTCCAACGGGAACGGAACGAACTCTTCGGGAGGCATTGGACCTATCGAGGGACGCGCCTGCGGGTGTGGATCGTCGCACATCGGCTGAAGGAATGCTCGGCGGCGACGATTGCGCACGCTCTGGGCATCAGCCGCCAGCTCGCGGCGTACCACATGGCCCGGTTCGAACGGGAAGGGCTCGTCTGGAGAAGTCATGGTCGATACCGGCTGGCCGTGCCCTCCCCCCGCGCCATGGACCGGTTCTGAGGCTCCCGACTTCGAGCCAGGCGTTCCCGCTGCTTGAGACTGTCGCGGTGCGGATGCGCAAAAGCTCGGCGGGCCTTGCCGACTGAAGAACGACGACGCGGAGCTCAGAATTCGCTTGCTCGGGCGAAAACCTCGGTGCGCGACAAAAAGTGTTCCACATTCCAAATATACGGGGCCTCCAATACTCCGCAGGGAAGGTCCGACTTTCGTGAGTTCGGCGTAGGGTCTCTGAATCACGGGAAGGAGGACCGGGGGAGGCGAAGTGAATGAGAATGAGTGGTGTTGGACTCGCGGTTGTCGGAATGCTCGCGCTGATGATGGCCCTTGCTCCGGGGGGAGTGCTAGCAAATGACAACGGGACGCCCACGGTCACGACGGACAAGCTGAACTACCAGCCAGAGGAAACCGTGTACATAAACGGCACGGGCTTCTCCTCATCGACCACAGTGAATATCACGGTGACGCGGCCGGACGGGAATGAATCGTCCTGGGACGTCAGCACAGACAGCAACGGGGCGTTCAGCACGACCTACGTCCTCGACGGGATCAAGGGGAAGTACTTGGTTCTTGCAACGGATGGAACCCACGAGGCCACCACCTTCTTCTATGATGGGAGCCGGACTTTCGATCAGTGCAAGAACGACACGGATGACGACGACGAGAAGGATCCATGTGTTTGGATTAACGGCGACATCCACAGTGGCATTTCTGCTTATACAGAAGGCGACAGCGTCGCATATCGGGTGTGGATGGACGCACTGTTGCACGACACCACGCACACGATCAAGATTCGTTATGATTTCACGAAGAAGACGTCCGGTGGCTTCATCGTCCTTGGCTTCGACTTCCTGACGGACCCAGACTGGTCGGAAGATGCGACCTCCCAAAGGTGTGAGGACATTCCGGGGCCGATCGGCGGGCTCAGTGCCTCGGAGTGCGCGGGGATGTCCCAAGACTCGGAAGACATCAACTCCGACGGCTTTACCTTCTCCGGATTGACGGGACAGAATGCGCCCCTCAATGGCCAGGCCGTCAGTACTCGGGAGTTGCCCCAAGCGGATAGAATCTTTGTGATATATGGGGCGGAAATCACATCCGATACGGCCATCACTAAGGTGGGTGACCCGGAAGATGACCCGTCCTCCCAGTCGGAGGTCACCATCACTTTCAAGGTGAAGACTGGCGCGGACGCCGCGTGCGAGGGAAGCGGGAACAACGAGAACTGCCGAGTGAACCTCCTTTTCGGCGGGCACTTAGCGAAGGGGACGTCCGACCCCGGCGGGTGGGGCACGGACCGCGGGGCAAGCGCTTTCCCCGGGGGGTCCCTCTCGATGAGGCTTGAAGAAATCGACGGGGATTCCTCGGGCAACCTGAACAAGAGCGTTCAGCCGGACGCGGTCATCCCTCCCGGCACAATCAAGATCCTCAAGGACGCGATCCCGAACGACCCCGAGAATTTCGAGTTCGACCCCTCCTGGGATCCGACGAACTTCTTCCTCGACGACGACTCGGACGGGGCCCTGCCGAACATGAGGTCGTTCGTCTTGGTGTTCGGCACGTACACGGTGGCTGAGCTCGGCCCTCCGTCACCGTGGACGCTCACCGACATCACATGTACGGACCCGAGTGGAGGCACGACCGACTCGGGCTCAACTGCCACGATCGGCCTCGCGTCCGCGGAGATCGTTGAGTGTAAGTTCACGAACACGAAAGCCGCGAACATCATCCTCGAGAAGCAGACGAACCCGGACGGGGACCCGGAGGAG
>DATEUK010000074.1:0-15578 GCA_035283165.1 Thermoplasmata archaeon
TGCGCGACTCCGCCGTACTCGCAGGCGGCGCACCCGTCGAGGATCCGCCGAACTTCCTCTTAGGCGCGACCGCGAGCCCGTCCGCAGCGGAACTCGAGGAGGCCGTCGTGAACGTGCGCGGCAAGGTCGATGCGGGCGCGGACTTCATCCAGACACAGGCCGTGTATGACCTCGACGCGTTCGAGGAGTGGATGCGCCTCGTGCGAAAGGAGTGGTTGCACGAGAAGGTGTCCATCCTCGCGGGCGTCCTCCCGATCAAGTCCGTCAAGATGGCCCGATTCCTCGACGAGAAGGTGCCCGGGATCTCCGTTCCCCGGTTCGTCATGGAGAGGATGACGAAGTCGGGCGACGCGAAGGCGGAGGGCATCCGCATCGCGCTGGAGACGATCGAGCGGCTTCGTGAGATCGATGGCATCCGTGGGGTCCACATCATGGCCGTAGGGTGGGAGGACGTCGTGCCGACGATCGTGCAGAAAGCCGGACTCCATCCGCGCCCGATCTAGGGCGTTCGAGGGGACCGCCCGCGGTCCAGCTTCTCTTCGAGCGAGAGACCGTCCGGGATGGTTTGCCCCGCAGACGCAAGAATCGCCTGACATTCCCCATAGAGCCGCTCCGCCCGGACCGCGAGTTCTCGTGTCTCGCCGTCCACCGCCAACAAGCGCGGATAGTCCTCCCAGAAATGCGGCGGCAGGATGCCGAACTCTCGAGGTTTCGTCAGCAGATTGCGGATCCCGTTGTAGTGCTGGCGGTTGAGGAAGGCGACGAACGGGGCGACGCCGTGGAGCGCAAAACCGTGGCACATCACGCGCGCGAGCGGCTCGTCGCCCGCCGCCAGGAAGTTCCGGATCTTGCAAAGGTCCTCGTACATCGAGTTCAGCACTCCACGCGGAAACTGCGCGAGCTTCTCCGGATTCGGATTCGAGGCAAGCGCCGCCAACCGAGGGAGGACGCTCTCGGGATCGTGAATCGGAACCGTGTGGATCAAACCGTCCACGCTCATGGGCCAATTCCACCCGATCGTCCCCGCCTCGCGCGTGGCGTCCTCTTCGGAGGCCAGTTCGATCTCCACGACGATCCCCTCGTGGATCACCCCGTATCCACGGGTTTCCGATCGACCTCGTGTGATTGCGATCATCTCGAGGTCGGAGTGCTCGCGATCCTCCGAGGTAGCGGTCGAGCCATGCACGGCCACCGCGATCACCTCTGAATGAAGGCGGCGTACGTAGTCCGTGACGCGGCGCGCGAGCGCCATCCGTCCCTCATGGTCCATGAGCCCGCATCGCGACCAAACCTTAATGTGCGTTGCACCATTCTCGCGTGGTAAATAGGATGGTTGAGGTCCGGCGAGCGCTGCTGAGCGTCTCGAACCGGGACGGCCTTACCGATTTTGCGAAGGGTCTGCAGGACCTAGGCGTCATCCTCTTCGCGACCGGCGGGACCGCCTCGTTCCTCCGGTCTCAGCGAGTTCGCGTCGCAGACCTCGAGCAAATCACGGGGCAGGGCGCGATTCTCGGGGGCCGCGTGAAGACACTCCACCCGAAGGTGCATGGCGCGATCCTGGCAGTGCCCACCCTGGAGCAGCACGTCCGGGACTTGGCAGCGCTCGGCGTCGAGCGGTTCGACCTCGTCGTCGTGAACCTGTATCCGTTCGAGCAGACCATCTACCAGACCACCTCGGCGGACGATGCGATTGAGAACATCGATATCGGGGGCGTCGCCCTGTTGCGGTCCGCCGCCAAGAACTCGGACCACGTGATCGTCCTCTCGGACCCTCGTCAGTACGGCGAGGTGCTCGCAGAACTCCGGCAAACAGGAGATGTCGCGATCTCGACGCGCCATCGGCTCGCCCTCGAAGCGTTCGCGCGCACCTCGGAGTACGACGCGACGATCACGAACTGGTGGTCCCATCGGATGGGGCACGCGATGCCGCCGTACCTCCGGATCGCAATCGACAAGGTCCAGGACCTCCGATACGGAGAGAACCCCTACCAGAAGGCCGCGTTCTATCGCGACCCCGACGCGCGGGCGCCGTCCCTCGCGGACTGCGAGCAGCTCCACGGAAAGGACCTGTCGTTCAACAACCTCCTCGACTTCGATGCTGCGCTGGAGCTCGCGCTCGAGTTCGACACCCCCGTGGCGGTCGTGATCAAGCACGGGAATCCGAGCGGGGTGGCGGTGCGAGACGCGCTTGCGGCGGCGTACACGGCCGCGTACGCGGCGGACCCGAAGGCCGCGTACGGATGCGTCGTCGCGTTCAACCGGACCGTGGATCTCGACGTGGCGAAGGCGATGAAGGGCCACTTCATCGAAGGGGTAATTGCGCCCCTGTTCGAGTCCGATGCGCTCGGGCGGCTGCAGAAACGGGAGAACATCCGCCTCATGCGGCCCCGCGGAGCGTGGAAGGCGGCCCCTGGGTGGCAGTTCATCGACATTCGCGGCGGGCTCCTCGTCCAGACCACGGAGGCGCCGACCCTGACGCCGGATCAGCTCAAGGTCGTGACGCGCGCGAAGCCGACGGACGAGCAAGTCCGGGACCTGCTCTTCGCGACGAAGGTGTGCAAGCACGCGAAGTCGAACGCGGTCGTCCTCGCGAAGGACCTCGCCACGGTCGCGATCGGCGCCGGGCAGGTGTCGCGCGTGGACGCCGTGCGTTTGGCGGTGATGAAGTCCGAGGGCCGCGCAAGGGGCTCCGTGCTCAGCAGCGACGCGTTCTTCCCGTTCCGCGACGGGATCGACGAGGCCGCGAAGGCGGGGGTCGCCGCGATCCTGCAGCCCGGCGGCAGCATCCGCGACCAGGAAGTGATCGACGCCGCGAACGAACATGGAATCCCGATGGTCTTTTCCGGCGTGCGGTTCTTCCGGCACTGAGGGGCACCATGGCACGGACGAGGGTCGGCGTCCTCGCGTCGGGGCGGGGCTCGAACTTCCAGGCACTCGTGGACGCGGTGAATCGAGGGGAGATGGACGTCGACCTCGCGCTCCTCGTCTGCAACGTCCCGGGCGCGCGGGCGATCGACCGCGCACAGGCGGCGGGCGTCCCCGTGGCGGTGATCGACCACCGCCCCTTCGGGAAGGACCGGGAGGCGTGGGAGCGGGAGGCGGCGAAGGTCCTCGCGGAGCATCGCGTGGACCTCATCGTCTTCGCCGGCTTTATGCGCCTCGTCACCCCGTTCTTCATCTCGCGGTTCCCGAATCGCATCTTGAACATCCACCCGTCCCTCCTTCCCGCGTTTCCCGGAGCGCACGCACAGCGAGACGCCGTGGAGCACGGGGCGAAGGTGACCGGGGTCACGATCCACTTCGTCGACGCGAGCTTGGACGGCGGTCCCATCGTCCTCCAGAAGGCGGTACCCGTACACGACGACGACTCGGAGGAGTCGCTTGCGACGCGGATCCTGGAGTGGGAGCACCGGCTGTACCCCCTGGCGGTGAAGCTGTTCGCCGAGGGGCGCCTCCGCGTCGACGGACGCCGCGTCACGGTCGACTGGAGCGGGGTGGATCGCCCGCCGACGCCCTAACTGATGTGGGGGAGAACCTGCGCGAGCGAGGTGATCCGCGCCGTCGGTTGGATCTTCCCGACGTCCACTCCCAGGTTCGCCGCCAGCCGTGCGTCGTTCGCACGGAACATCTCGTGCTCGTCGTTCCCGCGGTCCACAAGGAACCCGCGCATGCCGACCCGCTGCGCGCCCCACACGTCGCTGACCAGGAGGTCGCCGACGTAGATGCAGTCCCCGGGCTCGGCCCCGATGCGCTTCGCAGCCTCCATGAAGATTCCGGGATGCGGCTTCACGAACCCGTAGTCGCGCGAGAGAACGCGAGCGGGGACCCACGCCGCGAGTCGTTCCTCCCAGGGCCGACCCAGCCCGAAGATCGTGTTCGACACGAGGGCGGTCGGCAGGCCCCGGCCCCGCACCGCCTCGAGGAACGGCACGGCGTCGTCGTACCACGCGACTTGGTCCGCGTTCCGCTCCAGCGCGCGATCGGCCGCCCGCCGCAGCGCCGGCTCCGTGGGCGCGATGGGTTCGCCGAGCGTGTACATCGCAAGGGAGAGGACCTGCTCGACCGTGTGCTCCCGCAAATCCCGTTCCGTCATGCTACGGTGGAAGGACGCGGCGTAGTCGAACGCGTCTTGGAACAGATCCAGATCCCTCAGGAGGCCTTCCTCCACCATCGCGTCCCCGAGATGGCGACGGATCGAACCCGGGCGGGTCGCCCTCCGAAGGGTCTGCCAGTCGTCGAGGAGGACGGCGGCCGGGGACACGTCGCGACCCCATATGGGTCAAGCGGGAAGAACGCTTCGGCCGAAGAGAAAAAGCAGGCCGTTCATGCGAAAAGACAAGAACGGCCTCGTTGTGGAGGGATGCTTGTGACTCAGGATTCCGTGGACCATATTTTAAGATTTGCCCACGTGCGCGAAAGAAGTGGCTGTCGGATGGGATAGGGTGCGATTCTTTCTCACGACAACTCTGTGCGTGGTACGTTTTCGACTGGGGATCGAAGTCGCGGTTCCGTCATGAGGGCGAGCCGCGACAACAGTCTTAAGGTCGAGGGTCGTCATCCGCGCCGTCATGCGCGGCGTGGGAAACTACGCGACATTCTTCACGAAAGCCCCCCAGATCAGCCCGAAGCACAACTCGACCCTCGAGGTGCTCCGCACGGTCATCGACCCAAAGCGTCCGGCGGCGGCGGTACTCGATTTCGTCGTGGGCCATCTTCGGGGCGCGTTCTCTCACTACACCTGGGTGGGCATCTACCTCCTCGAGGGAGATACTCTGAAGCTCGCCGCGTGGCGGGGGGCGCAGGCAACGGAACACGTGTCCATCCCGATCGGGCAGGGGATCTGCGGTCTGGCGGCGCGGACGAAGCAGACCGTGGTCGTTCCGGACGTGTCGAGCGATCCGCGCTACTTGGCGTGCTTCCCCAGCACCAAGTCGGAAATCGTGGTCCCGATTCATGCAGAGGGGCGCGTCCACGGGGAAATCGACGTCGATTCGGACTCGCTCGACGCGTTCCGCGAGGCGGACCGCCGATTCCTTGAAGTCGTCGCGGCGGATCTTGGGCTGTATCTGAAGTCGCGCGACTAGATCGCCCGAGGACACCGCACCGGGAACCCTAGTCTTTCACGACCTCTCCAATCGCCATCCGCCGGAGCACTTTCGTGATCCGAATCTTCACCTGATCCCCGACCTTCGTGCCGGGGACGAAGACCACGAAATTCTCGATCCGTGCCAGCCCGTCCCCTTCCCGTCCCATGTCCTCAATCCGGGCTTCGTAGATCTTCCCTTCCTCGACCGGGGAAGGCCGGAAGCCCCCACCAAATTCCGCCATACCGTCGCTCCTAGCTACCGTCCGTAGCGTCGTCGCATTCTCTGGACCGTATAAAAGACTATGGCGGTTCTCCGCGGGCGGATTACGCCTTTTTCGGGGTTCCGACGTCGTAGTCGAAGGAGGGGCGGACGAGGCGGAGTGAGAGGATCAAGAGCACGATGCCGACGAGCAGGACGAAGAGCCCCGCCGCCGCGAACAGTCGGTTCAGCGACCCAAACACGTCGTACGCGTCCCCGACGAATGGGATCCGGAGCGCGTCGTGGAGCCAGCTTCCGAGCGCGAGCCCGGGGCCGCCCGCCAAGACGAGGATCAGACCGCCGAAGAAGAGGATTTTCTCCATGCGTTTCGGCTTAGCGTCCCCCTCCTCCTCCGGCGTGTGCAGGAGCTCTTCCGCGAAGATCTCGCCGCAGGAGGGGCATTCCTTCGCCTCCAGTGCAACCTCGGCGCCGCAACTCGGGCATTCCGCAGCCTGCTCAGGGGGGGCGGCCATTGACTGCGCGGACGATGGCGGGAGAGGCCTAATAATCCTTTCCTTCCCTTTATCCGCAACGCGGCGCAAGCGGCCGGTCTGGCGGTGAGTCCCACCGCCGCCGAGCCCCCCGTTTCAGGTTGCGAATCCAGGGCGGAATCGTTTTCTAGGACCCTACCGTAAACGAGGGGTGTGCGCGTCGAGGACCTGTGGTGGCGGCTCGAGTGGCACCGGGTCCAGGCGATGCGGGGCATCGGCGGCCGCGTGGAGGATCGGGGGAACGTCGTCCTCGTTCTGAA
Organism: Thermoplasmata archaeon; assembly: GCA_035283165.1. Taxonomy (GTDB): domain Archaea; phylum Thermoplasmatota; class Thermoplasmata; order RBG-16-68-12; family EA-27; genus EA-27. Next base: position 6,097 of record DATEUK010000074.1, read on the forward strand.
TCCGGACCTCCCCGCAAAGGGTTTCAACTTCGCCTGCAAGGTCGACGCGGGAGACACCTCCAAGGAGCAGGTCATCGACGTCGTCGTCGACGCATTCCGCGCGCAGGGCCTCATCCCGCACTTCCAGCTCTGGTCGATCACGCGCCCCTCCAACTTCTCCGTGGATCTCTGGCAGCGCGGCTTCCAGGAAGACGGGGAACTCGACGTGATGGTGTGGAAGAAGCCCGCGGCCCTCCCCCCGCCGTCCGGCGTCCGCGTACGCCCGGCCTCGACGGTCCCGGACATGGAGAGGGCGGTCGAGCTCGTGCTCAGGGGGTTCGACTTCCCCATGGAGTGGAAGGATGTGCTCGTCTCCTCCCTCGCCTCGGAACCGGACGACGTCCGCGGCCAGACGTTCCTCGCCGAAGTCGACGGGAGGCCGGCGGGGGTCGCATCCCTGGTCACCACGGGCGATCGAATCGCCGGGATCTACAGCGTCACGACCTCCCCGGAGTTCCGGAGACGGGGGGTTGCGACGGCACTCAGCCAACGATGCATCGACGCGCACCGGGAAGGCGGCGACGAGATCCTCACCCTGCAGGCCTTTCACGGGAGCCCGGCGCAACGCCTGTACGAGAAGCTCGGGTTCGAGACCGCCTATGGCCTGACCCTCCACTCCCTGCCCTAGCGGGGCGACATCACGCGGCGCGCGAGGGAGGGCGCGAGGTCCCCGGCCGGTTCGCGGGCCTCGGCCGGCAGGGGATTCCCGTCGGCGTCCCGGCGCCAATGGTCGAGCACCTGAGTCACGGCCACGTTCGTCCCCTGGATTTCAAGCACGACGCCGTTCCTCAGGTTCGCCGTCCACGTCGCCTCGGCACGGTCCCGGGTGACGGCGTAGTACGGTCTCTGGTATGCCCACCAAACGACGACGAAGGTGCGGGACCTTCGAGCCTGAGCCATCGCACCCGCGCACGGCACCCTCGCGGAAAAGTCTTCGCCCTACCGACCCTATCCCGCGAACCGCGCGCCGCATCGGCATTGGGTCGCGTCCTCGGCCACGCGGGACCCACAGAGGGGGCACTCGTAGCCCACGATGTCCTGGGGTTCCTCGAAGATCGCGCCGCATCGGCATCGCATCGCATCCTGGTCCACGAGCTCCTCGCACGAGGGGCACTGGAACAGCTCGCCCGAGGCTTCCCTGCGGGTGAGCGCCTCGAGTTCCCCGAAAATCGCGTCGACCTCCGTGCGGGAGTACACGACCGGGGCGGCGGCACGCCGGGGGGCCTCGTAGGACCGCCCCGGGGAGAGCGGCGTGAGACACGAGCGGCAGCGGGTCGAGGACCGTGTGTTCGTTCCGCCGCACTTCGGGCACGGGACCGTACCCGTCTTGTTTCGCACCTTCTCCCGAACAGCTAGGTCTGGGGATGTGTCGAAACCCAAGAGAACCCCGCGCGCCCGCCCATCGAGCGCGGCGGGGATAATGGCTCGCGCGTGAATGACGGGCGCTGATTCTCAGTCTTTGGACCGCCCGCTCGTGACTCGGTGCCTCTGGTCATCCCTCGCCGCGCGAAGGGCTTAAATCGCCCCCACCCATCGGAGCCGTCCCATGGCGCGAATTCTGGTGGCGGTCGCCTGGCCGTACGCGTCCGGCCCGCGTCACATCGGCCACGCGGTCTCCACGTTCATCCCCGCCGATATCTTCGCCCGCTACCACCGGATGAAGGGCGACGAGGTCCTGATGGTCGGCGGCTCCGATATGCACGGGACTCCGGCGACCGTGCGCGCGGACGAAGAGGGTGTGTCTCCGGACGTGATCGCGAACCGGTACCACGCGCTCCATACAAAGAACATCGAACAGCTGGGCGTCCGATATGACTTGTATTGGAACACGGCGGATCCTCATCACAAGGAATGGGTCCAGCAGATCTTCCTGACGCTGAGGGAAAAGCACTTCATCGACGATCGTGTGATGACCTCGCCATTCTGTGCCGCCGGAAATCACTTCCTGCCCGATCGGTACGTCGAAGGCGAGTGTCCCCGCTGTCACTTCGCCCGCGCGCGCGGCGACCAGTGCGAGACCTGCGGACGCCTCCTTGACCCCTTCGAGCTGATCAACCCGCTGTGCCGAGTGCACGCGACGCCCCCGACCCCGCGGGAGACGAGACACGCGTTCTTCCGGCTCAGTGCGTTTCAGGAGCCCCTCGCGAGGTGGATCGCCGACAAGGGCCATTGGCGGCTTCCCGTGGTCACCTTCACGAAGGCGTGGCTCCAAGAAGGCCTCCAAGATCGACCGATCACCCGCGACATTGACTGGGGGATCCGGGTTCCGCTGACAACCGCGGAGTGGGAAGGGAAGCGGATTTACGTCTGGTTCGAAGCCGTCGTGGGGTATCTGACCGCCACGCGCTTCTATTGGCAGCTCCAGGGGCGACCCGAAGTTTGGAAGGAGTGGTGGTACGACCCCGAGGCGAAGCACTTCTACTTCATCGGAAAGGACAACATCGTCTTCCACACGATCTTCTGGCCCGCAATCCTGATGGGATACGACAGCGGACTCGTCCTGCCACATGACGTGCCCGCGGCGCAGTTCATGAACATCTCGGGGGAGCGGATGAGCGCGGGCCGGGGCCGTGGCGTGTGGCTCCCGGACATGCTCGAACATTTCGACCCCGACCAGCTGCGGTACTACGCGACCGCCGCGATGCCGGAGCTCAAGGATTCAGACTTCACGTGGGAGGACTTCGCGCAGCGGAACAACTCCGAACTCCTTGCGGTGTACGGGAACTTCGTCCACCGGACCCTGACGTTCGCCGCACGAAATTTCGGAAACCGAGTGCCGGCTGCGGGCTTCCTCGACCCCCACGACAAGGCGATGGTCCGCAACGTGGAGGCCCAGTGGAAGAAGGTCGGACAGAACCTGGAGTTCTGCCACTTTCGTGACGCCCTCCGGGAGGCGATCCAGCTCGCGCGATTCGGAAACCAGTACTTCGACGCGAAGGCTCCCTGGGACCTGGTGAAGACGGATCGCGAGGAATGCGCGACGGCCCTCCACACTTCCCTGCAGGCCGTCCGGGGATTGGCGGTGATCTTCGCCCCATTCCTGCCCTTCTCTTCGGCACGACTGTGGCACATGCTCGGGCACGACGACGACGTTCACGCGCAGCGTTGGGACGCGGCCCTCGAGGACATTCCTGCGGGGCAGGAGCTTCGGGTGGGAAAGCCCCTGTTCGCGAAAATCGAGCTCGGGGCCGAGGGCCCCGCGAGCGAGGCGGACCGGTTGGATGTGCGCGTCGCGCGGATCCTCGACGTGCAGGACCACCCGAACGCGGACAAGCTGTACGTGATGGAGGTCGACCTCGGGGACGAGCGGCGGCAGATCGTCGCGGGAATTCGAGCGAACTACTCGAAAGAGCAGCTTCGCGGAAGGACGATCGCGTTCCTCGCGAACCTCCAACCCGCCAGGCTACGGGGCATCGAGTCGAACGGCATGCTCCTGGCGGGCGAGGACGAGAGGGAGGTGGGAATCGTGCTCCCGCCGGAGGAGGCGGGCGTTGGGGTGCAGATCCTGGGGACGAAGGGGGCGCCCCGGATCTCGTTCGAGGACTTCTCGAGGCTGCGCTTGCAGGTCGGCGACGGAGGGCGGGTCTTCTTCCTGGGAACCGGGGCGAACCGCATCCCGCTGGAGGTGGGGACGGCTCCGCTTCGCGTCGACAAGGGCATTCGGGATGGGTCGCCCGTCCGCTGACTCCTCCAGGACCTCCTCCAGTCAGGGTACGCGAGGGAGGAGCGCGAGCAGGTCTTCCAAGAGGCGGTACGTGAACCCCCAGACGGCCCGCGACCCCTCGACGAAGGCAGGCATGCGCACGTCACGATCTCGGATGCGAATGGTGGCCGTCGCTCGCGTGCTCCTCAAGTCCCACAGGGGCACCCATGCGGTCGAGGCAACCTCCGGCCCGAGGCGCGGCTCCTGGTCCATCATCCACCGGAAGACGAAGGGGAGGACGAGCAGCTCGGGCCGGTTCGCGGGAGCGCGCGCCGCCATGCAGCCGATCGCCTCGGCGGGATCCGGCGCGACTCCGATTTCCTCCTCGGTCTCCCGGCACGCCGCGGAGAGGAGGGACTCGCCCTTCTGGCGGCGACCTCCCGGGAAGGACCAGTGCCCGGACCATGGGTCCGTCTGCCGCTTCGCCCGCTCCATCACGAGGACCTCGAGGCCCTCGCGCTCCCGGAGGAGGACCGCGACCGCGGCGGACGCGTCCCCGTACATCCTCGCGCCCTCCTCCACCGCCAAGAGGCGAGGGCGCAATGCAGCGAGCACGGACCGACATCCGGGTCGACGCCAAAACGATTGCGCCGCCAAACCTTAAGCCGCGCATATCCGTGCGGCCGGCGTGCGCTTGGACCTTCACTCCCACTCGATGTACTCGCCGGACTCCAAACTCGATCCCGTCGAGATGGTGAAGGTCGCGAAGGCCAATGGGCTCGACGGGCTCGCGATCACCGACCACAACGCGATCGCGGGTGCCCTGAAGGCGCGGGACTACGCGCGCTCGGTGGGGTTCTTCGTCCTCGTGGCCACCGAGGTGTCGACCGCGGACGGACATGTGCTCGCCTACGGCGTCTCGAAGCCAATCCCGAGGGACCAGCCCGCGCGCGCCACGGCCGAGAACATCCTGGCCCTGGCCGGCGTCCCGGTCGCCGCCCACCCGTACCGCTTCTGGTCTGGTCTCGGTGAGAAGGCGGCGATTGAGGCGCCGTTCGCAGCGTACGAGGTCCAAAACGCCCGGACGCTGCGGCGCGGCAACGTCCGGGCGCACGCGCTCGCGAGGCGACAACGGGTCGGCGAGACCGGGGGCAGCGACGCACACTTCGACCATGAAATCGGACGCGCCGTGACGATCGTCGAGGACGCGTCGACGGAGGAAGAAGTCCTCGAAGCGCTGCGGCGGGGGCGCACGCGGGCACATGGGTTCGACCGAGGCGCCCGGGCCACCGTACGTTACGTTTCGAAGTGTGTAGGGCAGTGGATCCTCCGGGGGATGCGCCGAATCTAGGGAAACGTCTTTACGGGACCGCTCGGATGGGATCTTCGTGGCGCGAGCCGCAAAACCCAAGAAGGAGGCAGAGCCCGAGAAGGTCGACGAATCCGCTTGGCAGGACTGGTGGGCCCTTCGCGATGAGCTCGGGCAGCGGCTTGGCGGCAGGAACGTGACGGGCATGTCCGACGCCGAGGTGCTGGATGCCGCGCGCAAGGCGAGGGAACGGAAGGAACGGAAGTCCTAGAGGTGCTCCTCGACGCGCTTCGAGAACCTCGCGATCTCCGCGCGAACGGAATCCACGTTGGCGGCGCGGGAGGTGCGCAGGACGAAAATCGCCTTCGGCCCGTCGTTGATGATCAGGATCTTCGAGGACTCGAGTTCGACGACGACGTTGTCGAGGCGCTCCTTGAGCTCGCTCGTGGCGGTCTCGGCTGCCCCGAGGAGAATCGCGAACATCGCGACGAAAGTCTCCGCGTGCGCTCCCTGGGGCACCGCGCCGGCGATGTGCATGCCGCTCCGGGAGACGAGGACCGCGTCGCTGACGCCGGGGACGCTGTGCATTTCCTTCAGAATTCCCTCGAGCGCCGGAATGTCCGACATGACCCGTCCTCGCGCGACCCATCCGAAAGGCGGCTTCGGGGCTTATCCGTCGATTCTCGGATAAAGCTTTTCGTGCACTACGGAGGGTTGCGATGCTTCGCGTTCTGGCGTGGTCGCGGGAGCCCGTCGCGCGCCATCCGTACGGCCGCGTCTACGGCGCGCACCGCGTTCTCCACGCGGTCCTCGGCCTGCTCCCACGTCATGCCCGGCCCCGTGATCCCCAAGCCGATCGGTTTCCGGTTCGCGAGCATGAGGTCCATCAGCGCGCGGGCCACGGCGTCCCCAATCAGCTCGTCGTGTTTCGTCTCCCCCTGCACGAGAGCGCCGATCGCGACCACGGCATCCACGTCCCTCCGTCCGACGATCGCCTTCACCGCGAGGGGGATCTCCCACGAACCCGGGACTCGCACGACCGCGACGACCTTCACCCCAAGGGCGTCTGCCTTCTCCCTCGCGGCGGCGAGCATCTTCTCGGGAATCGGCGCGTTGAACTCACTCGCGACGAGGGCGATGTTCACGTAAAACCACCTGGATCGGTCCCGCGTCCGCGTGCCCCTGGCGTTGGCCCGTCCCCGCCATCGCGGCCAGCTCCTCGGGCTTGAACAGCATCCGCCACGCGTTCACCGCGTGCTCGCGCGCGCGCCGCTCACACAGCCCTGCGAGCTCCCGCTCGTCCTTCGCTTCCGCCTCGTACACGAATACGCCCAGAATCGGTATGTTCGTCATGAGTTGCGCGTGCTGGAGGGCGTGGTCCGCGACGGTCGCGCAGTCCCGGTCGATCGGGGCGCCCCCGACGTATCCGCACGCGACGACCAGGTCGCACCCGCGCGCCTCGATCAGCGTCTTGCACGCGACGGGCAGGTCCTTGATCCCGGGAACCGTCGTCCGGAGTATCTCGAAGTCGCCGGGCCGGTCCTTCAGCTCGTCGACGACCGCACGGCCCATGTCCCAGCGGGCGAACGTCGTGTCCGCGACGCCGATCCGCCTACGAGCCCTTGGCCCTCTTTTGGCCGACATGTTCGATTTCCCCCAGACGCTCCTCGAGCTTCAGGTACTCTGCGACTCTCGCGACGATCCGGCGGGTCCCGTCGAGGTCCGCCTCGAACTTGGGCAGCCGGACGACCCTCGTGCCCGCCAAGCCCCGCCTCCGGCATTCGTCCGCGATCCGCGCCTCGTCGTGCGATTGGTCGAAGCCCAGGGCAATCACGTCCGGGCGGACGTCCGCGAGGATCTCGTAGATGTCCCCCTCGTTCCCGAGAATCGCGCGGTCCACGGGCTTCAGCGCCGCGACCATCTCGACGCGCTGCGCCTCGGACACGATCGGTCGGTGCTTGAACCGTTCTGCGGTGCTTGCGCGGGCGACGACGACGACGAGCTCGTCGCCCAGTTTCTTCGCCTCGGTCAGGTAGTGGATGTGCCCTGGGTGCAGCAGGTCGAACACCCCGGTCGCCATCACCCGGACCATGAACGCCACGCCTCGAGGATCTCCCGCCCCTCGAGGAACACGAGATTCCGGGCATCGGCATATGCCTTTGCGTCCGACTTCCTCAGCGCGCGGCCGTCGTCGCCGAGCATCTCGCAGATCGTGGCGGACGGCACGAGGCCCGCCATCGAGACGAGGGCGGTCGACAATTCTGTGTGCCCCCTCCGCTCCCCGAGGAGTCCGCCTGCGGGATTCAACAGCGCGACATGCCCCGGCGCGCGGAACTCCTCCACGAACACGCGGCGCGCCCAGCCGTTCTCCCGGCGCATGGCCTCGCGGGCCACCTCGGCGAACCGGGCGATCGTCCGCGCACGGTCGTCGTCCGTGACTCCGGTGTACGTGTCGCGATGGCTCACGGTGATGCTGAACGCAGACCGCCGGTCGTACGGAAGGGCCTCCGGGACGAGGTCCCGCAAGATCGGGTAGGTCGCCGAGGAGGCCTGGAGGACCTCCGCCAGGTAGGGGAGCCCGAGCTTGTCTCGTGCCTCGGGAGGGACCGTCGTGCAGATCCAGCCGCCGGCCTCCTTCCGCATCGCACGGACCCCCTCCGGGGTCACGAACTCGCTCGCGATCGCGAGGTCCGTCTCCTCCTCGCGGCCCTCGCCGTCGTACACGAGCACGAACCGGCCGGCGCGCAGGTCTGCAATCGCCCGGGAGACGGCGTTCTCCATCCGGACGAGCCACCCCGGGGTCCTGTATTAACTTTTTTGTAAGTACCGTAAAACAGGTACGCGCTCCACTGGAAACCCCTTTAGCGGAAGCGCCGATACCGCGCCGATGCTCGACGAGGCGGAGGTCCGGCGCGTGGACAAGGGTGGCGCCGCGGAGCATGTGAGATCGCTCCCGGACCAGGTTTCCCGCGGCCTCCAGCTGGGCCTCAAGCTCGGGCCGTTGACGGCGGACCGTCGCGTCGCCGTTGTCGGGATGGGCGGCTCCGGAATCGCGGGGGCCGTCCTGGGGTCGTGGTTGGCGGCGGAACACGGGCAGACCCTCACGGTCGTGCACGACTCAAGGCTCCCGGCGGGGTTCGGGGAGGGGGATCTCGTGATCTCCGTCTCGTATTCCGGGAACACGCTCGAGACGCTGGCGGCGACGAGGGAAGCGTTGGTGCGCGGCGCGGACTTGATCGGGATCGCGTCCGGCGGTACCTTGCGAGACCTGTGCGCTGGTCACGGCCTCCCGTTCCTGGCGGTTCCCCTGGGGCTCATGCCGCGCTCCGCGTTTGGATACCTGTTCGGGGGGTTGGCGGCGCTGTTCCCGCAGACGACCGCGGACGTCCGTACTGCTGCGGAAGCACTGCGTGTGCGCGGCACGAAGCTCGCGCCAGACGTGCCCGAGACGAGGAACGCCGCCAAGAAGCTCGCCACGCGACTGAAGGGGCGGACGCCGATCATCTACGGCACGCCCACGTACGCGCCCGTCGCGCGCCGCTGGCAGACGGAGTTCAACGAGTACGCCAAGGTCCTCGCGTGGGCGTCCGTCCTTCCGGAGGCGGATCACAACGAGCTCGTCGGGTGGGCCGAGGACCCCGCCGCCAGACGGTTCGCGCCGATCTTCCTGCGCGATTCGGCGGAGGCCGACGACCACAGCGTGATGATGGACGCGACGCGGGACCTGGTCCGCGGGAAGGCGAAGGTCGAGGAGATCAGGACGGAGGGGCCCACGCTCCTTGCGCGGATGCTCACCACCATCCAACTGGGGGACTGGACGAGCTTCTACCTCGCGATCCTCCGGAAGGTCGACCCGACGCCCGTGGCGGTGATCGAGAAGCTCAAGGCGCGCCTCTCGAAGCCCTGAACCGAGCCCCTACCCGGACGGTTTCAGAACATCGTGTTCTGGTTCGCGGACTTCTCCGGGATCTCCTGCATCACGTCCCAGTGTTCCACGATCTTTTCGTTCTCGAGCCGGAAGATGTCGACCGCCGCCATCCCGCGGGTCCCGGGGACGGGGATGAACTGGCTGTGCACCGTGACGAGATCTCCCTCCGCGATGAACCTTTTGAAGTCGACGCGGAGATGGGGGGCGCTGTTGAGGAATGCGCCGATTCCTTGGACGAACGCGTCAGGTCCGTCCCCGATCGTGGGGTTGTGCTGCCGGTAGGTGTTCCCGACGTACATGGCCGCGGCGTCGCGCGGCTCTCGCCGATTGAAGGCAAGGTCGTAGAACTCGCGCACGATTCGTTTGTTCGTCTCGAGCTGGCCCGGAGCTGATGTGGGCTTCGGTGTCGCCATCGTTTTTTCCCCCGGCACATCGGCGACGCTTCCCTCACTTAAATGGTTTGGCGGGGCGAGACGCCGAGGGGGAGATTTGAACTCCCGAGGGCCTTGCGACCCACTAGCTCTCCAGGCTAGCGCCCTACCGAGCTAGGCGACCTCGGCACC